>JBEHXI010000207.1:0-13351 GCA_048498775.1 Actinomycetota bacterium | reverse complement strand
CCGTTCACCTGGCCGTTCGAGGAGCCGTTCGGGGAGCCGTTCAGCTCCGCGGGGTGGCTCTCCAGCGCCAGCTCGTCGCGGGGGCGGATGTCGGCCGCCAGTTCGTCGGGGTCGGTGAGCAGGCTGCGGTAGCGGGCGCAGCGCTCCTGCAACTCCTCGTCGGTACCGATGTCCACCAGGCGGCCGCCGTCCAGGACGGCGATGCGGTCGGCGAGGGCGAGGGTGGAGCGGCGGTGGGCGATCAGCACGGTGGTGCGGCCCGCCATCACCCCGCGCAGCGCGTCGTGGATCTCCGCCTCGACGCGGGCGTCCACCGCGGAGGTCGCGTCGTCCAGCACCAGCAGCCGGGGGTCGGTGAGGACCGCGCGGGCCAGGGCGACGCGCTGGCGCTGGCCGCCGGAGAGGGTCAGGCCGTGCTCGCCGACCACGGTGTCGTAGCCGTCCGGCAGCGCGGTGATGAAGTCGTGGGCCTGCGCGGCCCGCGCGGCGGCGTACAGCTGCTCGTCGGTGGCGTCCGGGCGGCCGTAGCAGATGTTGGCGCGGAGGGTGTCCGAGAACAGGAAGCTGTCCTCCGGCACCAGTCCGATGAACGCCCGCAGGGAGTCCAGGGTCAGCTCGCGCACGTCGTGGCCGCCGATCCGCACGGCGCCCGCCGTCACGTCGTAGAAGCGGGGCAGCAGCAGCGAGACGGTGGACTTGCCCGACCCGGAGGCGCCCACCACGGCGAGCGTCTCGCCGGGCGCGACGCGCAGGGTGAGGTCCTGGAGCACCGGCCGCTCCGGGTCGTAGCCGAAGCCGACCGCGTCGAACTCGACGCTCGCCTCGGTGTCCGCCGGCAGTTCCGTGGCGTCCGGTGCCTCGGATATCAGCGGCCCGGTGTCGATCAGCTGGTAGACCCGCTCGACCCCGGCCCGCGCCTGCTGGCCCATGGTGAGCATCACGGTGAGCATCCGCACCGGGCCGGTGAGCTGGGCGAGATAGGTCGAGAAGGCGACGAAGGTGCCCAGGCTGATCTGGCCGCGCACCGCCATCCAGCCGCCGAGCGCCAGCATCGCGACCTGGCCGAGGGACGGCACGGCCTGCAACGCCGGGTTGTAGCGGGCGTTGAGGCGCACGGTCCGCATCCGGGCGGCGAACAGGCGGCGGCTGACGTCCCGGAGCTTGGTCTCCTCCTGGGCCTCCTGGCCGAAGCCCTTGACGACGCGCACCCCGGTGACCGCGCCGTCCACGACACCGGCCACGGCCGCCGCCTGCCCCTGCGCGTACCAGGTGGCCGGGAACAGCCGGGTGCGGCTGCGGTTGGCCAGGAACCACAGGGCGGGCGCGATGGCCAGCGCGATCACCGTCAGCAGCGGCGAGAGCACCGCCATGACGACCAGCGAGACGACGAACATCAGCAGGTTGCCGATCATCATCGGCAGCATGAAGAGGAGTCCCTGGATGAGCTGGAGGTCGCTGGTGGCCCGCCCGACGACCTGCCCGGTGTCCAGCTCGTCCTGCCGCGCCCCGTCCAGCCGGACGATCGAGTCGAACATCGCGGTGCGCAGGTCGTGCTGGACGTCCAGGGCGAGCCGCCCACCGTAGTAGCGCCGCACATAGGTCATCAGGTAGACGGCGACGGCCGCGGCGATCAGCACGGTCGCCCAGGGGGCCAGCGGCTGGGTGTGCCGGACGATCACGTCATCGATGATCAACCGGGGTACCAGCGGTACCAGCGCGGTGATGCCCATCCCGGCGAGCGACGCCCCCAGCGCGAGCAACACGTTGCGCCGATACCGCCAGCACTGGGCGCTGATGCGCCGCAACCAGCCCTGTTCCACCCGACACGCCTCCCTCTTCGGCCTCTTCCATGAAGCCTTTCCGCCGGAAGCGTGCAACACGGCGCCACACGGATTTCATCCTTCCGCGGCGGCGGGTGGGACCAAGGTCGCAGACCGGCTGCGGCGCGGGACCTACTCCCCGGCGCGCTCGGCCGCGATCTGGCGGGCCATGATCGTCGTCAGCTCGTAGGCGGTGTGCGAGGCGGCCACCGAGGTGATCTCCGCGTGGTCGTACGCCGGGGCGACCTCCACGACGTCGGCCGACACCAGGCGGCAGGAGGCCAGGCCGCGCAGGATCTCCAGCAGTTCCCGGGAGGTCAGGCCGCCCGCCTCGGGGGTGCCGGTGCCGGGCGCGTGCGCCGGGTCCAGGACGTCGATGTCGATCGAGATGTACAGCGGGCGGTCCCCGATGCGCTCGCGCAGTTGCTGCGCCACCTCGTCCACGCCGCGCCGCATGACGTCGGCCGAGGTCACGATGCCGAAGCCGAGCTTCTCGTCGTCGTCCAGGTCAGCCCGCCCGTACAGCGGGCCGCGGGTGCCGACGTGGGAGAGCGCCGCGGTGTCGAGGATGCCCTCCTCGACGGCCCGGCGGAACGGCGTGCCGTGGGTGTACTCGGCGCCGAAGTAGGTGTCCCAGGTGTCCAGATGGGCGTCGAAGTGCAGCAGCGCCACCGGCCCGTGCTCGCGGGCGACGGCCCGCAGCAGCGGCAGCGCGATGGTGTGGTCGCCGCCCAGCGTCACCAGCCGCGACCCGCCGGAGAGCAGGTCGCCCGCGGCCGCCTCCACGGTCTCGACGGCCTCCCGGATGTCGAACGGGTTGACGGCGATGTCGCCGGCGTCCGCGACCTGCGCGAGCGCGAACGGGGAGGCGTCCTGCGCCGGGTTGTACGGGCGCAGCAGCCGCGAGGCCTCGCGGATGGCGTTGCCGCCGAAGCGCGCGCCCGGCCGGTAGGAGACCCCGGTGTCGAACGGCACGCCCACCACGGCGATGTCGGCGGCCGGGACCTCGTCCAGGCGGGGCAGCCGGGCGAAGGTCGCCGGTCCCGCGTAACGGGGGACGCGGGAGGAGTCGACGGGGCCGCGCGGCTCGGTGGGGCTCATGATCACTGCCTTCCGGTGGGGTCAGGTGTGGTGCGCCGTCGCCGGGGGTGCCCGGGGACGGCCGGCGGGAGGGGACGGTGGTCGCCTCCCGCCTCACGCTAGGCGTCCGGCCGGACCGCGCTGAAGTGTACGTTTCGTCCATCGGGCGGCACCGGACTGGAGCAAACGTCCAGACCGGGCGTGGGCGGCCGGCCGGGCCCGGTCAGCGGGTTGTCGGATGACCGTCCGGCGCACGCGACAATGGGGGTATGCCGATGCACCGCGTCCCGTCCCGCCAGTCGCTCATCGACCACCTCATACGCACCCGTATCGCCGGTGACGTCGCCACCAGCCGGGAGAACAACCTCGACCACTACAGAGAGCTCGCGGCGGGCAACCGCTACTACTGGCTGGGACTGGAGCTCGGCGACCGCTGGACGGACGAGGAGGCGGTGCTGGCGCTGATGGCGGAGCGCTGCGGCGTGGTCGCCGACCCGGCCCACCGCTCCGGCCAGGACACCATCGACCCGGAACGCACCATGGACGCCCTGGACCGGATGGGCGTCGCGCTGCGCAAGGCCGCCGAGGGCCGGCAGCGGGTCCTGTTCGCCACCGGGCACCCGGGCGGGCTGCTCGGCGTGCACCAGGAGGTCGCGGCGGCGCTGCGGGCCGCGGGCTGCGAGGTCATGGCCATCCCGGACGGGCTGCACGGTGACGACGGCCGGCTGCTCCAGATGGGCGGCGTGGCGATGGTGCTGCGCAACGCGGCCCTGGTGCACACCCACTCCCCCGAGCCGATGGCCGCCATCCTGCACGCGCTGGAGCGGCAGGGGCGCCCGCTGCCGGAGCTGGTGGTCGCCGACCACGGCTGGGCCGGGTACGCGGGCCAGCGGGGCGTCGACGCGGTCGGCTTCGCGGACTGCAACGACCCGGCCCTGTTCGTGGGCGAGGCCGAGGGCAGGCTGCTGGCCACGGTGCCGCTGGACGACCACGTCGTCCCGCACTACTACGCCCCGATGACCGCCTATCTGCTGTCTGCGGCAGGACTGGCCGGGCCGGCCGACTGACCCGCCGGAACACGCCGGAACACGCCGGGAGCCGCCCGCCCGCCGGTGGACCGGGGGCGGGCGGCCGTCGCTCAGCGCGGGATGCGGACCAGACCCTCCTGGATCACCGAGACGGCCAGCCGTCCGTCCCGGGTGTAGATGCGGGCCGTGCCCAGCCCGCGCCCGCCGGACGCCGACGGGCTCTGCTGGTCGTACAGCAGCCACTCGTCCGCGCGGAACGGCCGGTGGAACCACATCGCGTGGTCCAGGCTCGCGCCGACCACGTCGCCCACCGCCCAGCCGCCCCGCCCGTGGGCCAGCAGCACGGAGTCCAGGAGCGTCATGTCGGAGACGTACGTGGCCAGGCAGACGTGCAGCAGCGGCTGGTCGATCGGGCCGTCCAGTTTGCCGCGGGCGCGGAACCACACCTGGGAGCGCGGCTCGCGCCGCCGGCCGGCCGTGACGAACGGCGGGTCCGCCACATAGCGCAGGTCCACCTCGGCCCGCGTCTCGATGATCCGCTCCACGATCGACGGGTCGGGGAAGCGGTCCGCGTACCGGGGCAGCATCTCCTCGGCGGTCGGCAGCGTCTCCGGGTCGGGCGCGTCGGGCATCGGCTCGGCGTGCTCCAGCCCCTCCTCGGGGACCTGGAAGGACGCCGACAGGTGGAAGATCGGCTGGCCGTGCTGGATGGCCACCACCCGGCGGGTGGTGAAGGAGCGGCCGTCGCGGATGCGGTCCACGTCGTAGACGATCGGCGCGCCCGGATCCCCGGGGCGCAGGAAGTACGCGTGGAGCGAGTGCGCCGCCCGCTCCTCGGGGACGGTGCGGCCCGCGGCGACCAGCGCCTGGGCCGCGACCTGGCCGCCGAAGACCCGCGGGATCAGCGAGGGGCGGCTCTGGCCGCGGAAGATGTCCCGTTCGACCTGCTCCAGATCGAGCAGGTCGAGCAGGGACTGCAGGCTGTCGTTCATCGGTTCTCGTTCATCGGTTCACCACTCGGTTCGCCACTCGGCGCGCCACCGCGGGCGCGCGGGGTCACAGGCCCATCGACTTGGCGATGATGGACCGCATGACCTCGCTGGTGCCGCCGTAGATGCGGGTGACGCGGGTGTCGGCGTACAGGCGGGAGATCGGGTACTCCCACATGTAGCCGTAGCCGCCGTGCAGCTGGAGGCACTTGTCGATGACGCGGGCGGCCACGTCGGTGCAGAACAGCTTGGCGGAGGCGGCGTCGGCGACGGTCAGCTCGCCCGCGTCGTGGGCCTCCAGGGCCCGGTCCACGACCGCCTGGGCGGCGTCCACCTCGGCCTTGCAGTCGGCCAGGACGAACTTGGTGTTCTGGAACTCGGCGACCTTCTTGCCGAAGACGGTGCGCTCCTTGACGTACTCGGTGGCGAACCGCACGGCCGCGGCGGCCTGGGCGTAGGCGCCGACCGCGATGCCGAGACGTTCCTGCGGGAGGTTGTGGGTCAGGTAGGTGAACGCCTTGCCCTCCTCGCCGAGCAGGTCCTCGACGGGGACCTTGACGTCGGTGAAGGACAGCTCGGCGGTGTCGGAGGAGCGCAGGCCCAGCTTCTCCAGCTTGCGGCCGACCGCGTAGCCCTCGCTCTTGGTGTCCACGACCAGGATGGATATGCCGCCGCGGCGGTCCTCGGGGGTGGGCGCGGAGGTACGGCAGCACACCAGGACGCGGTCGGCGAGCACGCCGCCGGTGATGAAGGTCTTGGCGCCGTTGAGGATGTAGTGGGTGCCGTCCTCGGAGAGCTTCGCGGTGGTGCGCATGCCGGCCAGGTCGGAGCCGGTGCCCGGCTCGGTCATGGCGATGGCGGTCATCATCTCGCCGGAGACGAACTTCGGCAGCCAGCGCTTCTTCTGCTCGTCGTTGGCGTACTTGAGGATGTACGGCAGGCACAGGGCGGTGTGGACGCTGCTGCCGCCGAAGCTGACGCCGGCGCGGGCGCACTCCTCGGAGATGATCGCGTTGAACTTGAAGCTGGTCTCACCGGCGCCGCCGTACTCCTCCGGGACCTCGATGCCGAAGACGCCCAGTTCGCCGAGCTTGTAGTAGAAGTCGCGCGGCGCGTGCCCCGCCTCCCCCCACTCGTGGTACACGGGCACGACCTCGCTGGCGATGAAGTCGCGGATCGTGGAGCGGAACGCCTCGTGGTCCTCGTTGAAAACCGTGCGACGCACTGTGCGCCTCCCTGCGGTGGCCGGATGGAGAAGACTAAGCAAGCGCTCAGCAAGTTACTTCCGAGTCGGCGAATCTGTCCAGCTCCGGGACGTGAACCGGACCGTGAGCAGGCATGACGAAGACCGAGCCCGGAGCCTGGCCTGGGGCGGGCCCGGGAGGTCTCTGCAGGGCTCTGCAGGTCTCTGCAGGTCCCTGGAGGGGTCTCTGGAGGTCTCCGCAGGTCTCTGGCGGGCTCTGGAGGGCTCTGGAGGGCTCTGGCGGGCCCTGGAGGTCTCTGCAGGGGCTCAGCCGAGCGCGGCGAACGCTCCGTGCGCGAGCCGGCGCAGCAGGGCGGCGGTGCCCGCGCGTCCCGGCAGAACACCGGCCGGGCCGAGCCGCGGGGTGGAGTTGAGCAGACCGAACACCGCGTGGACCGCGGCGCGCACCTCGGGCTCGGAGGCCTGCGGGTGCTCCTTGCGGACCACCTCCACCCACAGCTCCACGTACTGCCGCTGGAGCTGGCGCACCAGCTTGCGGTCCGACTCGCGCAGCCGCTCCAGCTCCCGGTCGTGCAGAACGATCAGCGGGCGGTCGTCCAGCGCGAAGTCGGTGTGCCCGCGCACCAGGGAGTCCAGCGCGGCGGCGGCGTCCGGGGCCTGCTCGACGCGCCGTTTGCCCTCGGTGAACAGCCGGCCGCTGATGCCCACCAGCAGCTCGGCGAGCATCGCCTCCTTGCCCGGGAAGTGCCGGTAGAGCCCGGGGCCGCTGATGCCGACCGCGGCCCCGATCTCGTCGACGCCGACGCCGTGGAAGCCGCGCTCGGCGAAGAGCCGCGCGGCCTCCTTGAGGATCTGCTCGCGCCGGGTGGCCCCGGCGGGGGCCTTGGCCTTGCCGGTCTGCGTCGGCTCCGTGGGCTGCATGAGAAGCATTCTAGACAAGGAGCGTTAGCGAGCGTTAACGTAGGGGAGACAGGTTAACGATGATTAACCTGGGCGCTTGATCGCGAAAGTCATCCAGAGCCATCCAGAGCCATCCAGAGCCATCCAGAGCCATTGAGCGCCACCGGGCACCACCGAGAGTCACCGAGAGTCACGAGAGCCAGAACAGAACAAGCCGGGACAGGCCGGACGGAGCCACCGACCGCGGAGCGGGCCGCCGGAACGGCCCAGCCCGCCTTGAGGGACGCCCGATCCGCTGTGAGGCTTGGGTCTGCGAGCAAGGGAGCTCGACGCCATGCGTGAGTCCGCACCACCGGACCTGACACCACCGGTCCCGACGCCGGCACCGTCGCGGGCACCGGCGACGGCCCTGGCGCCGCCGCCGGCCGCGCCCGTGCTGCGCAGCGCCGTCGATCCGGCGTCGGATGCCTACGCCGCCAACGTCGCGGCGCACGCCGAGCTGTCCGCGCAGCTGCGGGAGAAGCTGGCCGCCGCGCGGCTGGGCGGCGGCGAGAAGGCCAGGGCCCGGCACACCGCGCGCGGCAAGCTGCTGCCCCGCGAGCGGGTGGACCGGCTGCTCGACCCGGGCTCGCCGTTCCTGGAGCTGGCGCCGCTGGCCGCCGACGGCATGTACGAGGGGCAGGCGCCGGCCGCCGGGGTGATCGCCGGAATCGGCCGGGTGTCCGGGCGCGAGGTGGTCGTGGTGGCCAACGACGCCACGGTCAAGGGCGGCACGTACTACCCGATGACGGTCAAGAAGCACCTGCGGGCCCAGGAGGTGGCCCTGGAGAACCGGCTGCCGTGCGTCTACCTGGTGGACTCCGGCGGCGCCTTCCTGCCGCGTCAGGACGAGGTCTTCCCCGACCGCGAGCACTTCGGCCGGATCTTCTACAACCAGGCCACCATGTCGGCGCGCGGCATCCCGCAGATCGCGGCGGTCATGGGCTCCTGCACGGCCGGCGGGGCGTACGTCCCGGCGATGAGCGACGAGGCGGTGATCGTGCGCGAGCAGGGCACGATCTTCCTCGGCGGCCCGCCGCTGGTGAAGGCGGCGACGGGCGAGGTGGTCACCGCCGAGGAGCTGGGCGGCGGCGAGGTGCACTCCAAGGTCTCCGGGGTCACCGACCACCTCGCGGAGGACGACGCGCACGCGCTGCGGATCGTGCGGAACATCGTCGCCACGCTGCCCGGGCGCGGCCCGCTGCCCTGGACGGTCGCGCCGGCCGAGGAGCCGGCCGTCGATCCGGCCGGGCTGCGCGGCGCCGTCCCGGCCGACCCGCGCACCCCCTACGACGTCCGCGAGGTCATCGCCCGCCTGGTGGACGGCAGCCGCTTCGCGGAGTTCAAGGCCGAGTACGGCACCACGCTGGTCACCGGCTTCGCCCGGCTGCACGGCCACCCGGTGGGCATCGTGGCCAACAACGGCATCCTGTTCGGCGAGTCCGCGCTCAAGGGCGCCCACTTCATCGAGCTGTGCGACCAGCGCGGCATCCCGCTGCTGTTCCTCCAGAACATCTCCGGCTTCATGGTCGGCCGCAGCTACGAGGCGGGCGGCATCGCCAAGCACGGCGCCAAGATGGTCACCGCCGTGGCCTGCACCCGGGTCCCCAAGCTGACGGTGGTCATCGGCGGTTCCTACGGCGCGGGCAACTACTCGATGTGCGGCCGGGCCTACTCCCCCCGCTTCCTGTGGATGTGGCCCAACGCCAAGATCTCGGTGATGGGCGGCGAGCAGGCTGCGTCCGTCCTGGCCACGGTCAAGCGGGACCAGCTGGAGGCGGCCGGCCAGGAGTGGCCCGCCGAGGAGGAGGAGCGCTTCAAGGCCCCGATCCGCGCCCAGTACGAGACCCAGGGCAACGCCTACTACGCCACGGCCCGGCTGTGGGACGACGGCGTGATCGACCCGCTGGAGACGCGCACCGTCCTCGGGCTGGCGCTCACCGCCTGTGCCAACGCGCCACTCCCGGAACGCGGTCCGCTCGCACCCGGCTACGGCGTCTTCAGGATGTAGGGGAGATCACCAGATGTTCGAGACAGTCCTGGTCGCCAACCGCGGGGAGATCGCCGTCCGGGTGATCCGCACGCTGCGGCGGCTCGGCATCCGCTCCGTCGCCGTCTACTCCGACGCCGACGCGGGGGCGCGGCACGTCCGCGCCGCGGACACCGCGGTGCGCATCGGCCCGGCGGCCGCCACGGAGAGCTATCTGTCCGCCGAGCGGCTGATCGAGGCGGCGCGGCGCACCGGCGCGCAGGCCGTCCACCCCGGCTACGGATTCCTCGCGGAGAACGCCGCGTTCGCCCTGGCCTGCGCCGACGCCGGCCTGGTCTTCATCGGGCCGCCGGCGAGCGCGGTGGAGCTGATGGGCGACAAGATCCGCGCCAAGGAGACGGTCCGGGCCGCCGGCGTCCCGGTGGTCCCCGGCAGCAGCGGCAGCGGCCTGACGGACGATCAGCTCATCGCCGCCGCGCGGGAGATCGGCACCCCGGTGCTGCTCAAGCCCTCCGCGGGCGGCGGCGGCAAGGGCATGCGGCTGGTGCGGGACGAGGCGCGGCTCGCCGAGGAGATCGCCGCCGCCCGGCGTGAGGCGCGCGGCTCGTTCGGCGACGACACGCTGCTGGTGGAGCGCTGGATCGACCGCCCCCGCCACATCGAGATCCAGGTGCTCGCCGACGGCCACGGCAACGTCGTCCACCTCGGGGAACGCGAGTGCTCGCTGCAGCGCCGCCACCAGAAGGTGATCGAGGAGGCCCCCTCCGTCCTGCTGGACGAGGCGACCCGGGCCGCGATGGGCGCGGCCGCGGTGCAGGCGGCCCGCTCCTGCGGCTATGTCGGCGCCGGCACCGTGGAGTTCATCGTCCCCGGGGCCGACCCCTCCGCGTACTGCTTCATGGAGATGAACACCCGGCTCCAGGTGGAGCACCCGGTCACCGAGCTGGTCACCGGGCTGGACCTGGTCGAGTGGCAGGTGCGGGTCGCCGCCGGGGAGCGGCTGCCGTTCGGCCAGGACGGCATCGAGCTGACCGGGCACGCCGTGGAGGCCCGGATCTGCGCCGAGACCGCGCGGGCCACCGGTGAGCGGGTGGACTTCCTGCCGTCCGCCGGCACCGTGCTCGCGCTGCGCGAACCGGCCGGCGAGGGCGTGCGGGTGGACTCCGGTCTCGCCGCGGGCACCGAGGTCGGCACCTCCTACGACCCCATGGTCGCCAAGGTCATCGCCCACGGCCCGGACCGCGCGACCGCGCTGCGCCGGCTGCGGGCCGCTCTGGCGGACACCACCGTGCTCGGTGTGGACACCAACACCGGTTTCCTGCGGCGGCTGCTGGCCCACCCGGACGTGGTCAGCGGGGACATGGACACCGGCCTGATCGACCGGGACGCCGCCGGGCTGCTGGCCGGAGAGGTGCCCGACGAGGTGTACGCGGCGGCGGCGCTGCTGCGGCAGGCGGCACTGCGGCCCGCGGCGGACGGCGGCTGGACGGACCCGTTCTCGGTGCCCAGCGGCTGGCGGCTGGGCGGCGAGCCCGCCTGGACGGTGCACCACCTGCGGATACCGGGCCACGAGCCGGTGGCCGTACGGGTGCGGGACGGCGAGGTCCGCGTCGGCGACACCGACCCGGTGCCCGCCACCCTCGCCCTCGACGGAGACCGCGTCCTGCTGCGGTGGGACGGGATCACCCAGTCCTTCACCTACGCGGGCGAGTGGCTGGGCCGGGACGGCGACGGCTGGCACGTCACCGGCCACGACCCGGTGGAGGCCGCGCTGCGCGGCGGGGCGGCCGGCGCCCACGCGGGCACGCTGACCGCGCCGATGCCGGGCACCGTCACCGTGGTGAAGGCCGCGCGGGGCGAGGAGGTCACCGCGGGCCAGAGCCTGCTGGTCGTCGAGGCGATGAAGATGGAGCACGTCATCACCGCCCCGCACGACGGCACGGTCACCGAGATCGACGTCACTCCCGGCAGCACCGTGGCCATGGACCAGGTGCTCGCCGTCGTCACCCCACGGGAGCAGTCATGACGATCGCCGGACTTCCCATGGCCTTTCCCCTCGACGGGCTGCCGGACCGGGTGCGGATCCACGAGGTCGGCCCGCGCGACGGCCTGCAGAACGAGAAGGCCGTCGTCCCCACCGAGGTCAAGGCCGACTTCATCCGCCGCCTTGCCGAGGCGGGCCTGGAGACCATCGAGGCGACCAGCTTCGTCCACCCGAAATGGGTGCCCCAACTCGCCGACGCCGAGCGGCTGGTGCCGATGCTGGACGGCCTCGGCGCCCGGCTGCCCGCCCTGGTGCCCAACGAGCGCGGCCTCGACCGCGCCCTGGCCCTGGGCGTGCGGGAGATCGCCGTCTTCGGCAGCGCCACCGAGTCGTTCGCCAAGGCCAACCTCAACCGCACGGTCGACGAGTCGCTGGCCATGTTCGAACCGGTGGTCACCCGGGCCCGGGACGCCGGGGCGACGGTGCGCGGCTACCTGTCGATGTGCTTCGGCGACCCGTGGGAGGGCCCGGTGCCGGTGCCCCAGGTCGTCCGGGTCGCCCGCCGCCTGTACGACCTGGGCTGCACCGAGATCAGCCTCGGCGACACCATCGGCGTGGCCACCCCCGGCCATGTCACGGCGCTGCTCACGGCGCTGAACGAGGCGGGCCTCGGCAGCGAGCACCTCGCCGTCCACTTCCACGACACCTACGGCCAGGCCCTGGCCAACACCCTGGCCGCGCTCCGCTCGGGCGTCACCACCGTCGACGCCTCCGCCGGAGGCATCGGTGGCTGCCCCTACGCCAAGAGCGCCACCGGAAACCTGGCCACCGAGGACCTCGTGTGGATGCTGACCGGGCTCGGCATCGACACCGGGGTCGATCTCAAGCGCCTCGTCGCCACCAGCGTGTGGATGGCGGCGCACCTGGGCCGCCCCAGCCCCTCCCGTACCGTCCGCGCCCTCTCCCACGAGGAGTTGTGACCCCCATGACGATCGACCACCGGCTGCCCGCCGAGTACGAGGAACTGCGCAGCACCGTCGAGGCGTTCGCGCACGACGTGGTCGCGCCCAAGATCGGCGATTACTACGAGCAGCACGAGTTCCCCTACGAGATCGTGCGCGAGATGGGACGCATGGGCCTGTTCGGCCTGCCGTTCCCCGAGGAGTACGGCGGCATGGGCGGCGACTACTTCGCGCTCTGCCTCGCCCTGGAGGAGCTGGCCCGCGTCGACTCCTCGGTGGCGATCACCCTGGAGGCCGGGGTGTCGCTGGGCGCGATGCCGATCTTCCGGTTCGGCACGGAGGAGCAGAAGCGCGAGTGGCTGCCGCGGCTGTGCTCGGGCGAGATCCTCGGCGCGTTCGGGCTGACCGAGCCGGAGGGCGGCTCCGACGCGGGCGGCACCCGCACCACCGCCACCCTGGACGAGGCCACCGGCGAGTGGGTGATCAACGGCACCAAGTGCTTCATCACCAACTCCGGCACGGACATCACCGGCCTGGTCACGGTCACCGCGGTCACCGGCCGCAAGCCCGACGGCCGGCCGGAGATATCGTCGATCATCGTGCCGTCCGGTACGCCCGGCTTCACGGTCGCCAAGCCGTACTCCAAGGTGGGCTGGAACGCCTCGGACACCCGTGAGCTGTCCTTCGCCGACGTCCGGGTGCCCCGGGCCAACCTGCTCGGCGAGATCGGCCGCGGCTACGCCCAGTTCCTGCGCATCCTGGACGAGGGCCGCATCGCGATCGCCGCGCTGGCGACCGGGCTGGCCCAGGGCTGCGTCGACGAGTCGGTGGCCTACGCCCACACCCGCAAGGCGTTCGGCAAGCCGATCGGCGCCAACCAGGCGATCCAGTTCAAGCTGGCCGACATGGAGATGCGCGCCCACACCGCCCGGCTGGCCTGGCGGGACGCCGCCTCCCGGCTGCTGCACGGCGAGCCGTTCAAGAAGGAGGCGGCGGTGGCCAAGCTGTACTCCTCGGAGATCGCGGTCACCAACGCCCGCGAGGCCACCCAGATCCACGGCGGCTACGGCTTCATGAACGAGTTCCCGGTCGCCCGTTTCTGGCGGGACTCCAAGATCCTGGAGATCGGCGAGGGCACCAGCGAGGTCCAGCGCATGCTGATCGCGAGGGAGATGGGCCTGTCGGCGTAAGCACGTCGTACCGGGCACCGCGGGCCGGGTGCCGCCTCCAAGGCCCTCCCTGACCGCGGCGTTCGAGCGCCGGCTGCCCGAATTCGGGCAGGATTCTTGCGGGAACCCCCCTCCCTCCCGCACGATCGACCGGTGCTCGAACGCCGCAACCGGAGCAACGGCACC
>JBEHXI010000206.1:0-13371 GCA_048498775.1 Actinomycetota bacterium | reverse complement strand
GGCGCGCGCCGCGCGGGGCATCAGCGAACGGAAGGGCCGTCCCCGGCAACGGGGCGGCCCTTCGCCGTGTCCGCGGCGCCGTCCCGGGCGTGCTGCCCCTGCTGCCCTTGCTCGCGGCCCTCGCGGCCCTCACGGCCCTCACGGCCCTCACGGCCTTCACGGCCCAGGAAGAGCGCGAAGACCGGCGGGCGCAGCTGGAGCAGCTCCAGACGGCCTCCGTCGGCCTCCGCCAGGTCCCGGGCGACGGCCAGCCCCAGCCCGGTGGAGTTGCGGCCGCTGACGGTGCGCTCGAAGACCCGCGAGCCCAGGTCGGGCGGGACGCCCTGCCCCTCGTCGGTGACCTCGACGACCGTCTGGTTGCCGGTGACGCGGGTGTGGATGCCGACCGAGCCGGCGCCGTGCATCAGCGCGTTCTCGATCAGCGTGGCGAGCACCTGGGCGACCGCGCCCGGCGTGCCGACGGCCCGCAGGCCCCGGGTGCCGGTGCGGTTGATGGTGCGGCCCTCACCGCGGTAGGCGGGGCGCCACTCGTCCATCTGCTGCTTGATGACCTCGTCGAGCTCGAAGGCGACCGCCGAGCCCGAGCGCGGGTCTCGGGAGTTCGTCAGCAGCCGCTGCACCACGTCCGTCAGCCGCTCGACCTGCACCAGCGCGATCGACGCCTCCTCCTTGACGGTGTCGTGGTCGTCGGTGCCGATGATCTCCTCCAGCCGCATGGACAGCGCGGTCAGCGGGGTGCGCAGCTGGTGGGAGGCGTCGGCGGCGAGGCGGCGCTCGGCGGTGAGCATGCGGGCGATCCGCTCGGCGCTGGTGTCCAGCACGTCCGCGACCCGGTCCAGCTCCGGGACGCCGTAGCGGCGGTGCCGGGGGCGCGGGTCGCCGGAGCCCAGCCGCTCCGCGGTCTCGGCGAGGTCCACCAGCGGCGCGGCGAGCCGCCGGGCCTGCTGCACGGCGAGGACGACGGCGGCCGCGACCGCCAGCAGGGCGACGGTGAGTATCACCAGGACCGTGCGGTCGACCTCCCGGGTGACGACCGAGTGGCTCTCCTCCACCAGCGCGCTCTCGCCGTGCGGCCCGATCTGCTGGTACCGGATGACCTGGCCGGCCGGCGGGCTGCCGAGCCGGATGTCCGGGCTGCCCGGCAGCGTGACCACCGCGTACCGCGCGGGGTCGATCTGCCGGCCGAGCGCCGACGCGGTGACCTTCTCGCCGGCCGCCAGGCGGTTCTCCACCACGCCGACCAGCTGGACGGCGTCGGAGCGGACGCTGTCCTTGGCGCTGCCGTCGATGGTCCGGCTCTCCACGATCACCAGCGAGACGCCGAAGACCGCGATCACCACGAGGACCACGGCGAGCGTGGAGTTGATCAGCCGGCGGCGCATGGCGGAGTGCCGCTAGTTCTTCTCGAAACGGAAGCCCACGCCGCGCACGGTGGAGATGTAGCGCGGGTTGGCGGCGTCGTCGCCGAGCTTCTTGCGCAGCCAGGAGATGTGCATGTCGAGGGTCTTCGTGGAGGACCACCAGGTGGTGTCCCACACCTCGCGCATCAGCTGGTCGCGGGTGACGACCCGGCCGGCGTCCCGGACCAGCACCCGCAGCAGGTCGAACTCCTTGGCGGTCAGGGAGAGTTCCTCCTCGCCGATCCAGGCGCGGTGCGACTCGACGTCGATGCGCACGCCCTGGGTGGCGGGCTGCGCCTCGGTGCTGCCGCGCCGCAGCAGGGCCCGCACCCGGGCGAGCAGTTCGGCGAGGCGGAACGGCTTGGTCACGTAGTCGTCGGCGCCGGCGTCCAGGCCCACCACGGTGTCCACCTCGTCGGCGCGGGCGGTCAGCACCAGGACCGGGAAGCCGTGCCCCTCGGTGCGCAGCCGGCGGCAGACCTCCAGGCCGTCCATGCCCGGCAGTCCGAGATCCAGCACCAGCAGGTCCACCGCACCCTGCAGGCCGGCGTCGAGTGCCGTCGGCCCGTCCTCCCGTACCTCGACCTCGTAGCCTTCGCGGCGCAGCGCGCGTGCCAGGGGTTCCGAGATGGAGGCGTCGTCCTCGGCGAGCAGTACGCGGGTCATGGCCTGATGGTAGTCCGGAAGGCGGAGACCACGGGCGCACGGTCGGGCGTAGCCAGGATCACTCCGATGGCCGGGAGCACATGTCAGGAGCGTCGCGTGCCTCCGGGCGCCCCTGTGATCTCCCTCTCAGGTCGGTGCAATGCTCACAGGTCCTGACCTATGGTGGTAAGGCAGTACTAAGTACCGCCTGGAGACCTACGGCCCCCAACGACGCGCCGGAGGTCTCTTGTTGTGCGGCAAAGCCCCTCCGGTGCACCGCCGGAAACCGGCTCCCACCCGGGCGCGCTCACACGGCACGCGTCCAGAAGACACGAGGATCGACCCATGGCGTCCAGCCTGACGGAGGGCGCCGCCGCGCAGGACACCCCTGCTTCCGGCGGCAAGACCTTCTTCGGCCACCCGCGCGGCCTGGCCACCCTGTTCATGACCGAGATGTGGGAGCGCTTCAGCTTCTACGGTATGCGAGCGCTGCTGGTGCTCTATCTGGTGGCCCCGGCCGCCAAGGGCGGGCTCGGCTTCGCGGCGGCGACCGGCGCCGCCATCTACTCGGTCTACAACGCCTGTGTGTACCTGCTGGCGATGCCCGGCGGCTGGATCGCGGACCGCCTGTGGGGACCGCGCAAGACGGTCGCCATCGCCGGTGTGATCATCATGTGCGGCCACTTCCTGCTGGCCGTGCCGTTCGAGGCGTCGTTCTTCGTCGGCCTGGTCTTCATCGCGGTCGGGTCCGGCCTGCTCAAGGCCAACATCTCCACGATGGTCGGCCACCTGTACCCGGACCGCAACGACGCCCGCCGCGACGGCGCGTTCACCATCTTCTACATGGGCATCAACCTCGGTGCCTTCGCCGCGCCGCTGGTCATCGGCACGGTCGGCCAGAAGGTCAACTGGCACGTCGGGTTCGCGCTGGCCGGCGTCGGCATGGCGCTGGGCCTGACCCAGTACCTGCTCGGCACCCGGCACCTGAGCGCGCGCAGCAACGTCGTCCCGACGCCGCTGGGCGCCGCCGAGCGCACCGCGCTGCTGCGGAAGGCCGCGCTGTGGGCCGCCGCCGCCGTCGTCTTCTACGGCGTCGTGGTCGCCACCGGCTCGTTCACCATCAACTGGGCGCTGTGGCCGCTGTCGCTGATGGGACTGGCGCTGCCCGCCTGGTACTTCGTGCGGATCCGCCGCGACCGGGAGCTGTCCGCGGACGACCGGTCCAAGATGACCGGGTACATCTGGTTCTTCCTGGCCGCCGCGGTCTTCTGGATGATCTACGACCAGTCCGGTTCGACGCTGACGGTCTTCGCCAACGACAACACCGCGGGCACCCTGTGGGGCTTCGCCTTCCCCAGCAGCTGGTTCCAGTCGCTGAACCCGCTGTTCATCATGGCGCTGGCGCCGGTCATCGCCGCGCTGTGGGTGCGGCTGGGCCGCCGCAACCCCAGCACCACCATGAAGTTCGCCTACGGCCTGATCGGTATCGGCATCTCCTTCGGCGTGATGATGGTGGCGCAGGCGGCGGCCTCCGGCGGGGTGAAGGTCTCGCCGCTGTGGCTGACGTCGGTCTACCTGATCCAGACGGTCGCCGAGCTGTCGCTGTCGCCGGTGGGCCTGTCGGTGACCACCAAGCTGGCCCCGGCGAAGTACGCCGGTCAGGTGATGGGCCTGTGGTTCCTCGCGGTGACCGCGGGCGACTGCGTGGCGGCGATCACCCAGCTGGTGGTCGGGGACGCGTTCCTGTCGCAGGCGTCGTTCGCCATCCAGGGCGCCGTGGTGGCGCTCGCGGGTGTCGCCGTGGTCCTGTACCGCAAGAGGATCATCAAGCTGATGGGCGACGTCCACTGAGTGGGCACTGAGCGGACGCTGACAGCCGAGGGCCCCGGAAGATGATCTTCCGGGGCCCTCGGGCGTGTCGTGGAACGTCAGACCGGGCGCGCCAGCTCGGCCCAGACGGTCTTGCCGTGGCCGCCCGGGTCGGGGACGACGCCCCAGTCCAGGCAGAGCCGCTCGACGATGAACATCCCGTGGCCGCCCGGGCGGCCCGCCCGATGCGGGGTGCGCGGCGCCGGGGAGCCCGTTCCGCCGTCGGTGACCTCCAGGCGCAGCTGCTTGGCCGCGCGGCGCAGCAGCAGCTCGTGCGGGCCGCCGGCATGCAGGCAGGCGTTGGTCACCAGCTCGGAGACCACCAGGAGGATGTCCTCGGCCGCCGCGCGCGCGTCCTCGTCGGCCGCGGGCAGCCAGCCCCAGTCGTAGAGCGCCTGACGGGTGAAGTCCCGGGCCATCGGCACCACACCCGTCGCGCCTTCCAGATTGACCCGCCGCACCTGATGGTCACGCCCGGCTTCGGGAACGCCCGCGTTGCCCGGGTCCGCAGGGTCCCGGCCGCGATCGTCCGGCACAAAGGGCCGGGTAGTGCTCATCAGCGCGTCACCTCACCGATGTCCGACAGTTCGAGGAATCTTCTGCCCGACCGGACCCGCGCAACACCCCTGGATTGCGGCAGCCTGGCCACGGCCGTCACGACGGTGGGCACTCACGTCATTCGGCCAGTGCTTCCGCAAGGGTGTCGTGCACGGTGAAGACCGCTTCCGCCCCGGTGATCTCGAACACCCGGGAGACGGCGGGGAGCATCCCGGCCAGGTGGACCTCGCCCCCGGCGGCCTCGGCCTTGAGCCGGGCGCCGAGCAGGACGTTCAGCCCGGTGGAGTCGCAGAACTCCAGCTTCGAGCAGTCCACCACCAGCTTGTGGGATCCCTCGTCGACCATGCGCTCCATCGGCTCGCGCAACAACTCGGCCGTGTGGTGGTCGAGCTCGCCCGCGGGCGTGAAGATCGCACAGTGTCCCTGCCGCCGCACGGCGACACTGAGACGGTCCCGGCCGGCCGTACCGACCACCCCGCGGTCCATGCGCGTCCCTCCTGGTTGCCTGCGACTGCGCTCTCGAAACCCTACGCCGTTCAGGTACGCCGCGGTAGTCGGTCTTCCGCGGGCACCGGGGTCACCGGTGTCACGGAATGCTCTCCCCGTCCACCGCGCGACCACCGCACTCTATGTCCTCACGGCGGGCGGGTCGTGCGCGGGTCATGGAGGAGACGCAAAGAAATCCCGGCCCGAACTTGCAATCCGTAAGCGAAAGCGGGTAGGGCTGTAAAGGAGATGTCTTGACACGGCTACCAGGAGGCGCCGCGGCGAAGCAGCAGTCCGAATCCGGGCGGCAGCCCCGGGCCGACCGAGGGAGGAGACCATGGCATCCCAGCTCGACGCCCATACGCTTCGGCAGGCGGACACCGCCGGAGGATCCGCGGAGGCGCTGACGGCGTCGACGAACCACCACCCCGCCGACCTGCAGGACCTCGGGCTTCCCGAGATCCCGCCGTTCGACGAGGTGGGGCCGCTGGACGCCCGGGCCCTGTCCAAGACGCTGTTCGAGCGTCTGGAGACCCTCGAAGAGGGCACCCACGAATATGCATATGTCCGCAACACACTCGTCGAATTGAACCTCGCGCTGGTGAAGTTCGCGGCGGGCCGGTTCCGCTCCCGGAGCGAACCGATGGAGGACATCGTCCAGGTCGGCACGATCGGACTGATCAAGGCGATCGACCGATTCGAACTGAGCCGCGGTGTGGAATTCCCCACGTTCGCTATGCCCACGATCGTCGGCGAGATCAAGCGGTTCTTCCGCGACACCAGCTGGGCCGTCCGGGTGCCCCGGCGGCTCCAGGAGCTCCGCCTGGACCTGGCCAAGGCCGGCGACGAGCTCGCCCAGCGCCTCGACCGCGCCCCGACCGTCCGCGAGCTCGCCGTCCGCCTCGGCCTCAGCGACGAGGAGGTCGTCGAGGGCATGGCGGCGAGCAACGCGTACACCGCCAGCTCGCTGGACGCCCAGCCCGAGGAGGACGACTCCGAGGGCGCCCTGGCCGACCGCATCGGCTACGAGGACCACGGGCTGGAGGGCATCGAGTACGTCGAGTCCCTCAAGCCGCTGATCGCCGAGCTGCCCGCCCGGGACCGCCAGATCCTCTCGCTGCGGTTCGTGGGCAACCTCACCCAGTCCGAGATCGGCGAGGAGCTGGGCATCTCCCAGATGCACGTCTCCCGGCTGCTCTCGCGCACCCTGACCCGGCTGCGCCGCGGGCTGCTCACCGAGGAGTGAGCGACGCTTCCCGACGGGGCCCGGTCCGCGACACGCGGGCCGGGCCCCGTCGTCTCGTCTGACGCGGTCTGACGCCGTCTGACGCCGTCCGGCGCCCAGGCTCCCGCCACCGCGCGCCGCGGGCCGGATCGCGGTGGACTGGACTTCACAGGGACGGCCGTGTCCCGTCACCCATCCGGCGGGCGTGGAGGGAGTGGGCGGTGGCGCACGACGAGCGCGGTGCGCGGACCGGGGCGGACGGCACCGACTGGACGTCGGACCCCGCGGTGCTGGCGGCGGTCTTCCACGGTCTGCCGGCCGGCCTGTACCTCACCGACCGCGCCGGCCTGGTCAGGGGCGTCAACCCGCAGGCGGCCCGGCTGCTGGGGCGGCCCGCCACCGCCCTGCTCGGCGCGGACGCCCACATGCTGCTGCACCGCGCCCCGGACGGCTCCCCGCCGGCCCGGGACCGGTGCGATCTGCTGGCCGTCATCGACGAGGGCGGGATCGGGCACGGCGACTGCGCGACGTTCCTGCACGGCGACGGGCATCTGATGGCCGTGGACTGGGCGTCCGCGCCGATCCGGCGGGCCGGGCGGGTGGCCGGCGCGGCGGTGCTGTTCAGCGAGGCCACCGAGCGGCTGGCGGCCGAGCGGCGGCAGGCCGGCTACCTGGCGGAGCTGGAGCGCCTGACCGAGCGGATGACGCTGGTCGCCGAGATCACCACCGTGCTGACCCAGACCCTGGACGTGGACGAGGCGCTGCGGCGGCTGGGGCGGCTGCTGGTGCCGCGGCTGGCCGACTGGGCGGCCGTGGACCTGTGGGCGGGCGAGGAGGAGCTCCGGCGCACCGCCGTGGCCACCCCCGAGGGGCTGACCGTGCAGGTGGGGCAGCTCGGGCCGCTGCCGCCGGTGCCCGACTCGTCCCGCTCGACGCTGGCGCGGGTGCTGCGCGGCGGCGAGCCGGTGCTGTTGGGGCCGGCGGAGATCGCCGCGTTCCCCGACTCGCCGCTGGCGGCGGCCGAGCACGACCTGTTCCGCTCGCTGGGCGCGGTCAGCGCGATCGTCGCGCCGCTGCGCACCGCGCGGCAGGTGCTGGGCGCGCTCACGGTGGCCCGCACCGACCCGGCCCGCCCCTTCGACGCGGTGGAGACCACCCTGATCGCGGACATCGCGAGCCGGGCGGGCCTGGCGGTGGACAACGCCCGGCTGTTCGGGCAGCAGCGGGACATCGCGGCGACCTGGCAGCGGTACCTGCTGACCCCGCTGCCGCGGGCCGGCGGGCTGGAGCTGGCCGCCAGGTACCTGCCGGCGCCGGAGGGCTCGCAGGTCGGCGGGGACTGGTACGACGCCCTGACGCTGGCCGACGGCGCGACGGCGCTGGTCATCGGCGATGTCTCCGGCCACGACCTGCAGGCCGCCGCGTGCATGGCCCAGCTGCGCAACATGCTGCGGGCGCTGGCCTGGGACCGCACCGGCCCGCCCAGCACCGTCGTCGACCGGCTGGACCAGGCGATGACGATGACCAGCGAGGCCACCATGGCGACCATGGTGCTGGCCCGGATCGAGGGCCCGGCGGGCGGGCCCTGGCGGCTGCGCTTCACCAACGCCGGCCACCCGCCGCCGCTGCTGGTCACCGCCGAGGGGCACGCGTCCTACCTGGACCGGCCGCACGACATGCTGATGGGCACCCGGTTGCGGCAGGCCGCCGCCCGGCCCCGGCGGGACGGGGTCGAGCCGCTGCCCCCGGGCAGCACCCTGCTGCTGTACACCGACGGCCTGGTCGAGGCGCCCGGCAGCGATCTGGACACCGGGCTGGCCCGGCTGCGCCGCAACGCCGTCGCGCTGGCCGGGCGGCCGCTGGAGGAGTTCTGCGACGAACTGCTGGAGCGCCTGCCGCCGGGGCACACCGACGACATCGCCCTGCTCGCCGCCCGGCTGCCGCGGTAGGCCGTTCGTGTCACATCCTCGCGGCGCCGGCTCTGATCGCCTCGCGGATCCGGGGATAGGTGCCGCAGCGGCAGATGTTACGAAGGCCGTCGAGGTCGGCGTCGGTGATCTCGCGGCCTTCCTCCCGGACGCGGCGGACGAGCGCGACGGCGGCCATGATCTGGCCGGGCTGGCAGTAGCCGCACTGGGCCACGTCCAGGTCGAGCCACGCCTCCTGCATCGGGTGCAGCTCCGCGCCGACGGTGGCCGGGAGCCCCTCGATGGTGGTGACCTCGTCGGAGGGCCGCAGGTCCTTCACGGGGATGGAACAGGGGTTGGCCGCCCTGCCGTTGACGTGGCTCGTGCAGGCCTTGCAGACGTTGATGCCGCAGCCGTACTTCGGCCCGGTGACGCCGAGGACGTCGCGAAGGACCCACAGCAGTCGCTCGTCGTCCGCGACGTCGACGGTGACCTGCTCCCCGTTGAGGCGGAACGTGTGCTCGGGCACGGGAACTCCAGGCTGTTCAGGCGGACGTCACCGGACATGGTCCAGGCCGTCGGTGGGTGACGCGGGGATGGGCGGAACGGTGGGCTTCGGCTCGAAGGAGAGCGTTCCGTGATTGACGGGGAAGGCCGTGGGCATCGTCCCGGTCGCGCGGCCGTAGGCGCAGGCGACCGCGGCCATCGACGCGGCCACGCCGAGTTCCCCGGCACCGCCGGGTTCGCCGGTGGTGGCCGGCATCACGATGATCCGCGTCCTGGGCGGTGTGTTCCACTGCCGGGTGTAGAAGTAGTTGTCCCAGCTGGCCTCCAGGAAGTACCCGTCGCGCAGGTGCAGGCTGGAGGTCAGGGCCTGGGCGATGCCGTCCATCAGGCAGCCCGTCATCTGCGCTTCCAGGCCGCGCGGGTTGACGGCGAGGCCGACGTCCACGGCCATGACCGCCGTGGTGACGCGGGGGCCGGTCACGCCGTTGCGGATCGGGCGGTCGACGGTCTCGGGGCGGCAGTCGATCTCCACCAGCACGGCGCTGACGGCGTGGTACTCGGCGTGGAGGGCGATGCCCTGGGCCGTGCCGGCCGGCATGCTCCGGCCCCAGTTCCCGGCCTCGGCGACCGTGTCCAGCACCGCGCGGGCGCGGTCGTCGCGCAGGAAGGCGCGGCGGAACCGGTAGGGGTCCTTGCCCATCCTGGCGGAGAGCCGGTCGATGAGGAGTTCCCGGGCGCAGGTGACGTCGGGAGAGTAGACGTTGCGCATGCTGCCGGTGTTGAAGCCCTTGCCGGTCTCGCTGAGGAGCCGGCTGTCGGCGCCGAACTCGTAGGGCATCGACTGGGAGAGCTGGAAGAACGTCTCCGAGGTGCCGATGTCGCCGACCGGGAGTCGCGCGGCCAGGGCCGTGAAGATCTCACCGAGTCCGTGGCCGAAGTCCGTGGCGACGCTGGTGTGCCGCTGGGTGTAGCTGAGGACGGTGTCGCCGAGGTACGCGATGCGCACGCGGGAGGTGGCCATGGGGTGGGTGCGGCCCTGGCGTGCGTCGTCGGCGCGATGCCACATCAGCTTTACCGGTTTACCGATGGCCTGGGAGACTTCTGCGGCCTCCAGCGCCGCGTCGAAGAAGAGTTTCCGGCCGAACGAGCCGCCCCCTTCGACGACATGGACGGTCACCGCGTCGATCGGCAGGCCGAGCCGGGCGGCGATCGCCCCTTTCGCGACGATCGGCGCTTTCAGGCTCGACCAGATCTCGGCACGGCCGGGGCGCACGTCGGCTATCGCGCAGTTCGGTTCCAGCGCGCTGTTACCGCGGAAGTGGAACGTGAATGCGGCTTCCACACTCGGCGTCAACGGCGGTGGCCCCAGCGGGATTTCGGCTGCCCGTAATTCCCTCAGCACGGATTCGTCGGACGCGCCCGCCACGCTTCCGGGTTTCCACGACACCCGCAGGGCACGGACGGCTTCGATGCACTGGCCGAAGGTGGCCGCGCGCACCGCCACCCCGGTCGAGATCACGGCGACGTCGGTGACTCCGGGCATGGCGCGGATCTCGCCGAGGTTGGCCACCGAACCGACCCTGCCGTTGATCGTCGGCGGACGGCACACCATGGTCGGCATGGCGTCCGGGACCTTCAGGTCCAGCGTGAACCGTTTGCGGCCGGTGACCGCGGCGAGGGCGTCGATACGGCCGCGCGGCGTGCCGATGACGGTGAACCGGCCGCTGGGCTTGAGCTCCACGGCCACCCGCTCGGTCCGCACGCCCGCGGCCCGCTCGGACAGGCTCCCGATGCCGGCGCCGCGGTTCCCGGGGCCGGTGACCACTCCCCCGGTCAGCGTCAGCTCGGTGACGGGGACACCCCATGCGGCCGCCGCCGCCCGGAGCAGCCGGCCCCGGGCGATGGCGGCGGCGACCCGGATCGGGGTGTAGGTCGAGACCGTGGTGTTCGATCCGCCGGTGAGCTGGTTGAACAGCAGTTCCGGCCGCGCGTCGGCCAGGGTGACGCGCACGCGTTCCAGGGGCACGTCCAGTTCCTCGGCGATCAGCATGGCCGTCGACGTGGTGATGCCCTGCCCCACTTCGGCCCGCGGCAGCGCGAAGGACACCGTGCCGTCCGTGTGCACCTCGACCGTGATCAGGCCGGACGTCGGCAGGGCCGCCGCCGTCATCACGTCGTTGAGATCGACGAGTTCGGTGATGTCCGCTGAAGGGATGTCCGCTGAGGGGATGTCCGCTGAGGGGATCTCTCCTGAGGGGGTGTCCGCCCGGGCCTCCGGGGCGGGGGCGAGTTCGGCCGCGGCCGTCAGCGTCGGAGCGGCCAGCACGTATCCGAGGAAGCGGCGCCTGGCGAGTCGCCGCGGGGCGGCCGCCTGCCGCGCCGGGCGGTCAGCGCCGGTCACGGGCGGCCTCACCGGTCGGTGCCACCGGTCCGGCGGGCGGCTGCGCGCCACCGGCGGCCGGAGCGGGCGGTAACCAGGTCGTTCCATCACCGCGCAAGGTCGTCATCATCCCTTCCAGGGGCTCGGGGCTCGGTACCGTGCGGGGCCCCGCCAGCGGAGCCCCGCGGTGCCGCGGCGGGTCAGGCGGGGCGGTTGGTGTCGGGGATCTCGATGTGAGTGCCCTGTCCCTTGGTGAGGTAGAACAGGATGTACTGCCGGGCCGCCTCGTCGATCGTCCAGGCCAGCGGCGGCACGAGCGGGAAGGGGATCAGCTTCTCGCGGAAGGCGACCAGCTTCGGCCAGGCGGCCGCGATCGCCTTCTCCCAGAACGGCTCGTGGGGGATGCCGTCCCAGTCGGCGACCTGGTCACCGACCAGGTACCGGGCGAGCGCGTTGACGAGCGGCCGGTCGGCGCGGCCGGGACTGGTCTGTTCGGCCAGCTGGTTCAGCAGGATGTCGGTCAGGTCGACGCCTTCGGGCGTGGAGGCCAGGATGGGGTCGAGGACCTGCCGGGACTGGGCGTTGGCGTCGTCCCAGGTGGCGGGGATGTACTCGTCCTGGATACCGAGCAGGTGCGCGGTCACCTGCCACAGGTGGAGGTACCCCGCCGATTCGGCCGGCGTGATCGGCACCTCCCACTCGAGCATCTTCCGCATGGCGTAGGTCGGCAGCGTGTGCCAGGTGACCAGCATGTCCGCCTGGCTGATCGGGACCTTCTGGCCTCCGCTGCGGCTGGACCAGCCCGGGGACTGCGGCAGCAGGTGCCGCACGGCCGCGTGCACCAGCCGGGTCTTGACGGCCTCCACGACGACCTTGCCGTCGGGCCGGTAGGCGTTCGGGTCGCCGACGGCGAAGCCCAGCAGGCTCGTCTTGGCGACCCGGTCCTCCATGTTGGCGCCGCCCTTGGAGTAGTAGACGGCGCGCGCCTCACGGGGGATGGCGGTGCTCAGCATGCCGCCGCCCACGCCGTTGAGGAGGTTGAGGTAGATGCCCCGTGACTCGTTGAACGCGGCGGCCGTCTCCAGCTTGGACCGGTCCGCCCAGGACGGCAGCCGGCGTGCCTGCTCCATGAAGTCGCGCAGGTCGGCGGGCAGGCCGTCGGGCAGCGGCTGGTCGTTGCGGGTCCAGTTCCGCAGCGCCGCGTTGACCTGCGCCACCTCGCCGCGGTCGAGCACGGCGGCGACGACCGGGTCGGCCTCCTTGTCCCACACCCACTCCGGGTCGAGCCCGTCACCCGTTCCGGCCACCGAACCGCTCGGCGACCACGTCCACAGGGAGCGGGCGTGAGCGGGGGCCGCCATGCTCAGGGCTCCGATGGCTCCCAGCGCCCCGCCTGTGATCAACATCTTGCGCCTGCTGAGTCCGTCCATTGCCGCGAACTCCTCCCGGGGTTCGGTCTGTCGTGCGGGCCTATGGCCTCACGGCCCCTGTTTGATACGGTGAAACAGATTGCGGCTCTCTGTATCCTCTGTATCCCCAGTGGAGCACAACGGCGGCGTCAACGCCAGAGGCAGTACGGAATCGGGGAGGAACCCGTGGAACCCGCCCGCGCGACGCTCGGAAGCCCTTCGGACCTCCCGTCACTGCTCGACATCGCGTTCGCCGACGCGGTCGGAGGCGAGGACCGGAACGACGAGATGACCACGCGTCTGCTCGACGCCGCCTACGAGCAGTTCTGCCGCATGGGCATCAAGCGGTCCACCATGGCGGACGTGGCACGACGGGCGGGCGTCTCCCGGATCACCGTCTACCGGCGGTTCGCCACCAAGGACGTGCTGGTCGAGCATGTCGTGCGGCGCGAGTTCCGCCGCTACTTCGACCAGTTCATCATCGACATCCGCGATGCCCGGACCGTCGCCGACCGGGTCGCCGTGGGTTTCGTGAGCTCGATGCGGGCCATCCGCCACAACCCCCTGATCGGCGGGCTGATGATCGCCGAACCGGAGTCCGTCGTGCCGTCCATGACCGGCGACGGGGGACGCACCCTGGGCACGGTGCAGCGATTCCTCGCGGAGAGACTCCGCGAGGAGCAGCGCGGCGGCCATGTCGCCGCCGAGGTGGACGTGAGCCTGGTGGCCGAGATGATGGTCCGCATCTCCGCCTCCCTGCTCGTCATCCCCAGCCATGTCGTCGACATCGACGACGAGGCCCGGATGCGGGAGGTGGCCCGGGAGTTCCTGGTGCCCATGCTGGGACCGCCGCAGGGCGCACGCCGCGGGAGCCGGCCGCCGGACCCGGGTCCGGGTCCGGGTCCGTGAAGGGCCGGGGCCGGGTCCGCGAAGGGCCAGGGTCCGTGAAGGGCCGGCCTCAGGCCGGGGTGACCCGCGCTCCGCC
>JBEHXI010000205.1:0-13381 GCA_048498775.1 Actinomycetota bacterium | reverse complement strand
TAAAATGAAAGCCGACGAAGCAACGGAGCTGAAGGCGCTTTTCTTTAAAGAAGATTAAGAAGAAAGAAATACCGACGTTTAATGGCGGCGAGCAAGAGGAATAGCGAAATTCATTCTTATCCCTTAACCACACTTCAGCGACCTGCCGCCGGGCGGCGGCAGGTCCACGGCGTGCTCAGCCGTTCAGAGCGCGTCGGGGCCGCGCTCGCCGGTGCGTACCCGGACCGCGGTCTCGACCGGGACGCTCCACACCTTGCCGTCACCGATCTTGCCGGTCCGGGCCGCCTTGACGACGACCTCGATCAGCTCGTCGGCCTCGGCGTCCTCGACCAGCACCTCGATGCGGATCTTGGGCACCAGGTCGACGGTGTACTCCGCTCCCCGGTATACCTCAGTGTGGCCGCGCTGCCGCCCGTAGCCGCTGGCCTCGGTGACCGTCAGGCCGTGGACGCCGAACGCCTGGAGGGCGTCCTTGACCTCGTCGAGCCGGTGCGGCTTGATGACCGCGGTGATGAGCTTCATGCGTCCACCTTCGACTGTGCCGGCTCGGCCGGCGTACCTGCTTCCTTGCTGTTTCCGGCCGTGGAGCCGCCGAGGCCGAGGCGGATCGCGCTGCCGATGCCGGTGAAGTCGTAGCCGCTCTCAGCGTGCTCGGTCTGGTCGATGCCCGCCACCTCGTCGTCCTCGGCGACCCGGAAGCCCATCACCAGGTCGATGACCTTGGCGAGGATCGCGGAGACCACCAGCGAGTACAGCAGGACGCAGGTCACACCGACGGCCTGCTTGCCCAGCTGGGCGAAGCCGCCGCCGTAGAACAGGCCCTTGGCGGTCTGCCCGACGCCACCGGTGGCGAACAGGCCGATCAGCAGGGAGCCGGCGATACCGCCGACCATGTGGACGCCCACGACGTCCAGGGAGTCGTCGTAGCCGAACTTGTACTTCAGGCCCACCGCCCAGGCGCACAGGACACCGGCGATGACGCCCACCGCGATGGCGCCCAGCGGGGAGACCGAGCCGCACGCCGGGGTGATGGCGACGAGGCCGGCGACCGCGCCGGAGGCGGCGCCCAGGGTGGTGAACGAGCCGTGCCTGATCCGCTCGTAGGCGAGCCAGCCGAGCATCGCGGCGGCCGTGGCGACCTGGGTGTTGGTGAAGGCGACCGCGGCCACGCCGTCCGCGCTCAGCCAGGAGCCGGCGTTGAAGCCGAACCAGCCGAACCACAGCAGGCCGGCGCCGAGCATCACCAGCGGCAGGTTGTGCGGGCGGAACGGGTCCTTCGGGAAGCCCTTGCGCTTGCCGATGACCAGGATCACGCCGAGCGCGGCGGCGCCGGCGTTGATGTGGACCGCGGTACCGCCGGCGAAGTCGATCACGCCGAACTTGTACAGCCATCCGCCGCTGCCCCACACCCAGTGGGCCACCGGGAAGTAGACGACGATCGCCCAGAGCGTGATGAACAGCGACCAGGCGGTGAACTTCACCCGGTCCGCCAGGGCGCCGCTGATCAGGGCGGGTGTGATGATCGCGAACATGAGCTGGAAGACGGCGAACACATAGATCGGTATGCCGTATCCCGGCCAGAGCTCGGTGAGGCCGATGTGGCGCATCCCGAGCCAGTCGGTGCCTCCGATCACCCCTCCGTGGTCGGTGCCGAAGGCCTCGCTGAAGCCGAACAGCGTCCACAGGATGGTGATGATCCCGAGGCTGATGAAGCTCATCATGAGCATGTTGAGCACGCTCTTGACCCGGACCATGCCTCCGTAGAAGAAGGCGAGTCCTGGGGTCATCACCATCACCAGGGCGGCGCTGATGAGCATGAAGGCGGTGTGGCCGGTGTCAAGGACGGGCTTGTCGGCGGCAAGCGTCGTCATGATGCCTGCTGGCATCGGCGTCTCCTCGTCGTGCGGACGGCCCGTGCGGGCGGGTGCTGGATAAGCCGGTTATTGGCCAGAACCCTGACGCAGCCGGGTTTCAGTCGTCGCCGTACGGTGTTGCGCCGTCGTGACGAAGGAGTCCCCCGTGTTACGGGGAGGTGAACCGCCGCATGCCGAGGCGGCGGTGGGCCCGGTTCCGTATACGGCGGGGCATCCGGCGGGCATATCGGGCTCATCCGGCCGGACGGCCGCCCGGGTACGGGCAGGGAACCGGCCGCGGCGGGGCCCGTCGAGCCTGGCATGGGGGAGCCTGGTCGGGTCGATCGGGGCGGCCGCCGCGGCCGGGGCTGGTGGGGTGAGCGGGGTCCGCGCGGGTCACACGGCCT
This sequence comes from Actinomycetota bacterium, assembly GCA_048498775.1. Taxonomy (GTDB): domain Bacteria; phylum Actinomycetota; class Actinomycetes; order Streptomycetales; family Streptomycetaceae; genus JBEHXI01. The sequence continues at coordinate 11,121 of JBEHXI010000205.1, read as the reverse complement.
GTGGCACGCCGCCCTGCGGGCCGCACGTCTCTGGCAGGTCGGTGGCGAGGCGCTCGCTGAGGGCGACGACCTCGGCGACGTCCCCGTGGTCGCGCAGCGCGGAGTCCGCGGTCTTTCTGATGCGGGTGTTGACGCGCTCGGAGCGCACCTTGCGGGCCACATCGATGGCCTGGTGGGCCGACTCGCAGGCCGGCTCCGGGTTGCGCTCCAGGAGGTGGACGGTGGCCATGCCGACCAGGTTGAGGGCGTAGGAGCGCTGGTGCTCGGGGTCGGCGGCGAACAGCTCGACGGCCCGCTCCATCACCGGGCGGGCCAGGGAGGCGTAGGTGTGGCTGCGGCCGGCGACGTACGCCAGGTCGCGGTAGGAGTGGGCGTTCTCGGCGTTCAGCTCGGCCTCGCTGAAGAACCTGATCCAGTCCGGGTCCTCGGCGGGGCGGGATTCGCCGAAGGCGTCCTCGGCCATCCGGACCGCGCGGTGGCACTTCTGGGCCTGGCCCATGGCGGCGTAGGCGCGGGCCTCCAGCGCGTACAGCATCGACTGGGTGGTGGCCGTGGCGGAGTCGCGGCTGCCGTACTGGGCGAGGTGGAGGAGTTCCAGGGCGTCGTCCGGGCGGCCGAGGTGGATCATCTGGCGGCTCATGGCGGACAGCACGAAGGCGCCGAGCGGGCGGTCGCCGGACTCCTTGGCGGCGTGCAGGGCGAGGACGAAGTACTTCTGCGCGTTGGGCTGGAGGCCGACGTCGTAGCTCATCCAGCCCGCGAGCTGGGCGAGTTCGGCGGCGATCCGGAACAGCCGCCGGGTGACGGCCTCCGGGTGCGGCTCCTGGAGCAGGTCGGTGACCTCGTGCAGCTGGCCGACCACGGCCTTGCGGCGCAGCCCGCCGCCGCACTGGGCGTCCCAGCGACGGAACATCACCGTCGTCACGTCGAGCAGGTCCAGCTCGGGCGTGGACAGCCGGCCCGGCTCGGCGCGGCGGGGCGCGGGCGGGGCCGCGGCGGCGGGCGCGGGCACCAGCCACCGCTGCATCGGCTCGACCAGCGCCGGGCCGGCCGACAGCGCCAGCGAGGCGCCGAGGAAGCCGCGGCGCCCCAGCATCAGGTCGCTGCGGGAGAACTCGCTGATCATCTCGACGGTCTGCGGACCGGCCCAGGGCAGGTCCACCCAGGAGCTGCCCGGTGGGGTGTGCGGGGTGCGCAGGCCCAGGTCCTCGACGGCCACCACGCAGCCGAAGCGCTCGGAGAACAGCTCGGACAGGATCCGCGGGATCGGCTCGCGCGGCTGCTCGCCGTCGAGCCAGCGGCGCACCCGGGAGGTGTCGGTGCTGACGTGGTGGGCGCCGATCTGGCGGGCGCGCCGGTTGACCTGGCGGGCGAGCTCGCCCTTGGACCAGCCGCTGCGCGCGAACCAGGAGTTCAGCCGCGCGTTGGGCTGCTTCTCGCCGGTCCCGCCCTCCGTGACGCCTCCGCCCACCGGAACGCCCCCATCCCGCTTGTCCTGTCAGCTGCTCACAGGGTGATGCCGTTACCCCATACCGCCCGGTCCTCACGTCCGCGCGGCCACCGAATACACGTTCCTCCCGTGCCTCCGGCATACCCACGAGGACAGAAGTCCGAGGGTCCGTGAACAGAAAGTAATCCTACGATCACCCATCTGGCGAGGGGCTATGCGGAATCGCCACCATTCGCCACCCCTTCGAATGAACTCTTCCCGGGCCTCTCACGATTCACTTGACGCATGACAACGAGAGCCGGGCGGGCGGAAGTGCACCGGGGCGCGTGTCCGCCGCCGCACCGCGGTCCGCACGACCACACGCCGGCCGCCACCGCTCCCCGGCGGCGCGCGACGTCCCGATCGGGGGCGACGGGGGGCGTAACCAACCACCACGGAGGAGTGTTGGAGGTGGCATGGGCTTCACGATCGGCAGCATTCTGGACATCCGGGACATCAGGCCCCGGGCGCGCCGCCGCACCCGCGCGTCGGTGCGCGCCACGATCGCGGAGTACACCGGGCTGTACGGCTGGGACGTGATCGCCGGGGCGCGCGCCGGCCGCGGCGGCGAGTGCTCCTGCGGGACGCCCGGCTGCCCGGCGCCGGGCGCCCACCCGCTGCCGTTCGCCGTGCCGATCCCGGCGGGTGCCGGCCCCGCGCAGGCCGACGCGGCCTGGGACGCCACGCCCGGTGCCGCGGTGCTGCTGCCCGTCGGGCGCTCCTTCGACGTCCTGGACGTGGCCGAGGAGGCCGGGTGCCGCGCCCTGGTGCGGCTGGAGCGGATGGGGCTGCGGCTCGGGCCCGTCATCGCCACGCCCACCGGCCGCGCGCTGTTCTTCGTCGCGCCGGGGGCCGCCGCCGAACTGCCGCGCCTGCTGTACCGCATGGGCTGGGACGACGCCGGCCTGGACCTGCACTGCCTGGGCGCCGGCGACCATGTCACGGCGCCGCCGTCGGATCTCGGGGGGCTCGGCCCCGTCCAGTGGCTGCGGCCGCCGGTGCGCGGCGCCCAGCCGCCGGAGGCCCGGCTGCTGCTGGGCACCCTGGCGTACGTCTGCCACCGGCACCGCGGGGCGGCGGGCGATCCGCTGGTGCGTTCCTGACCCGGGGCGCCACGGGACGCGTCAGGCCCGGCGGGCGGGGACGCGAAAGGGGCGCCCCCGTGTGCGGGAGCGCCCCGTGGGGCGGAACGCGGCCGGCTCAGTCGCCGATCAACGCGTCGACGAACGCCTCCGGCTCGAAGGGCGCCAGGTCGTCCACGCCCTCGCCGAGGCCGACCAGCTTGACCGGCACGCCGAGCTCGCGCTGCACCGCGATGACGATGCCGCCCTTGGCCGTACCGTCCAGCTTGGTCAGCACGATGCCGGTGATGTCCACGACCTCGGCGAAGACCCGGGCCTGGACCAGGCCGTTCTGGCCGGTGGTGGCGTCCAGCACCAGCAGCACCTCGTCGACCGGGCCGTGCTTCTCCACCACCCGCTTGACCTTGCCGAGCTCGTCCATCAGCCCGGTCTTGGTGTGCAGGCGGCCCGCGGTGTCGATCAGCACCACGTCGGCGCCCTCCGCGATGCCCTCCTTGACGGCGTCGAACGCCACCGAGGCCGGGTCACCGCCCTCCGGGCCGCGGACCGTGCGGGCGCCGACCCGCTCGCCCCAGGTCTGGAGCTGGTCCACGGCGGCGGCGCGGAAGGTGTCGGCGGCGCCGAGCACCACGCTGCGGCCGTCGGCGACCAGTACCCGGGCGAGCTTGCCGGTGGTGGTGGTCTTGCCGGTGCCGTTGACGCCGACGACCATCAGCACCGCGGGGCGGTCCAGGCCGCTCTCGGTGTGCAGGGTGCGGTCCAGGCCGGTGCCGATGGTGGTCAGCAGCTCCTCGCGCAGCAGGGCGCGCAGGTCGGCCGTGGTGCGGGTGCCCAGCACCTTCACCCGGGTCCGCAGCCGCTCCACCAGCTCCTGGGTGGGGGCGACGCCGACGTCGGCGGTCAGCAGGGTGTCCTCGACCTCCTCCCAGGTCTCCTCGTCGAGGTGCTCACGGGACAGCAGCGCGAGCAGGCCCTTGCCCAGGGTGCTCTGCGAGCGGGCCAGGCGGCCGCGGAGCCTGGTCAGACGGCCGGCGGTGGGCTCGGGCACCTCGATCGGGGGTGCCGCGGGCTCCTCGATGACGGCCGAGGGCGCCTCGGGGAGGCTGACCTCCTCGATCGTCCGCCGGGGTTCCTCACGCGGGGTCTCCGCCTCCTCGCCGACATGCGGCTCGGCCGGAGGCGCGGTGATCTTCGGTTCCGCCGGGGGCGGGGGCGGCAGCCGCTTCCTGCGGCGGGTGCCGACCAGGAGGCCGCTGAGCGCGCCGAGCACGACCAGGGCGATGACTACAGCAAGGATGACGGTTTCCATAACGCTCCCCAGTATCGGCCAGCACACAGTGCGGCGCCGCCCCGGCTCACGGGAGCGGGGGCGGCGCGGCAAGAGGAGGCGGGCAGCGGGGGGTTAGCCCATCTCCTCCAACGCCTTGCCCTTGGTCTCCGGCACCCACTTGAGGATGAACGGGATCGAGAGCACGGCGAAGGCCGTGTAGATCACGTAGGCACCGGACAGGTTCCAGTCCGACAGGCTCGGGAAGCTCACCGTGATCAGCCAGTTGGCGATCCACTGCGCCGAGGCGGCCACGCCCAGGGCGGCGGCGCGGATCCGGTTGGGGAACATCTCGCCCAGCAGGACCCAGACCACCACGCCCCACGACAGGGCGAAGAACAGGACGAAGGCGTGGGCGGCGACCAGCGCCACGGTGCCCTCGGTGCCGGGGATGTGGATGGCGCCGCCGGTGCCGGTCTTGTAGGAGAACGCCCAGGCGGCCACTCCCAGCGAGACGGCCATGCCGACGGAGCCGATCAGCGCCAGCGGCCGGCGGCCGATCCGGTCCACGAGGACCATCGCGATCACGGTGCCGATGATGTTGATGATCGAGGTGGTGAAGGAGTAGAAGAACGAGCTGCTCGGGTCGATGCCGACGGACTGCCACAGCGACGCCGAGTAGTAGAAGATCACGTTGATGCCGACCAGCTGCTGGAAGACCGAGAGCCCGATGCCGACCCAGACCACGGGCAGCAGTCCGGCACGTCCGCCGAGCAGGTCCCTGAACGTGGACTTGTGCTCGCGGCGCATGGCGAGCTCGATCTCGGCGACCCGGGCGTCCAGGTCCACCGCCGTGCCCTCGACGTCGGCCAGCACGCCCTTGGCCTCGGTGACGCGGCCGGCGGAGATCAGGAAGCGCGGGGACTCGGGGATGGCGAACGAGAGCAGCCCGTACAGCGCCGCCGGGATGACCATCACACCGAGCATCCACTGCCAGGACTCCAGGCCCGCGATCGTGCCGCGCTGCTGCCCGTGGGCCATCTGCAGGATCCCGTAGTTGACCAGCTGGGACACCGCGATGCCGATGACGATCGCGGCCTGCTGGAAGGATCCGAGCCGGCCGCGGTAGGCGGGCGGCGCGACCTCGGCGATGTAGGCGGGACCGATCACCGAGGCCATGCCGATGGCGATGCCGCCGAGCACCCGCCAGACCGCCAGGTCCCAGACCGCGAACGGCAGGGCGGAGCCGATGGCGCTGGCGACGAAGAGCACGGCCGCGATCTGCATGACGCGGATGCGGCCCAGCCGGTCGGCGAGGCGGCCGGCCCCGGCGGCGCCGACCGCGCAGCCCAGCAGGGCGGCGGCGACGACCTGGGCGAGTGCGGCGTGGCCGATGGCGAACCTGCCCTGGATGCCGTTGACCGCTCCGTTGATCACCGAGCTGTCGTAGCCGAACAGGAAGCCGCCCATGGCGGCCGCCGCGGTGATGAAGACGACATGGCCGAGGTGTTCCGGAGCGGCCTCGCGGGCTCCGGGCGAGAGGGCCTGTGTGGTGCTGGTCAACGTGATCTCCTGGGGCTCGTCACTGAGCCGTCTGGGCGCTTGGCGAGCGCCGGCTGGACCCCGCGACCGCCGCCGCTCGCACATGTCGAACACTGAAATGTCGTTTCAGAGGGTATGCCTTCACGTCTCGAAGTCAATACCCTGTACTGAAGGGTTATGAAGCAACACTCAGCCAGCTCATGTTCACTTCTTGAATGAGATGCGCTCGTCTCGTCAGGACGCACGAGACGCACGAGGATGCGCTACGCGGTCCGCGGCGCCTTCTCCCGCAGCCGCTGACTGATCACCTTGGAGACCCCGTCGCCCTGCATCGACACGCCGTACAGCGCGTCGGCGACCTCCATGGTGCGCTTCTGATGGGTGATCACGATCAGCTGCGAACTCTCCTGCAGCTCACGCATGATCCCGATCAGCCGCTGGAGGTTCGTGTCGTCCAGCGCGGCCTCGACCTCGTCCATCACATAGAACGGACTCGGCCGGGCCTTGAAGATCGACACCAGCAGGGCCACCGCCGTCAGCGACCGCTCGCCGCCCGACAGCAGCGACAGCCGCTTGACCTTCTTGCCCGGCGGCCTGGCCTCCACCTCCACACCAGTCGTCAGCATCGACTCCGGATCCGTGAGCACCAGCCTGCCCTCGCCCCCGGGGAACAAACGCGAGAAGACGCCCTCGAACTCCCGCGCCGTGTCGTGGTATGCGGCAGTGAAGACCTGTTCGACCCTTTCGTCCACCTCTCTGACGACCTGCAACAGGTCCGCCCGGGTCTTCTTGAGGTCCTCCAGCTGCTCGGTGAGGAACTTGTGCCGCTCCTCCAGGGCCGCGAACTCCTCCAGGGCCAGCGGGTTGACCTTCCCCAGCTGCTGGTAGGCGCGTTCGGCCGCCTTCAGCCGCTTCTCCTGCTCGGCGCGGACGAACGGGCGCGCGGCGCCCTCGCCGCCCTCCTCCCCCTCGGCCGGCGGGGACGGCGGAACGAGCTGGTCCGGGCCGTACTCGGCGACCAGCCCGGCCGGCTCGATGCCGAACTCCTCCAGCGCCCGGGACTCCAACTGCTCGATGCGCAACCGCTTCTCGGCGCCCAGCACCTCACCGCGGTGCACCGAGTCGGTGAGCTTGTCCAGCTCGGTCTTGAGCGCGCGGCCCGCCTCGCGTTCGGCGGCCAGCGCCGTCTCCCGCTCCGCCCTGGCCGCCTCCGCCGCGGACCGCTCCCGCTCGGCGCGGCCCAGCGAGACGGTCACCGACTCCAGCAGGTCCCGCGCCCCCGACAGCACCGCTCCGGCGACCGCCGCCTCGTACTCCAGGCGGGCCCTGCGCCGTTCGGCCCGGGCCCGGGCCTCGCGTTCCGTCCGGGCCGCGCGGTCCAGCGAATCGGCCCGCCCGGCCAGCGCCTTGACCCGCTCCTCATGGGTGCGGACGGCGAGCCGCGCCTCCATCTCGGTCTGGCGGGCGTTGGCGCCGTCCGCGGCGAGCCGGTCCCGCTCGGCGGTGTCGGGCTCCTCCTCGGCGGGCGCCTCCTCGGCCTGCTCCAACCGCTCGGCCAGCGCCCGGAGTTCGTCCGCCGCCCGCTCCAGTGACTCCTCGGCCCGCGCGACCGCCGCGGCCGCCCGCTCGGCCTCGCCCGCCGCGCCGCGCGCCTGGCCCGCAAGCCGCCCCAACTGCTGGGCGACCCGGGACTTCTCCTTCTCCGCCGCCCGCCGGCGCGCGGTGATCTCCTCCACCACCCGGGCGCACTCGGCGCGGCGCTCCCGGGCCGCGTCCTGAGCGTGCGCCAGCTCCGCGCACCGCGTCTGAAGCGCCTCCAGACGGGCGTCCGCCTCGTCGACCGCCGCCTGCACCTCCAGCAGGCTCGGCGCGCCGGACGAACCGCCGTACCCGAAGTGCGCGGCCAGCGTGTCACCCTCGGCGGTCACCGCGGTCAGCCCCGGATGGGCCCCGACGACCGCGCGGGCGTCGTCCAGGGAGTCGACGACCACCACGTCGCGCAGCAGCCGCCGCACCGCGGGCAGCAGCTCGTCCGGGCCGCCGACCAGGTCAGCGGCCCAGCGGGCACCGGGCGGCGGCGGACCCGGGGACGGCTCGGGCGGCGCGCCGGCCGGCAGCAGCGCGGCCCGCCCGGCGTCGTCCTTGCGCAGCAGGCGCAGCGCCTCCACCGCGTCGGCGGGCCCGCGCACCGCGAGCGCGTCGGCGGCCGGGCCGAGGGCGGCGGCCACCGGGATCTCGGAGCCGGGCGCCACGGTGAGCAGTTCCGCGACCGGTCCGAGCAGGCCGGTGAGCCGGTCCCGGGCCGCGAGCAGCACCCCGGTGCCGTCCTTGCGGCGCAGGCCCAGCGCCAGGGCGTCGCGGCGGGCGGCGAGGGCGGCGCGCTCCCGGTCGGCCGCGGTGGCCGCCTCACGGGCCGCGGCCAGCGCCTCCTCGGCGGCGGCCTGCTCGCTGCGGGCGGTCTCGTACGCCTCCTCCAGCTCGGCGTCGTCCGCGTCCAGCCCCTCGACCTGGGCCTTCAGCTGCTCGTACTCCTCCTGGGCGACGACGGCCCGCTCGGCGGCCTCGTCCCGGGCGGCGGTCAGCCGGCCGATCTCCGCCTCGGCCGCGGCGGCCCGGCTGCGGGCGGCGCCGACCTGGCCCTTCAGGCGGGCCAGGCCCTCACGGCGGTCGGCGATCGCCCGGGCGGCCGCCTTCAGCCGCTGCTCCTCGGCGGCGAGCCGGCGCTCCAGGTCGGCGCGGTGCTCGACGGTGTCGTCCAGCGCGTGGCGGGCCGCCTCCAGGGCGGCGGTCAGCTCCGCCTCCTGCTCGCGGACCCGGGCCGCCTCGCGTTCCAGGTCCTCCGGGTCGCGGCCCCGGCGCTCCTCGGTCTGCTGCTGGGCACCGGCGTGCCGGACCTTCTGCTCGGCCAGGCCGATGGTGCCGCGCACCCGTTCGGCCAGCTGGGAGAGCTGGTACCAGGTCTGCTGGGCCTCGGCCAGGCGTGGCGTCAGCTCCTTGACCTGGAACTCCCATCGGGCCTCCCGCCGGGTGGCGGCGGCCAGCTCGGCCTCCACGGTGTCGCGCCGCTCCTTCAGCGCGGCCTCGTCCGCGACCTCGGCGCGCAGCGCCTCACGCAGCGTCACCAGGTCGTCGGCGAGCAGCCGCAGGCGCGCGTCGCGCAGGTCCGCCTGGATGACGGCGGCCCGGCGGGCGACGGCGGCCTGGCGGCCGAGCGGCTTGAGCTGGCGGCGCAGCTCGGTGGTGAGGTCCTGGACGCGGGCCAGGTTGGCCTGCATCGCGTCCAGCTTGCGCAGCGCCTTCTCCTTGCGCTTGCGGTGCTTGAGGACACCGGCCGCCTCCTCGATGAAGGCGCGCCGCCCCATCGGGTCGGCGTGGAGCACCGAGTCCAGCTGGCCCTGGCCGACGATGACGTGCATCTCGCGGCCGATGCCGGAGTCGGAGAGCAGTTCCTGGATGTCCAGCAGGCGGCAGGTGTCCCCGTTGAGCTGGTACTCGCTGCCGCCGTTGCGGAACATCGTCCGGGTGATGGTGACCTCGGAGTAGTCGATGGGCAGGGCGCCGTCGCTGTTGTCGATGGTCAGCGAGACCTCGGCCCGGCCCAGCGGCGGGCGGCCGGTGGTGCCCGCGAAGATGACGTCCTCCATCTTGCCGCCGCGCAGGCTCTTGGCCCCCTGCTCGCCCATCACCCAGGACAGGGCGTCGACGACGTTGGACTTGCCGGAGCCGTTGGGGCCGACCACACAGGTGATGCCCGGCTCGAAGCGCAGGGTGGTGGCGGAGGCGAAGGATTTGAAGCCGCGCAGGGTGAGGCTTTTCAGATGCACGGTTCCTCCTCCGGTGGCTCACGTCCTCGTCACGGAGTCGGACTCTACCCGCCGGCCCCCGCGCGCCCGGGGCCACACGGCGCGGCGAGCGGGCGCCGGTGATTTTCGGCGGTTTCACCGCAGCGGGCGAAGGGCACACCAGAAGGAAAGGATGAGCGGAAGGGCGGGAAACGACGAAGGGACGCCGAAGCGTCCCTTGAAGATCTTCAAGCGGTGACAGTGCAGCCCGCCCGGCGTGGGCCGGATCAAGCCGGCACAGGCTCCGCCTTGGTTACGTCGATGCTGTTGAACAGCCTCTCGTCACGCGACGCCGACAGCGCGTCGTTCTCGGCCTGGATCCGTACCAGCTCGGACTCCAGGTCCTGGACACGCTGCTGTAGACGTCGCATCTCGGCGAGAAGTCGCGGGTCGGGACCGCCGACGTAACCGAGAAGCGCCTTTGCCATGATGGATGGTCCTCCACGCTGAGTGACCGACCTGAGCGGTGTGGGTCGTGAGGGGTGGTATACGCACCCGCCGTTTGCCGCTGCCAATGCTCTTGCTCGCCACATAGCCAAACAGCTAAGGTGCGCGGGGCTTCCAGCGTCTCACCAAATGGTTTGACGGTCAACACGATCATAGCCCAGCCGTCCGATATGCCGCACACCTCACACAGCGCGCAGCGCGCCGGGGTGCGTCGGCGGAGGCTCCAAGTGATCGCGGACAGCGATCGCGGGCGGCCCGCCTGCGCGGGCGTCCACGAGGAGATCATCCTTGCTGCCGCAGCCTGACATGGAACGGCCCGATTGGCAATAGGCGACGGCCCGGTCGCCTGGCGATTGCCGGGGGCACGGGGGCGTTCCGGCCGCCGCGGTGTCCCACCCGCACGGCGCACGGGAGGCGCCGGGCCCGCCCCGGGCTCTGGCGTGCGCCCGCCCGCCGTGCCCGTCAGCGGATCGCGAAGCCGTCGTATCCGCCGCGCGGCTCGCTCCAGATCTCGGTGACCCCCTCCACCCGGCCGGGGGTGCGCCCGGTCCGCAGCCACCGCAGCAGCTGCTCGCACCCCTCCCGGGGGCCCTCGGCCACGACCTGGACCCGCCCGTCGGACAGGTTGGACGCGAACCCCTCCAGGCCGCCGATCTCCAGCGCCGTCGACCGGGTCCACCAGCGGAAGCCGACGCCCTGCACCCGGCCGCGCACCCAGGCCGTCAGCCGTACGTCCTCGCTCATGCCCGCACGCTATCCCCCCGGACCGCTCGGCGACGGGGCCGCCCCAGGGCCTCTCCGCACCCATGGCCCCCGCCGTTCGATACAGTCGCGCCGCAACCTGCTTCACCCATTCGAGTGAAAATGGCGCGGCTCTCTTGCGGGGCGGCGCCGCCACAGGAAGCGAGGAGCACGACGCATGGGGCGCCACAGACGCACGTCCGCACCGCCCACGGCCCCCGGAAATCCCCCGGGCGAGCGGCCGGCCCGGCGGCGGCCGGCGCGTACCGGCCTGCTCGGGGCGTCCGCCGCGATGGCGGTCGGCGCGGTCGCGATGGCCTCCGGGCTGCTGCCCGCCCCCGGCGGGACGGCCGGCGGCTACACCTACGGGGGCGGCGACTCCACGGGCAACCTCGCCCAGCCGGACGGCTCCCCCGCCACCACGGCCCCCGTCTACACCTCCGCGATGCCCTCCCCCGCCGCCTCGCCCTCCCGCGCGGCCGGCACTCCCGAGGCCGGGGGCGCCCGCCGCCCGGCGGCCTCGCCCTCCGCCACCCGGGCGGCCGCCTCGCCACCCGCCTCCGCCCCGGCGGCCCCGGCGAGCCCCGCCCCCACCACGGCCGCCGCCACCCCGTCCGCCACCGCCCGGGCGATCGCCGCCGCGGCCGGCCAGGTGCTGGCGCTGGTCAACACCGAACGCGCCAAGGCCGGCTGCCACCCCCTGACGGCGGA
>JBEHXI010000204.1:0-13552 GCA_048498775.1 Actinomycetota bacterium | reverse complement strand
CGGCCGCCGGACCGCCCCTGGGTCGGCCCGCTGCTGATCATCGGGCTTCCGGTGGCCCTGGCGGTGGCGGTCTTCGCGCTGTTCTTCAGCCGCTGAGCGCGTCGCCCACGCTGCCGACCGCGTCGCCCACGCCGTCGGCCGAGCCGCTCACGCCGTCTGCCGCGTCCGGCGCGTCCGCGGCCTCCTGCGCCGCCTCGACGCGCGCCGCGCACACCTTGAACTCCGGCATCCGGGACGTGGGGTCCAGCGCCGGATTGGTCAGGGTGTTCGCCCGGCCCGCCCCCGGCCAGTGGAACGGCATGAACACCGTGTCCGGCCGGATCGCCCGGCTGACCTGCGCGGGAGCCACCGCCCGGCCGCGCCGGGTGGTGACGGCCACCGGCTGGCCGTCGCCGACGCCCAGGCGGTCCGCCAGCTGCGGGTGCAGCTGGACGAACGGACCGGGCGCGGCCTCGTTCAGGCGCTCCACCCGGCGGGTCTGGGCGCCCGACTGGTACTGCGCGAGCACCCGGCCGGTGGTCAGGTACAGCGGGTACTCCGCGTCGGGCTCCTCGGCCGCGGGCCGGTGGGTGACGGGCACGAAACGGGCGCGGCCGTCCTCGGTGGCGAAGCGCTCCAGGAACAGCCGGGGCGTGCCCTCCTGCCCGTCCGGGCACGGCCAGAAGACCCCGTCCTCCTCGGTGATCCTGCGGTAGGTGATGCCCGAGTAGTCGGCGGGCCCGCCCGCCGAGGCGCGCCGCAGCTCCTCGAAGACCTCCTCCGGGTCGGCGGGGAAGCCCTTCTCCCAGCCCAGCCGGGCCGCGAGCGCCTCCAGGACCTCCAGGTCGGTGCGCACCCCGGGCGGCGGGCCGACGGCCCGGCGGCGCAGCAGCACCCGGCCTTCCAGGTTCGTCAGGGTGCCCGTCTCCTCCGCCCACTGGGCCACCGGCAGCACCACGTCCGCCAGCCGGGCGGTCTCGGAGAGCACCACATCGGCCACCGCCAGGAAGTCCAGGGCGCGCAGCCGCTCCTCGATCCGGGCCGCCCGCGGCGCGGAGACCACCGGGTTGGACCCGCTCAGGAACAGGGCCCGCACCCCGCCGCCCAGGTCGTCCAGCAACTCGTAGGCGCTGCGCCCCGGGCCGGGCAGGTCCTGCGGATCGACGCCCCAGACCTCGGCGACATGGGCGCGCGCCGCCGGATCGTCCAGCTTGCGGTAGCCGGGCAACTGGTCGGCCTTCTGGCCGTGTTCGCGGCCGCCCTGGCCGTTGCCCTGGCCGGTCAGGCAGCCGTAGCCGGACAGCGGGCGGCCCGCGCGGCCGGTCGCCAGGCACAGGTTGATCCAGGCGCCGACCGTGTCGGTGCCCTTGGACTGCTGCTCGGGGCCGCGCGCGGTGAGCACCATCCCGGCCGGCGCGTCGCAGAACATCCGCATGGCCGCGCGCAGGTGGGGCACCGGCACGCCGGTGATGCGTTCCACCAGCTCCGGCCAGTGCGCCATGGCCGCCGCCCGCGCGTCCGGCCAGCCGGTGGTCCGCCCGGCGACGAACTCCTCGTCCACCCGGCCCTCGGCGACCACCAGGTGCAGCAGCCCCAGCGCCAGCGCCAGGTCGGTGCCCGGGCGCGGCTGGAGGTGCAGGTCGGCCTGCTCGGCGGTGCGGGTGCGGCGCGGATCGACGACGATCAGGGTGCCGCCGCGCTCGCGCAGTTCGGTGAGGTAGCGCAGCGCGGGCGGCATCGTCTCGGCCAGGTTGGAGCCGACCAGGATGACGCAGCCGGTGCGGGCGATGTCCTCCAGGGGGAACGGCAGCCCGCGGTCCAGGCCGAAGGCCCGCTGGTGCGCGGCGGCGGCCGACGACATGCAGAACCGGCCGTTGTAGTCGATCTGCGAGGTGCCGAGCACCACCCGGGCGAACTTGCCCAGCGCGTACGCCTTCTCGTTGGTCAGCCCGCCGCCGCCGAAGACGGCGACCGCGTCCCGGCCGTGCGCCGCGGCGGCGCGCTCCAGGCCGGCGGCGACCGCGTCCAGTGCCTCGTCCCAGCCGGCCGGCTCCAGCCGCCCGTCCCGCCGCACCAGCGGCTCGGTCAGGCGCACCCGGCCGGAGAGCACCTCGGCCGCGCTGGCCCCCTTGCCGCACAGGGCTCCGCGGTTGACCGGGAAGTCCTCCCGCCCGGTCACCTCCACCGCGCCGTCCGGCCGCGGGAGCAGGGTCATGCCGCACTGCAGGGCGCAGTACGGGCAGTGGCTGTGCACGGGCGCTGGTGCTGCGGTCATGGACCGACCGTAGGCCGGGGGTGTTACCGCCCGGACGCCGCGACGTTACACGGCCGGATCACCGGCCTCAGCGCGGCCGGGCGCCCGGCGTGAGCGTGCGGGTCAGCGGCCGGCCGACAGCGCCCTGCGGATGCCGGGCTCCTTCGGGCCCAGCAGCGTCGGGTCCGGCCGCAGCACCGCGTCCAGCACCGCCTTGTCGTCCGCGCCGACCTCCCGCGCCCCGCCGTAGTACCAGGTCACGTCGTGCCGCTCGTCCACCCCGACGCCGTACACGGTCAGGCCCGCGGCCCGGCACAGCACCAGCGCCCGCGGGATGTGGAAGGCCTGGCTGACCAGCACCGCCCGCTCCACCCCGAAGATCCGGCGGGCCCGCGCGCAGGAGTCCCAGGTGTCGAAGCCGGCGTAGTCCAGCACCACGCGGTCGGCGGGCACGCCGTGCGCGGCCAGATAGGAGCGCATCGCGGCCGGCTCGTTGTAGTTCGTGCGGCTGTTGTCGCCGGTCACCAGCAGGGCCCGCACCCGGTGCGAGCGGTACAGGGCGGCGGCCGCGTCCAGGCGGTGGGCCAGGTACGCCGACGGCGCGCCGTCCACCAGGCCCGCCCCGAAGACGACGGCGACGGGCGCGGCCGGCGCGTCGGCGACCCCGTAGACCCGCGGCGACGCGAAGGCGTCCACCCACGCCGAGGGCAGCAGCGCCAGCGTGCACGCCGCGGCGAGCACCTGGACGGCGCGCCGCCTCCCCCGCCGTGTTCTCGGCAACGGTATCCACCGCACGTCCCCGGCCCCTTTCCCCATGTTCCCGTATCTTTCGGGATCTCACGGGATCTCACGTGATCCGCTCTCTCAGCGACGCGTGGCGGCCGCGCCCGGTTCCCGCCGCCGCCGCTCACAGCCGGGCGGCGTCCACGGTGACGGCCCCGCAACCTTCCGGTCACATCACCGGAAATCCGCCCGCAACGTGCACCGGCCACACTGGCCGCATGCCTCCCACCACCCTGGTCGCCGTCGCCCACGGCAGCCGCGACCCGCGCGCCAGGAGCACCGTGACCGCCCTGCTGGAGCGGGTCCGCGCGCTGCGGCCGGGACTGCCCGTGCGCCTGGGGCACATCGAGCTGAACGAGCCGCTGCTGGACGACACCCTGGCCCGGCTGCGCGGCACGGTGGTGCTGGTCCCGCTGCTGCTCGGCCGCGGCCACCACGTCAAGAGCGATCTGCCCGCGGCGCTGGCCCGGGCCCGGCACCTGACCGGGCGGGTCGCGGCGCCGCTGGGACCGCACCCGCTGCTCGCCGAGGTCCTGCACGCGCGGCTGGCCGAGGCGGGCTTCTCCGGGCGCGGGCGTCCCGGCGTGGTGCTGGCCGCCGCCGGGTCCCGCGATCCGCAGTCGGCCCTGGACACCGAGGGCACCGCGGCCCTGCTCGGCGCCCGGCTCGGCGGGGTGCCGGTGCTCCCCGCGTACGCCTCGGCGTGCCGTCCCACGGTGCCGGAGGCGGTGCGGGCGCTGGCCGCCCGCGGCTGCGAGCGGATCGCGGTGGCGTCGTACTTCACCGCGCCGGGACGGTTCGCGAGCCAGTGCGCGGCCGCCGCGCCCCGGATCGCCGCCGCCCCGCTGGGCGCCCACCCGGCCCTGGCCCGCCTGGTGCTGCACCGCTACGACCAGGCGCTGCACCGGATCGCCGTACCCGGATACGCCGCCGCCTGACCCACCGGGACCACCCGCGGTTACCGGCGCCGCCGCCGGGGGAACCAGTCGGTGGTGGCAGCCGAGATCCCCTACGACGTGACGTCCCTGGAACGCTGGGTGCCCGAGCCGGACAAGCGGCCCGGACGCACCGCGTTCCAGCGTGACCGCGCCCGGGTGCTGCACTCCGCCGCCCTGCGCCGCCTCGCGGGCAAGACCCAGGTCGTCGACCCGGCGGCGGCCGATCCCGAGATCAACACCAGCCCGCGCACCCGGCTGACCCACTCCCTGGAATGCGCCCAGGTGGGACGGGAGTTGGGGGCGGCGCTGGGCTGCGACCCGGACCTGGTGGAGACCGCCTGCCTGGCCCACGACCTCGGCCACCCCCCGTTCGGGCACAACGGGGAGCGGACGCTCGCCGAGATCGCGGCCGGCTGCGGCGGCTTCGAGGGCAACGCCCAGTCGCTGCGGCTGCTGACCCGGCTGGAGCCGAAACGCTTCACCGTGGACGGCGACGGCCGGGTCGGCAGCGTCGGGCTGAACCTCACCCGGGCGGCGCTGGACGCGGCCACCAAGTACCCGTGGCCGCGTGGCGCCCGCCCCGGCGAACCGGACTCGGCGAAGTTCGGCGTCTACGCCGACGACCTGCCGGTCTTCCGCTGGCTGCGGGCGGGCGCGCCCGACGGCCGCCGCTGCTTCGAGGCCCAGGTGATGGACTGGTCCGACGACGTCGCGTACTCGGTGCACGACGTCGAGGACGGCCTGCAGGCCGGCCACCTGGACCCCGGCATGCTGCTCGCCGAGCCCGAGCGCCGGGAGATCTGTACCGTCGCCATCGCCCGCTACGCGCCGGACGCCGAGCCCGGCGAGCTCACCGAGGCGCTCGACCGGCTGCTGGAGCAGGAGTGGTGGCCGCACGGCTACGACGGCTCGGCCGTCGCCCAGGCCCGGCTGAAGGACGCCACCTCCCAGCTCATCGGCCGGTTCTGCCTCGCCGCCGAACAGGCCACCCGGGCGGCCTACGGCCCCGGGCGGCTCACCCGGTACGCCGCCGAACTCGTCGTGCCGCGCTCGGTGCGGCTGGAGTGCGCGGTGCTCAAGGCCGTCGCCGACCGCTACGTCATGCAGCGCGCCGACCAGGAGCGGCGCCGCGCCGAACAGCGCGTCGTCATCGCCGAGTTGGCCGCCGCGCTGGCCGCCCGCGCCCCGGAGGGCCTCGCCCCGCAGTTCCGCGGGCTGTACGGGCAGGCGCCCGACGACCCCGCCCGCCTGCGGGTGGTGATCGACCAGATAGCGTCCCTGACCGACGCGGCGGCGATCGAACTGCACCGCCGCCTCACCGCCGCCGGGGCGCGCCCATGACGGCCGCGGCGGCGCGTCCCGCGCGTCCGGGGCGCCGCGCGGTGCGGCGCTCTTCACGCCGGGCGCCGGGTGCGGGACGCTCCTGGATACGGACTGGCCGGTGGCACTTGCCGCGCGAGGAGGCGCACAGTGGTCGACGCAGATGAGACGTTCGTCATCGTGGGAGCGGGACTGGCGGGAGCCAGGGCCGCCGAGACCCTACGGGCCGAGGGGTTCACCGGCCGGGTGATCCTCATCGGCGACGAACGCGACCATCCCTACGAGCGTCCGCCGCTGTCCAAGGGCTACCTGCTGGGCAAGGAGGAGCGCGGCACGGTCTTCGTCCACCAGCCCGCCTGGTACGCCGAGCACGACATCGAGCTGCACCTCGGCCAGCCGGTCGTCCAGCTCGACCGCGCCGCCAG
Source organism: Actinomycetota bacterium (assembly GCA_048498775.1). Taxonomy (GTDB): domain Bacteria; phylum Actinomycetota; class Actinomycetes; order Streptomycetales; family Streptomycetaceae; genus JBEHXI01. The sequence continues at coordinate 7,853 of JBEHXI010000204.1, read as the reverse complement.
GACCGTCACCCTCGGCGACGGCACCGCCCTGCGCTACGACAAGCTGCTGCTGACCACCGGCGCCGAGCCCCGGCGGCTGGACATCCCCGGCACCGACCTGGCCGGCGTCCACCACCTGCGCCGCCTGGCCCACGCCGACCGGCTGCGCGGGGTGCTGACCTCGCTGGGCCGCGACAACGGCCACCTGGTGATCGCCGGAGCGGGCTGGATCGGCCTGGAGGTCGCCGCCGCCGCCCGCACCTACGGCGCCGAGGTCACCGTCGTCGAGCCCGCGCCGACCCCGCTGCACGGCGCGCTCGGCCCCGAGTTCGGCTCCCTCTTCGCCGACCTCCACCGCGACCACGGCGTCCGCTTCCACTTCGGCGCCCGCCTGACCGAGATCACCGGCCAGGACGGCGTCGTCCTCTCGGTGTGCACCGACGACGGCGAGGAGCACCCGGCGCACGCCGTGCTCGCCGCCATCGGCGCCGCCCCGCGCACCGCGCTGGCCGAGGCGGCGGGCCTTGAGATCGCGGACCGGGCGTACGGCGGCGGCATCGCCGTGGACGCCTCGCTGCGCACCTCCGACCCGGACATCTTCGCGGTCGGCGACTGCGCGGCCGCCGAGCACCCGCTGCTGGGCACCCGGCTGCGCGTCGAGCACTGGGCCAACGCCCGAAACGGCGGCCCGGCCGCGGCCCTGGCCATGCTCGGCCGCCCGGTCGTCTACGACCGCATCCCGTACTTCTTCACCGACCAGTACGACCTGGGCATGGAGTTCTCCGGCTACGCCCCGCCCGGCTCCTACGACCAGGTGCTGGCCCGAGGCGACGTGGGCAGGCGCGAGTTCATCGCGTTCTGGCTGAAGGACGGCTGCGTGCTGGCCGCCATGAACGTCAACGTCTGGGACGTCACCGAGACCCTCCAGCGGCTGATCCGCTCCCGCCGGCCCGTCGACCCCGAGCGCCTGGCGGATCCGGCGGTGCCGCTGGAGTCGCTGCTGTAGGCCACGGTCGGGGACGCCGCCGCCGGCACGTAGAATCCAGACGTGGCGGGCAGGATCAGGGACGAGGACGTGAAGGCGGTCCGGGACGCGGTCCCGATCGACAGCGTCGTCTCGGAGTACCTGCAACTGCGCCCGGCGGGCGGCGGCAACCTCAAGGGGCTGTGCCCGTTCCACGACGAGAAGTCCCCGTCCTTCCAGGTCAGCCCCAGCAAGGGCCTCTTCTACTGCTTCGGCTGCCAGGAGGGCGGCGACACCCTCGACTTCGTGATGAAGGTCGGGCACCTGTCCTTCTCCGAGACCGTCGAGCGCCTCGCCGGCCTCGCCGGGATCACCCTGCGCTACGAGGAGGGCGGTTACACCCCGGGCCGCCAGCAGGGCGAGCGGATCCGCCTGGTGGAGGCCCACAAGGCGGCGGCCGCCTTCTACACCGAGCAGCTGGGCAGCGCGGAGGCCGAGATCGGGCGGGCCTTCCTGGCCGCCCGCGGCTTCGACCAGGCCGCCGCCGCCCACTTCGGCGTCGGCTACGCGCCCGCCGGCTGGGACCACCTGATCCGCTACCTGCGCGGCAAGGGCTTCACCGACCGCGAGCTGATCACCTCCGGCCTGGCCAGCGAGGGCCGGCGCGGCGCCATCGACCGCTTCCGCGGCCGCCTGATCTGGCCCATCCGCGACATCACCGGCGAGGTCATCGGCTTCGGCGCCCGCAAGCTGCGCGAGGACGACAACGGCCCCAAGTACCTCAACACCCCCGAGACCCCGCTGTACAAGAAGTCCCAGGTCCTCTACGGCATCGACCTGGCCAAGAAGGACATCGGCCGCACCGGCCGGGCCGTGGTCGTCGAGGGCTACACCGACGTCATGGCCTGCCACCTGGCCGGGGTGACCACCGCCATCGCCACCTGCGGCACCGCCTTCGGCGAGGAGCACATCAAGATCCTGCGCCGGGTGCTGATGGACAACTCCCGCTCCCAGGTGGTCTTCACCTTCGACGGGGACGCGGCGGGCCGCCGCGCCGCCCTGCGCGCCTTCGAGGACGACCAGAAGTTCGCCGCCCGCACCCTGATCGCGGTGGCGCCCGGCGGCATGGACCCGTGCGAGCTGCGCCTCGCCAAGGGCGACGAGGCGGTCCGCGAGCTGGTCGACGACTCGGTGCCGCTGTTCGACTTCGCCATCCGCAGCACCGTCGCCGAGCACGACCTGGACACCGCCGAGGGCCGCGCCGCCGCCCTGGAGGAGGCCACCCCCATCATCGCCGGCATCAAGGACAGCACGCTGCAGCGCGAGTACGCGGTGCGGCTCGCCTCGATGCTCGGCATCCTCGACGAGCAGTTCGTGGTCCGCCGGGTCGGCCAGCTGGCCCGGCGGCGCCGCGACGGCGACCACCGCGGGCCCGACCAGCGCCGCCGGCCGGCCGCGCCGTCCCCCGAGGCACCGCGCCGCGCCCCCGCCGGGCCCCGCCTGGACCTGCGCAGCCCCGCCCACCGGGTGGAACGCGAACTGCTCAAACTGGCCCTGCAGTTCCCGCAGCTGGTCTCCCCGGCCTTCGACGCCTACGGGGAGGACGAGTTCACCGGCGGGCCGTACGCCGCCGTCCGGAGGGCGATCGCCGAGGCCGGGGGAGCGTCCGCCGCCGACGAGGAGTACCTGGTACGCGTCCGGGCCGCGGCGCCCGACGACACGGTACGAGCCATGGTCCACGAGTTGACGGTCGAACCCGTCATGCACAAGGCCCCGGACATCTACGCGGGTGAGGTGCTGGTACGCGTCCGCCTGCTGGCCGTCCAGCGGCGCATCAACGAGGTCCGGGCGGCCCTGGCCCGTCTGGGCGCCCACGCCGACCCGGCGCAACTGGAGGTCGTCCAGGGAGAGTTGTGGGCCCTGGAGCAGTACGGTCACCGGCTGCGCGAGCACGGCGCCGCCGCACTGTGACCGCCGCGGCGGCCGGTACCCGCCGGGTTCGCGGCAGCTGGCAAAAAGTGAGCGCACACCCCTCGTAGTCGGGCTGTGTCGTAGCGCACACTGGGGTGCGGTGCCTGAGTCCTCGGAGCGCGGAACGCCGGATCCCGCCGGCGGTCCGCTCACGGCTTTTCCCTCCCGGACGGACAGCGGCTCGGCCGCGGCCGTTCGACTGCCGCGCGCCTCCGAGTCCGTGATCGCGCTCAGTGTGGAGGCCGCCGCCGTGCACACCCCGACCCTCGACTCCCAACCGACCGCCCTGGCAGCCGAACCGCTCTCCCTGACATCCACGGCCGTGGCCCTGACCGCTCGCCCGCCCTACCGGGAACCGCCCTACGGCCATCCGGAGACCGACGACGTCCTGGACGGCGACGACCTGACCGGCCCGCCCCCGGACGCGGCCGAGGACGCCGAAGCCGTCGAGGATGCCGAGGCCGCCGAGGCCGCCGAGGAGGACGACGCCGCCGGGCCGCCCGCGCCGGACGGGCCGGTCCGCCCGGAGTACGCCGGCCCGTCCGCGGACCTGTTCCGCCAGTACCTGCGGGAGATCGGCCGGGTGCCGCTGCTGACCGCCGCCGAGGAGGTCGAACTCGCCCGCGCGGTCGAGGCCGGACTGTTCGCCGAGGAGAAGCTGAACAACACCCCGGACCTGGACTGCCGGCTCGCCGTCGACCTCGACCACCTCGTCGTGCTCGGCCGGATGGCCAAGCGCCGCCTGATCGAGGCGAACCTGCGCCTGGTCGTCTCCGTCGCCAAACGCTACGTCGGCCGCGGCCTGACCATGCTCGACCTGGTCCAGGAGGGCAACCTCGGGCTGATCCGGGCCGTGGAGAAGTTCGACTACGCCCGGGGCTACAAGTTCTCCACCTACGCCACCTGGTGGATCCGGCAGGCGATGAGCCGCGCGCTGGCCGACCAGGCACGCACCATCCGGGTACCGGTCCACGTCGTCGAACTGATCAACCGCGTGGTGCGCGTCCAGCGCCGCCTGCTCCAGGAACGGGGCTACGAACCGGCCACCGCCGAGGTCGCCGCCGTGCTCGGGCTGACCGAGGAACGCGTCGGGGAGATCCGGCGCCTGGCCCAGGAGCCGATCTCGCTGCACGCCCCGGTCGGCGAGGAGGAGGACATGGCGCTCGGCGACCTCATCGAGGACGGCGACGCCACCTCCCCGGTGGAGTCGGCGGCGTTCCTGCTGCTGCGCGAGCACCTCGAGGTGGTGCTCTCCACGCTCGGCGAGCGGGAACGCAAGGTCGTCCAGCTGCGCTACGGACTGGCCGACGGCCGCCCGCGCACCCTGGAGGAGATCGGCAGGATCTTCGGCGTCACCCGCGAGCGGATCCGCCAGATAGAGGCCAAGACGCTCTCCAAGCTCCGCGACCACGCCTTCGCCGACCAGCTCCGCGGCTACCTGGACTGAGATCTCCTCAAGCGGGGCCCGGTCTCAGCCGAAGGCGCCCGGGTGCGTCCTGTCGCGGACGGTGGCGTACTGCTGCCGTACCGCGGCGCCCACCGCGATCTCGTCGCCCGGCTCGATGACCTGGAGGGCCGCGGACTGCCAGGGCGGCGGCTCGTGCGGGTCCAGCCTGCCCAGCTGCGCCCCCAGCGTCCACGCCGCCTGCCGGGCCGCGCCCAGCGCCGCGTAGTCCGCCGGCTGCGGGACGACCACCGGCACCCCGAACAGCGCCGGCGCCACCGCCCGCACCGCGGACAGATCACTCGTCGCGCCCAGCAGGAACACCCGCCGCACCTCGACGCCGCGCCCGCGCAGCAGGTCCAGCGCGTCCGCCAGCCCGCACAGCATCCCCTCGAAAGCCGCCCGGGCCAGGTGCTCCGGTTTCATGCTCTCGCGCCGCAGCCCGCTCAGGGTGCCCGCGGTGTGCGGCAGGAACGGGGTCCGCTCGCCCTCCAGATACGGCAGCATCACCAGCCCGTACGCCCCCGGGCTGGAGGCCAGCGCCAGCTCCGACAGACCGGCCAGATCGGTGCCGAGCAGGTCGGCGGTGCCGCGCAGCACCCGCACCGCGTTGCGGGTCTGCACCATGGGAAGGTGCCGCCCGGTGGCGTCGGCGAACGAGGTGATGGCACCGCTCGGGTCGGTCACCGCCCGGTCGTGCACCGCGAAGACGGTGCCGGAGCTGCCCAGCGCCACCACCGCGTCGCCGGGGCCGAGCCCCAGGCCCAGCGCCACCGCCATCTGGTCGCCGGTGCCCGCCGAGATCAGCAGGCCCTCCGGGGTGATCCCGGCGGGCTCGGAAGGCCCGAGCACGTCCGGCAGCCGCACCTGGTGGCCCAGCGCCCGCTCGACGAGATCCCCGCGGTAGGTGCCGTTCGCGGCCGACCAGTAGCCGGTGCCGGAGGCGTCACCGCGATCCGTGGTGCGCCGCTCGGGCCGCCCCAGCAGCTGCCACACCAGCCAGTCGTGCGGTTGCAGCACCTCGGCGGTGCGCTGCGCGGCGGCGGGCTCGTGCTGGGCGAGCCAGCGCAGCTTGGCGATCGGGAACGCGGCCTGCGGCACGCAGCCGACCGCCTCCGCCCAGCCCGCCGCGCCCAGTTCGTCGGTCAGGTCGGCGGCCGCCGCCTGCGCCCGCTTGTCGTGCCAGAGCAGCGCGGGACGCACCAGCGCCCCGCCGGCGTCCAGCGCCAGCATCCCGTGCTGCTGCCCGGACACCCCGATGGCCTCGACGCCCTCAAGCAGCTTGTCCTTGGCGGCCTCGCCCAGCGAGAGCAGCCACGCCTGCGGGTCGATCTCGGTAGGGCGACGCGCGGAACCACCGTCGCCCTCCACCGGATGCGGCGCGTACCCCTGCCTGAGTACCGCTCCGCTGTCGGCGTCGCAGATGACGACGGTGGTTCCCTCGGTCGAACTGTCCAGGCCGGCGACTATCCCCATAAGGGCAGATCATGCCCTACCGGCGGTCACCTGGCGCCGCTGCCCCAGCCGTCCTCGCCCGCCGTGCTGTGCTCGCGCAGATAGCGGACCCGTTCGGTGACGGAGTCCGGCAGCCGGTCGCCGACCTTCCCGGCCACCGCGTCCGCCGCCTTGTGCGCGAAGGCCCGCCCGGTCTGCCCGGCGGTCTCCGCGGTGTTCCGGACCGCGGGGTTGCGCGCGATGCTCTGGGCGGCCCTGCGCAGCTGCTCGTAGCGCTCACGCCCGGCCCGAGTGCCCAGCACGTAGCCCACCGCGACCCCGATCATGAACGTCAGCCGGTAGCGCATGGCTCCACCCTTCCTCCACGTTCGTACCCGACACTTCCCCCTGGGGGCTGTGCTGCTGCGCCTACCCGACGTAGCCGCAGGACAACCGCGGCCATACCGGTTGGCGGAGCACCCCCCTGCTTGCGCTAATGTATGTGTCGCAGCGAGCGCGCGCCGTCCGGAAGCCCGGCCGGGGACGCGTTCGACGCACCAGAGCGGTCCTCCGTAGCTCAATTGGCAGAGCAGCCGGCTGTTAACCGGCAGGTTACTGGTTCGAGTCCAGTCGGGGGAGCTCGGTCCTCCGTAGCTCAATTGGCAGAGCAGCCGGCTGTTAACCGGCAGGTTACTGGTTCGAGTCCAGTCGGGGGAGCACTACCCCGCACACCGCGAAAACCCCAGGCCGGATGGCCCCGCCGGGGTCCCTTTGCGCTGCCCTCACAGCTGCCCTCGCCCCGCCCTGAGCGCTCGGTGAGGCCCTCCCCATGGATCTTCCCGGGGCGGGAGAGCGACAGATCGTATGAGCGGCTATGCTGCGGCAGACGGCGCGCACGACACACGCGCGGCACGCCGTACGGGGCGGTAGCTCAGCCGGTTAGAGCAGCGGACTCATAATCCGTCGGTCGTGGGTTCGAGTCCCACCCGCCCCACCGGACGGCGCCCCCGTGAGCTTCCCGCCCCGGCGGACCGGTCCGGTGAGGCCCCGGTGAACGCCGGGCCCGCGGCGCGAAGTCGTCAGGTGGGCGCTTGTCCGGCGTGGGGAAGCATGAGGCATGCGACCGGATGACTGGCACCTCACCGAGGACGTCGACGTATTTCTCGCCCGGGCCGGGGACTTCCTGCGCTCGCGGCCCGGCCCGCACGTCATGCAGTTGACGTGGGCCGAGAGGGTGCGAACGCGTGGGGCGGACGCGTTCGGCACCGGAACCCCTGTCTTCGGCGTGCTGGAGCGAGCGGGTGAGGTCCTTGCCACCTTGTACCGCCTGCCGTCCCGTGGCCTGGGCCTGTCCCCGCTCTCACCCGCGCAGGCCGACTCCCTCGCCGCCCGCCTGGCCTCCCTCGGGCACTCCCTTCCCTCCGTCAGCGCGGACCACGGCACCGCCACCGCTTTCGCCGAGGCATGGCAGCGGCACACCGGGGCGGTGCCGGGACTCCGCGGCCCGCGACTCAGGCTGTACCGCCTGGGCACGCTCACCCCGCCGGAGCCGCTGCCGGCGGGCCGGGCCCGCGTGCTGGGCGAGCAGGACCTCGAGGCCGTCATGTTCTGGTGCGGCGAGTTCGCCAAGGCCGTCGGGGACGCCGTCTCCATCGACGCCGGCACGTGGGCCGGCACGCGCTTCGCCGACAAGCGCTACACGCTCTGGGAGACCCCGGACGGCACCGCCGTCTCCGTCGCCGGCATGAATCCGCTGATCGGCGGCCAGATCCAGGTGGACGTCGTCCACACTCCGGCCCACCTGCGCGGTCGCGGCTACGCGGGTGCCGTGACGGCGGAGGTGAGCCGGGCCGCGCGGGCAGCGGGCGCGCGGGACGTCGTTCTGTTCGCGGACCTGTCCAACCCCACCAGCAACGCCCTCTACCAGCGCCTCGGCTATCGGGCGCTCACCGACTGGGCCGTGTACGACTTCTCGCCCGCCGCGCCCGAAGTCGGCTGATCCGTACGGCTGTCAGGGTGCCGCCGTGTGCGGTGTGGTGTACGCCGGGGGCAGCACGCACC
>JBEHXI010000203.1:0-13683 GCA_048498775.1 Actinomycetota bacterium | reverse complement strand
GGTTCCCAGACCGGGAACGGTGGAGGAGTGTCAAACGCGCGCCTGGTTCTCGATCTGGATCGCCCCGAGCGCGGTGAACAACTTCTTGACCCGGGCGACGCTCGCACGGCACCTGACCGGCGATCTGATGGACACGAGCGCGTCATGAGCAGCGACCAGCATCCCCAGGACGTCCCCGGGTTCCAGGACGAGGACCTGCGCCGCGCGCTGCGCCGGCTCGCCCGTGTCGCCGAGGGCGAGCCCCCGCTGAACGGGTCCGAGGTGCGGGCCCTGGCCGGACGGCGGCGCCGCAGGTGGCTGGTGGTGCCCGTGCTGACGGTGTCCGGAATGGCGGTCAGCGCCGCCGCGTTCGCCCTCACCGGCGGCCTCTCCGGCGGGCCGGGGCACACCGGCTCCGGACACGGTGACGGGCCGCCCGTCGCGGCGTCCCCGTCGTCCGCCGCACCGGCCGGTACCGGACCGTCCCGCCTCGGCCCGGCCCCCTCGGCCGCCGGGCCCGGCACCACCGCGCGTCCGGCCGGCTCCCCCGCCGCCGGCGCCTCCTCGCGCCTGCCCGCGCCGCCGGCCTCCGGGCCTCCCGCGGCGGCGTGCGGCGCGGTTCCGCAGGGCAGGACCCTGGTCTTCCTGCACGCGCTGAGCATCGACGGTGCCCTGGCCCCGCGGGCCGGCGCGGTCCTCTCCGCGGTGCCCGTCGCCTGCGCGCAGGGGCACCTGGCACCCAGCGGCCCCCTGCAGCGGCTCAACGTGGCGCCGGACGCCGCGGTGACGACCACGGCCCCGCTCAGCACCGGCGCCACCCGGACCACCGGCACCGTCGAGGGCCTGGCTCTCGCGCTGACGCGCCACCCCGACCAGCTCTTCGCGATCCAGCGCGACGCCTCGGGCCTGGTGGTCCGGATGGACGAGGTCTACGTGCCCTGACGCGCCTTCGGGGCGCCGGGGCGCGTCGCTCGGGGGTGTGGCGCGGATCACTCGAGAAGTTCGCCGTGCGGTGTAACCCGGCACCGGCCGGGAGGCGTAGAGGAAGCGGCACCACGTCCACACCCGCGTCAGGAGCCCTCCGTCATGCATCGTCACCCGCCGCCGGGGCCACCGTGCCGCGGCGCGGTCAGCGCACCGCCCACGTCCGCCGAACCGGCCTGCCGGACGGTGCGCTGACCGCGCCACCGCGCACCACACCGTCACCGGCGGCCCGGCAGAACCGCGCCCCGGAAACCCGCGCCGGCTGACCCCGCGCCGCGGAAAACCGCACCGCACACGGCGCCGCGGGCCGTTTCGGCCTGCGCACGAAAAATGCGGCACACTATTCGGCAGGCGCTTTTTCGTGCCTGAAAACGCCGGCTTGGGAAAAGACCCGCCGGCGCACTTTCGCATGCCCGCGCCACGAAGGTTTTCCGTCCATGGATTTCGCGTGAAGAACCCAGGTCAGTAGGGCTTCAGGCCCTGGATTCACGGGTGTTGTGATAGGAATATGCCGCAGAGCGCGGACGGCGTCCGAACCCGCAGCTTGATTCCCGGCGGAATGAGCTGCCATGATCTCGGGCCAGTGGCCGGTCGATCCGGATCACGCCCGCTTTCGCCGCCGTCCGGCGCAGTTTCATCGCTATTCAGGTTTTTCGAAGGGAATACACATCATGCGTAACATCGCGCAGCAGGTCGAGACCCGCGAGATCGCCGACAACGAGCTGGACACCATCTCCGGCGGCATCGCCGGTGCCGCTGTCAACGCCGCCGGCTACGGCGCCTCCGTGGGCGTCGGCAACGTCGCGGGCGTCGTGGAGTCCGAGGTCGCGACCCTGCCGGTCTCCCAGCTCGTCGGCCTGGCCGCCGTGCACACCTCTCCGGTCGTCTGACCCGGAGACGTTCACCTCACGGTGGCACCGGCCCGACGCCGTTCGGCCGGCCGACCGCTCGGCGGGCGGTAGGAGCAGGCCGAAAGGGCCCTGGAACACCGTTCCAGGGCCCTCGCGTTCGTGGCGGACATCCGGCACATCACGAAGCTGACGGGGAATCAGCGAACGTGCCGGACCGCCGTCCGGACCGTGCCACCGCCGACCGCGGCCCGTCCGGCACCACTCCGGGTGCCGGGCGGGCCGCGGCGTGCTGTGTCATATCACCGGGTGGAAGACCTCGCAGCCGCCGGAGCCGTTGTTGTAGTCGTTGGCCCAGGTGGACTGCACGGGGAAGGTGCCGGTGGTCAGGGTGATGTTCTGCGAGGCGCCCTGACCGGAGGAGATCCAGGCGCACTTGTCGCCGTTCTCCTCGCCCAGCAGGTCCGTCCAGCCGCCCGCCGGGTTCTGGTCGGTGATGGTCTCGGCGTACTCGTGGCCCTCGACGATGGTGACCCCGTCGAGGGTGCCGGGGCTGTTGACGAAGCCCTGGCCGCAGTTGGTACCGGCGTCGGGGACGTACGGCAGGTTGGTGAACGCCAGCTGCCCGTACGGGGAGCTCACCGCGCCGCCGCTCAGGGAGGAGTCGGCGGTGTAGTCGTGCCAGGCGCAGAACTGCCCGCCGGTGGTGTTGAAACCGTCCGGGTGGGTGCCGGAGGGCGACACGATGACGTACTGGTTGTTGCGGTTCGCCGTGGCGGTGGTGTTCCCGAAGTGACCGGACGCCTTCACCGCCTCGGCCCCGATCTGGTTGCCGGTGGCCTGGCCGGGGGCGGCCGAGGAGGTGTCCACCCACACGCCGGCCAGCGCGCCGCCCGTCGGGTAGCCGACGTGGGCCGCGCCGCTGGGGCAGCTGGTGGCACCGGTCGAGATGCCCTCGCAGTACTGCGTCATGACGCCGGACCAGGTCTCACCACCGGTGCCCAGGCCCTTGAAGAAGGACTGCAGGACGGGCGCGACGCCCTTGGAGTCACCCGACACCGTGGTGTTCCCGCTGGAGTCGGTGCCGGAGGTGCCCCACTGCGAGCCCCAGAAGACCAGGTAGACCTTGGGCGCGCCGGTGGTCACACCGATGCTCGGGCTGCCCGCGCCACCGCGGTACACCAGGTTGTCGAGGCCCGGCAGCAGCCCGATCACCGACTGCATCGCGTCGCGCGTCGGGACGGTGCCGTGCCGGTAGGCGTGGCCGCCGGACGCGGTGGCCTGCGACGCGCCGGACGCCGACCGCGCCTCGGCGGGACCGGCCGCCATGACGGCTGCGCCGGTCAGCGCGGCGGCGACGACGGCCGCCGCGGCCGCTTGCCGGGTCCTTCGAGTGGGGCGGAATGTACCCATCGGGGTCCTCTCTGCTACTGGTCAAGGACGCGGCGGTCAACCCGCGTTGATCGGCCCGGCGGAGGTTCCAGGCGGAAGGACTGCCTCCGGGCATGCCACGGACCGCTGGTCCCGGTGGGGTCCCCGGTGAGGCCGGGAGGGGGCCGGGAGCAGCAGGAGACGCTGTGGTGCGATCGGCGCGGGAGCGAGCGGCGCCCCGCGCGCCACGGTGTGCTCGGTGTCGGGCGCGTGAGCGCGGCGTGCCGGTCCGGTTGTCAGGCCCGCCGTGCCACACGGCTGTTACCAGGGGTAGTGGCGTGTACCGGCAAGTAGGTAAGCAGAGCCCCGGAAGCCCGTCAACAGCCGGAACCGATCTTCCTCCACCTCCCCACAACCCGGCCCGGCAGCGGCACAGTTCGGGTCCGCACGGCGGGATCCGCGCTGGTGGGCCGGGTGTTCGGGTGCCGCCGGGGCCTCGCGCACCCCGCGTGCGGGACGGTAGTGTCGACGCGGTGCCCCGACGGGCTGTCGCGGCGGCACGGCGCCTTCCCGGGTGCCCTGTGCGAGCCGCGCGGACCGTACGCGGCGCTGGGTACGTGGTCGGTGGGACCGGTCGGCGCACCGCGGTCCCGGGTGCGTCCGCCGGTCCGCCGGCCGAGGTCGAGGTGCGGAGGGCGCCCATGGCGGCGGATGCGCGTACGAGGCGTGCCGGTGCGCCGGGAAACGGCTCGGACGAGCGCTGGCAGCGCATGTGGAGCCACCGCGAGGCGTTGCTGAGGATCGCGCGCCGGCGGTCGGTGAACACCGAGGACGCCGAGGACGCGGTGCACGAGGCGATGCTCCGCGCCGTGGAGAGCCCGAACGTCGACGACGAACGGCTCGGTGCGTGGCTGACGGCCGTCACCATACGGCTGTGCGTGGACCGCCATCGCCGCCTGACCCGCGAGGCCGAGGTGCACCGCCGCGCCGCTCCGGTCCCGCTCGGGCGGGCGCCGGTCGAGGAGGCGGTGTGCGATCGCGCCGAGGCGGCCTGGCTCGCGCGGCGCAGCAGGGAACTGCCCGCCCGCCAGGCGCAGGCGCTGTGGCTGAAGGCGGACGACCTCGACGTCGGTCAGATCGCCCGGACCATGGGGCTGAGCTACGAGGCGGCGGAGTCGCTGCTGGGCAGGGCGAGGCGGGCGCTGCGCGGCTCGCTGGCGGGGACCCTGGCCGCGGCGGTGTGGCTGGGCAGGGCGCTGCGGCCCCGGGCAGGCGGGCCGGGCGGTCAGGCGGCGGCCGCGGTCTCCACGGTGTCCGCGGCGGCGACGCTCGCCGTCGCGGGGGTCACCGCTCCCCACATCTGCCCGGAGCGCGGCCCGCACGCCGCGCCGCGTCCTCCCCTGCCCCGGGTCAGGCAGGTGTCCGCCGTCCATGAGCGGGTGGACGTCGCCCCGCGGCGGCCGGCGGTGCGGGCGCCGGTCGGCGGCCCCGCCGGCTTCCGCCCGGCCGGGTCCGGGTCCGTGCACGCGCCGCGACGCGTGGGCATCGTCCTGCCGTTGCCGCGGCTTCCCCTTCTTCCGGCGGCACCGGCCTCGCCGGTCCTCGTCATACCGTCTCCCCCACTCCCCGCCCTGCCGCCCCGGCCGGCCGGGTCCGCGCCGCACCGGTCCCCGGTCCCGGCGACGGTCGTGCCGCTGCTGCGCACCCTGCCCTGAACGGGGCGCATCCGGGCACCGCGCCGATCCCGCGTCCCCTGGACGGGACCGCGGAAAAAGGTGGCGACTTCCGCGACGGACGCGGCGTACCTCCGCGTAGAGCGAGTGACAGGCCCTGCCCTGACGCGGGGCACGGCGACGCGGCGCGGGAGGGAGAACCGGCAGACGGGCCCCGGCACCGGGGCGAGTGCGGCGGGAGGCACCGCCGACTCCGGTGCGAACACGTCTTCACAATCTGATGCACCATCAGCAGGTCGCGGTGGAATGGCCCGACCGGAATCCGGCCTGTCGGCAAACCGCCACCTGACGTTTCCCGGGGAATTCCGGACCGCGTTTCCCCGGAGCGCCGGACGGCATCCATGCACGCGGCAACGACCGCCCGGGCACATTCACCTGAACCGCGCGGCGAGCGGCCCGGTCCGTCGCCGTCACCGTTTCACCGGGAAGCCCCGCGCAGGCCGTTCCCCGGCGCCGGAAACACCATGGGCCCCGGTGCACAAGGCACCGGAGCCCATGGCTTCCCGGCCGGAACGGGCAGGTTCCGGCCGGGGACGGCCGGACCCGTGGGTACCCGGGTCCGGCAGGACGTCCAGTCGGACGTCAGGTCAGATCGCGGCGAAGCCGGAGAGGCCGGCCTGCCCGGAGATCGGGCCGGAGGCCTGGATGCCGGCGCCACCGGAGATCGTCTCGCTGGGGAGGCCGCCGGCCAGCGCGGAGGTCGGCAGGAGGGCGCCGACGCCCTGCACCAGGTCGGCGACGCCGAGCCCACCGGAAACGGTCCCGAGCTCGTTGTCGGCGATCTCGCGCGTCTCGACCTGCGGGGTGGAGTGCTTGGCCATAACTGGTATTTCCCTTCATCGCTTCGGGCTTCCTCGACGGCGTCGGCAGACCGTGAGGGGATTCTCAGCCGGCGCGGCGGCCGCTCTGACACCGGAAGCCCGGGTGCGGTTTTCCGTCGGCGCAGGGATCAAATCACGCCGGGCGCCACCGTCACCACTCCGGTCTCTTCGGACATGTCGACGACATTCCCACATTGCGGAATCACAGATTCAGCACCATCCACCAAAGAAGAACAATCCCTTCACATTGTTTTCGACGAATTGAGGGAACCGCGCGAACCCCTCAGCGCGTGCCCGCGGGAGCGAACCCGGCAAATCCCCCTTCGCGGCCGGCTCCGCCCGGCGGGCCGGACTCCTGTGAAGATGCCGTGCCTCCGCCGTGCGAGGAATGCACCGGTTACCGGGCCCCCGCCGGGAGCCGCGCGGCTCCCGGGTGGCGGGCCGCCAGACACCCGTTCCGGTGAGCGGCGGTTGCGGGGCACCGGGGGGTGGCCGAGGCTGGGACCGGGGCACCCCGCCCGTCGGGCACGCACCCGACCCGCATCGCTGGAGGAGACGCCGTGCCCACTGCACCCCGCCGATCGTCCCCCGCCGCCCGGCCGGTGGCGGCCGTCCTGCTGCTGGCACTCGTGGTCCCGCTGCCGGCCTGCTCCGGCAAGAGCGGCAGCCCCTCGGCGTCGGCGAGCGCCAGCGCGTCACAGGACAAGGTGAAGTTCGCCAAGACCCGCTTCGCCGTCAACGCCGGGCTGGCCGCGGGCGCGACCTACCAGTGGCTGTACAAGCCCTACAAGGAGGGCCGGTTCAAGAAGGGCGCGAACGGGCGCACCGCCGCCCTCGTCAAGGGGGCCCTGGCCGGCACCTTCGCCTACAACCGCCTCAAGGCCGCGGTCCGCGACGCCCAGGGCGACCCGTTCCTCTCCAAGGCGCTCGCCCCGCTGGTGTCGGGGATCGAGAGCCTCAAGGCACTGCCGTCCAAAATCCGCAACGGCAGCGCGAGCGACGCCGACGTCAACCAGTACCAGAACGTGATCAACGGCGTGAAGGGGGCGGGCGCCGCGAACGGCGCCAACGTCACCGACAAGGTGCCGACCACCGGCCAGTTGACCCAGGGCGGCTGAGCGGGACGTCCCGCCTCGCCGGCCTCTGCGAGGATCGAGGCGTGAACGACCCACGTGAGGCGGCGGGCGGCGCACCGGAGGGAGCCGTCCGGGCCGGCATCCCCGAGCACGGCCGCGTCCCCAAGTACTACGCGGTCAAGGCCGAGGTGGAGGCGCTGGTCGAGGAGCTCGGCGAGGGTGGCGCGCTGCCCACGGAACGCGAGTTGGCGGCTCGTTTCGGCGTCGCCCGGGAGACGCTGCGGCAGGCGCTGCGCGAACTGGTGCTCCAGGGACGGCTGCGGCGGCGGGGGCGCGGCACGGTCGTGGCGGGGCCGAAGCTGGAGCAGCCGCTGTCACTGGCCTCCTACACCGAGGGGGTCCGCCGGCAGGGCCGGGTCCCGGGACGCAGCCTGATCGGGCTGGAGCGGCGGCCCGCCGGTGCGGCGCTCGCCGCGCAGCTGTCGATCGGCGCGGCGGACCCGGTGTGGCATCTGGAACGGGTGCTGCTCGCCGACGACGAGCGGGTGGGGCTGGAGAGCACCTATCTGCCGGTGGCCCGATTCCCGGACCTGGAGCGGGACTTCGACCCGGACTCGTCGTTCTACTCCTATCTGCGGGACCGGCTCGGGGTGCGGTTCTCGTCGGCCGAGGAGAGGATCGAGACCGTGCTGGCGACGCCGCGCGAGGCACTGCTGATCGGGACGCCTCCCGCCCTGCCGATGCTGCTGCTGCACCGTGTCTCGCGGGACGGCGACGGGCGGCCGGTGGAGCGGGTGCGCTCGCTGTACCGCGGCGACCGGTTCAGTTTCACCACCCGGCTGTCCCCGCAGTGACCCGCGGTGGGTGAACCGCGTTCTTCCGCGGCAATGGCGTCACCCGATAGGGTGGCCCACATGTCACAGGCAGATAACGGGTCTAGTCCAGATGTGGGGAGCTGTTCACCCGGTCGCCGGCAGCCCGACGCGGCCGTTCCACGCCGGGCCCCCAGGCTCTCCGCCATGAGAGTCGTCATCGTCGGCGCGGGAGCCCTGGGCACGATGCACGCCTGGCACGCCGTGGCCCGCGGACACCAGGTCGTCCACCTCGAACGCGAGCCGGAGGCCCGCGGCGCGTCGGTGCGGAACTTCGGGCTGGTCTGGGTCGGGGGACGCGCCGCCGGAGCCGAACTGCGCACCGCACTGCGCGCCCGCGAGCTCTGGCAGGAGATCGGCGACCGCGTCCCCGGCGTCGGCTTCCGCCCCAACGGCTCGCTGACCGTGGTGCGCACCGCCGCCGAGCAGGCCGTGGCCCGCGAGGTGCTCTCCCGCCCCGACGCCGCCGAGCGCGGCCTGCGCTGGCTCGACGCGCGGGAGGTGCGGGCCGTCAACCCCGCCCTGCGCGGCCGGCTGCTCGGCGCCCTGTGGTGCGAGCGCGACGCCGCCGTCGAACCCCGGGTCACCCAGCGGGCGTTGCGCGAGCACCTGGCCGGCTCCGGCCGCTACACCTTCCTCGGCGGCCACGAGGCCGTCGACGTGGAGTCCGGCGCCGTCCTCGACGACCGGGGGCGGCGCCACCGGGGCGATGTCGTGGTGCTGTGCACCGGCGCCCGGCTGTCGGGGCTGGTGCGCCGGTACGCGGCGGACCTGCCGGTGCGCCGGGTACGCCTCCAGATGATGCAGACCGACCCGCTCGGGGAGACGCTCACCACGTCCGTGGCCGACGCCGACAGCTTCCGCTACTACCCCGCCTACGCCGGCCGCGCGCTGGACGCCCTGCGTGCCGCCGAGCCGCAGGCGCCGGTGGCCGCCCGGCACCGCATGCAACTGCTGATGGTCCAGCGCCGCGACGGCGGACTGACCATCGGCGACACCCACGAGTACGACGAACCGTTCGGCTTCGACGTCGACGAGGCCCCCTACGAGCACCTCGCCGCCGTCTCCGCCGAACTGCTCGGCCGCCCGCTTCCGCGCGTCCGGCGCCGCTGGGCCGGCGTCTACGCCCAGTGCGCCGACCCCGGTGAGATCGTCCACCGCGCCCGGCTGTCCGACGGCACCTGGCTCGTCACCGGGCCCGGCGGGCGCGGCATGACCTGCTCCCCCGCCATCGGCGAGGACACCGCGAACCACCTGGGCTGGTGAGAACAGTGAACGAACACCTCCGCACCGACCGCCGCATCACGCTCGCCGTGCTGGACATGGCGGGCACCACCGTCGCCGACGACGGACTGGTCGAGCGGGCCTTCGTCCGGGCCGCCGACCGCCTCGGGGTGGCGCCCGACCTGGACTACGTACGGGCCACCATGGGCGAGTCGAAGATCTCCGTCTTCCGCGCCCTCTTCGGCGACGAGGGGCTCGCCCGGCGTGCCAACACCGAGTTCGAGCGGGCCTACGCGGAACTGGTGGGCACCGGAGCGGTCACCGCCCTGCCCGGAGCCGCCGACGCCATCGGCGAACTGCGGGCCCGGGGCTGCGCGATCGCGCTGACCACCGGGTTCGCCCGGGTCACCCAGGACGCCATCCTCGACGCGCTGGGCTGGCGCGACATCGCCGACCTGGCCCTGTGCCCCGCCGACGCAGGCCGCGGGCGGCCGTACCCCGACATGGTGCTCACCGCGCTGCTGCGGACCGGCACCGACGACGTCCGGCACATCGCCGTCGCCGGTGACACCGCCTACGACATGCTCGCCGGCCGCCGCTCCGGCGCATCCGTGGTGGCGGGCGTCCTCACCGGCGCCCACGGCGCCCGGCAGTTGACCGAGGCGGGCGCCACCCAGGTGCTCGGCTCCGTGGCCGAACTCCCCGCCGTGCTCGACGCCTGGACGCGACAGGACTGACGGCCGCCGCCCCCGCCACCGGGGACGGCCGCGGATTGCCCGATCCCGCCCGGAGCGGCGCCGGATCGCCGTAGCATCCGAGGGCGGGGAAGAGGCGACAGGGGGGAAGGAAGGGGACCGGCGTGCCGTCCCAGCCCGAACCGGAGCAGCCACCGAAGCGTTCCGTCATCGAACCGACGGAGGTGATCCCGCGGCGCAGACCGCGCCCCCTGGAGGACTTCCGGGAGCTGTACCGCACGGCCCGGAGCGCGGACCGGCCCGCGGACGACACGGACCCGCCCGCCGGGGACGGCGTACCGCCCGCGGACCACGCGGACCCGCCCGCCGGGGACGGACCACCGCCGGACGCCGAGGACGACACCCGTGAACTGGCGCCCGTCGGCGGGCCGGAGCCCCCGGTGGGCCGGCGCGTGCGGCTTTCGGCGCCTGGGCTCGCCGTCGCGCTCGCCGCGGCGGCCACGGCCGGGTTCGCCGCGGCCGTGCTGCTGAACGCCGGCGGCGCGGCACCCCCGGCGGCCGGCGCCCCGCCGTCGGCCTCCGTCGCACCGGCCGTCCCCGGCTCCGCGGGGCCCTCCGACCCGGACGGCCCGGGTGTACTCCGCCAGGGGGACACCGGCCCCGCGGTCGCCGATCTCCAGCGGCGGCTGCTGCGGGTACCCGACGTCTACCAGGGCGGTACGGTCGACGGCCGCTACGACGCCACGCTCGCCGCCGCCGTCGCCCGCTTCCAGCTCTGGTACGGGGTGCGGGGCGACGAGACCGGCGTCTACGGCGACGACACCCGGCGCGCCCTGGAGTCCCGCACCTGACCGACGCCACCGAGGTGACCGCCGGCCGCGCCCGTCAGGCGTCGGTGTAGCTGACGTCCCCGACCGTCCAGGCGTTCACGTCCTCGATGGCGATCCGGTACATGCCCCCCGTCTCCGGGATGCCGACGTTCCCCTGGAGGATCCTCGCGACGTGGAAGTGCAGATGGCTGGGGCGCTCGGTGCGCCGGGCGGCGCCGGACGAGGTGAAGACGGCGGCGAACGGCCGCAGGCGCTCGGAGTCCCCGAGCACCTCGGCCACCCGCTGGTGCCAGACGGCCTCGGGCGCCAGCCGCCCGGTGATGACGGTGCCGTGGACGGTCACCGTGAGCGCCATCTGGTTGGTCTGCTGCGACTCCACCATGGCGGCGATGTCCACGAGCAGGTTATCGGGCTTCGACATGGGCGTTGACTGTACTACGCGCGGCGGGTCGGGGCGGGTCCGCGGCGGCCCTACCCCCGCGCGCCGCCACCGCGGCCGACCTCGAAGGCCCGCTGCCAGGCGATGCTGGTGGCGCGGGCGAGTCCGCCGATGATGGTGGCGTCCTCGCCGACGGCGGAGACCGCGATCCTCGGCAGCGGGAGCGGCACGAGTTCCCCGAGGCGCTGCCTGAGGCGCTGCAGCAGGAAGCCCGCGTGGATGCCCACTCCGCCGCCCAGGACGACGAGTTGGGGATCGGTGATGGCCACCACCATGACCAGGGCCCGGGCGAGGAGGTCGGCCTCCCGCTCGACGACCGCGACGGCCGCCGGGTCGCCGTCCTGCGCGGCGGCGAACACGTCGGCCACCGACGCGGCCGAGGCCAGACCGGCGGCGCGGGCCGCTGCGACGATGGCGTCGGCCGCCGTGGCGCTCTCCAGCATGCCGCGTTCGCGTACCTCCCCGGCCGGGTCGCCCGGGGCGTCCCCGACCAGAAGGAAGGCGATCTCCCCCGCGGCACCGTGCGCGCCGCGCTGGAGCCGGCCGCCGGCGATCATCCCCATGCCGACGCCGCTGCCGACCGTGACGTACACGAAGTCGGGGACGTCACGGCCGAGGCCGGCGGCCTGCTCGCCGAGGGCGGCGAGGTCCGCGTCGTTCTCGAACGTCACCCGGTCGCCGAGTTCGTCGGAGAACAGGTCGACGACGGCGGGCTGTTCCCAGCCGGGCAGGTTGGACGCGTGGCGCACCTGGCGGGAGACCGGGTCGTAGATGCCGGGGCTGCCGATGACGATGCTGAGCACCTCCTGCTGGCCGACCGAGTTGTCGGCCAGCAGGGCGACGACGGCCTGGGCGATCTGCTGGGCGAGTTCGGTGGCGCTGGCGGTGCGGGAGGCGGCGCGGCGCCGGTCGAGGATCCGGCCGGCGAGGTCCGCGAGCGCCAGCCGGATCCACTGCCCGCCGACGTCGACGCCGACCACCCGGCCCGCGTCGTGGTTGGGCTCCCAGAGCCGGGCGGCCCGTCCGGCGCGTCCGGTGCGCACGCCGGTCTGCCGTACCAGCCCGGCGGCCTCCAGCCGGGCGAGGGCCAGGTTCGCGGTCGGCCGGGACAGTTGCGTGTCGGAGGCGACCTGGGGGGCGGAGACCGGGGCGTGCACGCGCAGGTACTCCAGGACCACCCACTCGTTGGCCTCTCGCATGCTGCCGGGGCCGCGCATGGGCGCGGCGAAGGAACCGGTGTCGGCGCGCTGTGACATGGGCGCCATCTTTGCAGGCGATGCGCGAGTTCCGGTCGCGGCCTTGTTTTGTAAAGAAGGGCTCGTTACATTCACGGGCACCCGCTCTCCCACATGTGAGGTCACGCCCATGTCGACGTCCCCACCGGACACCGGACTGGTCCGCCGGATCAGCCTGTTCCAGGCGACCACCCTGAACATGAGCCAGATGGTCGGGATCGGCCCGTTCATCACCATCCCGCTGATGGTCGCCGCCTTCGGCGGGCCGCAGGCCGTCATCGGCTGGATCGCCGGCGCGCTCCTCGCGCTGTGCGACGGGCTGGTCTGGGCCGAACTCGGCGCCGCGCTGCCCGGCACCGGCGGCAGCTACGTCTACCTGCGCGAGGCGTTCCAGTACCGCAGCGGCAAGCTGATGCCGTTCCTCTTCGTGTGGACCGCCATCCTCTTCATCCCCCTGACGATGTCCACCGGCGTCGTCGGCCTGGTGCAGTATCTGGGCTACCTGTGGCCCTCGATCGGGCAGACCACCGGCGACCTGACCGGGCTGGCGCTCGTCGCCCTCACCGTGGTGCTGCTGTGGCGCAGGGTGGAGTCCATCGCCCGGCTGACCGCCGCCATGTGGGCGGTCATGGTGGTGGCCGTGGTCCTGGTGATCGTCGCCGCCTTCAGCCACTTCGACCCGCACCACGCGTTCGCCTATCCGGCGGGCTCCTTCGACGTCACCGGCGGCCGGTTCTGGACCGCCTTCGGCGCCGGTCTGGCCGTCGGCCTGTACGACTACCTCGGCTACAACACCGCCGCCTACCTGGGCAGCGAGCTGAAGAACCCCGGCCGCACCCTGCCGCGCGCCACGGTCGGCGCCATCATCGGCGTGATGACCGTCTACCTGGTGCTCCAGATCGGCGTGCTCGGCGCCGTCGACTGGCACCGCATGCTCGACCCGAACTCGGCCGTCTACCAGTCCATGGCCTCGGTCATCCTCGAACAGGCCTGGGGGCGCGGCCCGGCCGAGGTGGTCACCACCCTCATCCTGATCACCGCGTTCGCCTCCGTCCTGGCCGGCCTGCTCGCCGGCTCCCGGGTCCCCTACGACGCCGCCCGCGACGGGGTGTTCTTCCGCTCCTTCGCCCGCCTGCACCCCCGGCACCGCTTCCCCACCGCAGGCCTGATCACCATGGGCGTCATCACCGCCGCCGGCTTCATGATCGGCCGCCACACCGACATGGGCACCCTCATCCAGCTGCTCACCACCGTCATCGTGCTGGTGCAGGCGCTCGCCCAGATCGTCGCGCTCAGCGTGCTGCGCCGGCGGCAGCCCGGACTGCGCCGCCCCTACCGCATGTGGCTGTACCCGGTGCCGAGCGTCCTGGCCTTCGCCGGATGGACCTTCATGTACCTGTACGCCGACCACAACGCCCCCGGACGCCACCCCATCGAGTGGTCGCTGGCGTGGGTCGCCGCGGGGACCGCCGCCTTCGCCCTGTGGGCCGGCAGGGAACGCGTCTGGCCCTTCGGCGACCGGCAGATCCGCGAGCAGTACCTCGCGGCGCAGGACGACGAGCAGAACGACGGCCAG
>JBEHXI010000202.1:0-13692 GCA_048498775.1 Actinomycetota bacterium | reverse complement strand
CCTCGCGGATGCTCGGTCCGCTGCTGCCGCCTTCCCGATGCCGTCCCGACGGGGTGGCTGCTGCACCGCCGCAGGGCCGGCGCGGTGCATCCGACCTCGTCCGGCGGGACCGGTGCCGCATCACCCCCGCCGGGTGGGCACGGCGTCCGCGCCCGGCCGCTCTGTTCCCACCCGACCGACCGAAGGAGCCGTTTCCATGTCCACCCCTCGCACACTTGTCGTCGTCGCGCACCCGGATCTCGCGGCCTCCCGCATCAACGCCACCCTGGCCGAGGCCGTACGCAACCTCGACCACGTCACCGTCCACGACCTCGCCTCCGCCTCACCCGGCGGCCGCATCGACGTCGCCCGGGAGCAGCGACTGCTGCTCGAACACGAGACGATCGTCTGGCAGTTCCCCTGGTACTGGTACTCCGTGCCCGGGGTGCTGAAGACCTGGATCGACGAAGTCCTCACGCACGGTTTCGCGTACGGCACCGGCGGGACCGCTCTGCGCGGCAAGACCCTGCAACTGGTCACCTCCACGGGAGGCCCGGAGAGCTCGTACACCGCCGGCGGCTACAACCGCTTCACGATGACCGAGTTGCTCGCGCCGATCCGGGCGACCGCCCACCTGACCGGCATGCGCCTGGCCGAGCCGCTGGTGCTGTTCGGCGCCCGTACGGTGTCCGAGGAGGACCTCGCCCTGCACGCCAAGCGGTACCGCCGGCTCCTGGAGGGCTGACGAGAACGCTTCGCGATGACGACAAGGTCTGCATCAACACCACCCGGACCGACTGCCGGAGGCAAGGCCGAGAAGATCCTCGCCGAAGCGCCGCGGCCGGGAAATCACGCTGCGGGCCTCCGCGACGACCGCGGCGCACATCCCGAACCGAACCACTCGGTGCGTGTACCCCTTATCCTGCGGCAATGGGCGAGACAACCATGAGCAAGGGCGCGGGACGGCCACGGTCCACGGAGAAGGACGCGGCGATCCTCCGCGCGGCCCTGGAGCTGTTGGCGTCCCACGGCTACACCCGCATGAGTCTGAGCCAGGTGGCAGCGTCCGCGCAGGTCAGCAAGTCCACCATCCATCTGCGCTGGAAGACCAAGGCGGATCTGCTGACGGCGGCCCTCGCCGCCGTGCGCATGGTGGACGCCCCACCCGCGACCGGCAACACACGCAAGGACCTGGTTGCGATCCTCGAGGACTTCGCCATGACGGTCCGGCGCGTGCGCGGCATGGCCCTGATCGGCACCTGCCTGGCGGAGGAGGCTCACACTCCCGACCTGCTCGGCCTGCTGCGCGAACGCACCGTGCTGCCTCGCCGGGCCCTCCTGCGCGAGGTGCTCGAACAAGCCCGGGAACGGGGAGAGATCCGCCAGGACGCCGACCTGGAGGCGGCCGTCTCCGCCCTGCTCGGACCCTTCTACGCCGACTACATGGCCGGCCGCGGCGGCCGTCAGGACTGGGCCGAACAGGCCGTGGACCTCGTGCTGGCCGGGCTGCGCACCCCGGACGCGTGACCTCGTGCCGGCCGGGAGAAGCGGTTCACGACCGCGACTGGACCGGCACGCAGTCCTGGTGTCTGCATGCGCCGGGTACGGTGCACCGCCGTCGGCTCGCGTCAGCACGCTGCCAGGCCGGGGCCGGCAGCGTGGAGTTGTCGCGTGGTCCAGGACGGGCCGGTCAGATGCCCGGCAGTCCGCCTGACGGGCCAGCCAGGTCGTGGGCGGAGGCTCCCATTGCTCCGGCACGCGCGGCTCCCCCGCGTAGCGGCGGCGTGGGACACCCACTGGACAGCCGCCTCCCCCGCCCCGGGGGCGGCAGCCGGCGACCCGGACGGCAACGGGCCGGTGCCCGATGTCTACCGGTACGAGGCCGGCCTGCTCGCCAAGGACGGCTGGTACACCCACCTGCGGTTGACGCGTATGGCGGAGTCCGGCCCGGGAAGCGTGGACTGGCCGGAGATCGCGGCCGTCACCGCGGCGGGCGAGACCATCCCCCTTCCCGCGGCAGACGACCCCACTCCATGCGGGTGCGCCGGCCCCGACTGCCGGTGCTTCGCATTCCCCTCACAGACGGTGCCGGCGTTCACGCCGCTGACCTTCGAAATGACCCTGCCTCCCGTGCACATCGCGGACTACCAGAGCGCGTCGGTGCGGACGCGAGTGACACGGAACGCGCGTCTGCTGGGCGAAGACGGCCCGGCCACCCGGGAGTCCTTCGTGTACCGGACGCCGGAGATCGGATACTCCGACCCGATCGTGCCCTCCATCGACATCACCGGTGCCATCACCATCGACCCGTGGCCGCGGGAGCCTCTCGAAGAGGTGTTCAGCACCGTCTTCGACGGCGATCCCGCCAACCGCACGATCGCGGTCGGCATGCGGTACGAGTACACGCTGGTCCCCGGGGAGCCGCCGGTGACCGCCCGGCTGCCCGTCATGCAGTCGTCCTTGGGCATCCACGACGCCACGACGGTCCCGGCGATCATCTCGGCGGCCGACGCATGGCGGGACCGCGAGCGCCCCTCGGCCGAGGGCGGAGCCTGGGCCATCCGGCTGAGCCTCTACTCGTCCCTCGACCCGGCCCTGGCACGTCCCCTGCTGCATCTCAGGCACCTGGTGTCACCGCTCACCGACACGTCTTCGGCGCCGCCTCCTCACGGAGGCAGCTGAAGCCTCCGGCGCGAGCAGGGGCACAAGCGGGCCATCTCCGGACGGCGCGGCGACGCCGTCCGGAGATGCAACCCCGGGCGGACGCGGCCGGTCGCGGCACCGTCGCGGCCGCCACCACCCCGCTTTCCATCAGGGCCGATTCACCACCGCAGCCTGATCACGAACGCTGGAAGCCATGCGGGAAACGCGCCCGCGGTCCCTTGCCAAACCCCGGTAGAGTACGCGCGATTCACCGAGCCGGCCGGCCTGTTCCGCGCCCGTGAGAGGACTGACGTGGGCATACGCGCAAGACTTACCCAGGCGACGAGCGTGGTACTTCTTACCACCGGCCTTGTCGCGATGCCGGGCGCCGCGTGGGCCTCCGCCCCAGCTCCCGCGGACACCACCGCGCCGGCCGCCGACGGCCCGCAGTTGGGGAAGATGCAGATCCTGCAGACCGACAAGGGCGCCGTCCTCAGCCTTCCGGTCACCGGCTCCGCCGATATCACCTCGGTCACGGTGACCGCCGCCGAACTCGGGAACCCGACGCAGACGTACACCTTCAGCCTGAGTCTGGTGTCCGGGGCCGCGACGGATGGAACATGGCAGAGCACCTCGCCGCTCGGCCTGCCGTTCGGCGACTACAACTTCACGGGCACCGCGGTGGACACGAACGGCCGGCAGATCACCGGCTCCGTGTACGACAGCTATGACGTGTACCAGCCGACCATCGTGTTCCACGGCACCACGTTCTCCACCAACCACCTGACGATCGACAGCCCGACCCTCGAAGTCAAGGGCGAGGTCACCGAGTACGACCCGAACACCGGCGACACCGGGCAACCGGTGGCAGGGGCCCGGGTGGAAGTGACCAACGACATACCCGGGAATCACGGAACCCCGGGAGCCGTCGTCACCGGAGCCGACGGCACCTTCGACATCACCGACCACACGGTCGTCGACTACGGCGACCTCACCCAGGCGACGTACACCGTGATAGGCCAGGGCCCTGTGGCGCCTGCCCCGGTGACCGGTCCATCGGAGCTCGTCGAGAAGGATCCCGCGCTCCCCACCCGGATCCTGCTCGACCACCCGGCCGAAGCGGACCTGACCGCGGGCAGCCTCGTCACCATCAGCGGCACCGCCCAGTACCAGGCCTCCGACGGGACCTGGCACAACCTTCCCTCGACCTACCTGAGCATTCTGCACGGCAGCACCTGGACCGGGCAGGCCACGACCGACGCGAACGGCCGCTTCACGACCCAGGCCAGAGTCCCGGCCTCCGGCGAGACCTGGACCGTCCAGACCGACAATGACACCTGGTACCAGGAAGACCCCGCCGACTTCTCCTTCACCGTTGCTCAGACGGTCCACCTCGCAGTCAGCAGCCCGAGCGTGAACGCGCTGGACCAGCTCAGTTTCGATCTCACCGCCACCAGCACCAGCGGGCAGTTCCCAGGCAATCGCGTCTACGTGCAGGAATCCCCCGACGGCAAGACCGGCTGGAAGACGCTCGGCTACCTGACGGTCACCAAGAACGTCACCGGCCTGCACGTGACCGGTCCCGCGGGCAATCCGCACGGTTACTGGCGCGTGTACTTCCCGGCCGCGACCGACTACCCGGCCGCGGTCAGCAACGTGATCCACGCGTTCCGCTACCAGACCGCGTTCCGCGGCGGCAAGCCGAACACAACCGTGATCCGCGCCGGCCACACGCTCACCTTCACAGGGAGCCTGTGGCAGCAGGGCACTGGAGCATGGACGCCCATGCACAACTCCACCGTGAAACTGGTGTTCAAGCCGGCGGGCAGCAGCAAGTGGTACGTGGAGGGGACGGCACGGACCAGCGGAACAGGGGCGTTCACCTTCCGCGTCACCGACCGCCGCAACGGGACCTGGGCCGTCGTCTACACCGCCACCGACGCGTTGCACATCGACGCGGTGGGTCCGCAGACCTACGTGCGGGTGGACTGACCGGCCGCCTGCCGACCCGGGACGGTGTACGAAAAGGCCCCGCTGACCTGGAGCTTCGTTCCCTGGGCCGCGCGCAGCCCGCGCAGGTCGACTTCGGCCACACCTCGCCGAACCTGCGGCCTAGGGGCCTACGGACACAGGACCGAGCCCGGCGACGCGGGCCGACAGCGAATACGGCCGCGGCGGCGGTGCGCCGGCCGTCGCCGGCGGCACCCGCCGCGCCGTCATCCGCAGAAACCGCAGGTCAGAGGCGTTGTCAGTGCCCCGCCGTAGTGTGAACACAACGTTGGAGGGGGCGCCGGAAAGGCGTCGGAAGAGCGTTGTAAAAGGGGTGGAACCATGTCTGTGAACCGGATCAAGCACAAGGTCAACCATGTCTCGCTCGTGGTCGACAAGTCCGGCTCGATGCGCCAGCACGAGGCGCAACTCGTCCGCGTGGTGGACGAGTTCGTGAAGGGGCTGCAGGAGGAGTCCGACCGGCTCGGACACGAGACCCGCATCAGCCTCTACGCCTTCGATCACGAGGTGCAGAACCTGGTCTGGGACATGGACGTCAAGCACCTGCCCTCCCTGCAGGGCCTTTACGAGGTCAACAACGGCGCGACGGCGCTGATCGAGGCGGCGGTGAAGTCCATCGACGACCTGAAGAACATCTGGGAAGGGTACGGGGAACACTCCTTCCTCCAGGTCGTCGTCACCGATGGCGAGGAGAACGCCTCCGGTTGCTCGGAGACCGGTCAGATGCACATCCGCATGGGTGCCGGCAAGGGCACCGCGGTTCTGCGCAAGTGGACGGGCCGCATCCAGAGCGCCATGGACAGCCTTCCCGACCACTGGACCTCGGCCATCCTGGTTCCGAACTCCCTGGCGAAGCGCACCGCTCAGGAGTACGGCTTCCCGGCGGGCAACATCGCGATCTGGGACGCGGACTCCAGCAAGGGTGTCGAGGAGGCCATCGGCGCCGTCAAGACGGCCGCCACGAGCTTCCTGCGGGGCCGCGAACAGGGCGTGCGCGGCACCAGGAACCTCTTCACCATGGGCAGGGATCTGAGCACTTCGGAGGTGAAGGCCAATCTCGACGCCCTGGACATCGGCAAGTACATCCTGATCCCGGTCGATCAGCAGATACAGATCCGCGACTTCGTCACCCGCGCCGGACACCCGTACAGGACCGGCTGCGCCTTCTACGAGCTGTCCAAGCGGGAGAGGATACAGGGGAACAAGCAGCTCGCCGTGGCCGAGAAGGACCCGGCCACCGGCCAGATGACAGGCAAGGTGTTCTCGGGTCCGGCGGCCCGCCGGCTGCTCGGCCTGCCGGAGTCGGAGGTCACCGTGAAGCCGGGCGAGAACCCGGCGTACACCGTGTTCGTCCAATCCACCTCCGTCAACCGGAAGTTGGTGCCGGGCACCAAGCTGCTTGTCCTCCTGTAGCCGAGAACCGCGATCCGGTGCCGGATCCGACGGGGCGCCGCCGACTCCGTCTGTGCACGCCGACGGGACAGCACAGTACGCCCGGGGAGCCTGGTGCCGCCGTCACGGAATGGACCAAGCTGGCCCGCATGGACTGGTTGCCACTGCTCTCCACCCTGGCCGGGGCCGCGATCGGCATCGTCGCCACGCTCATCGCCGATCGGAATCGGTGGAAGCACGAGGATGACAAGGAAGCCCTTCGGCTGCGGCTCGACGTCTACACGCAGTACACCACCACGGTGAAGGTCCTCGGGGAGACCCTGCGGGCCCTGGCCAGGCGGGAGCACCCTTCCGAGGATGAGCGGGCGCTTGCGCTGCGCGAAGCCTTTCGGGACTCGGGCATCAGCATCGCGTCAGAACGGATGTGGCTCATCGCGCCCCAACCCGTCGTCAAGGCCTCCAACAGCGTGTTCCACTGCCTGCGACGCATCTGCGAGGGCTACGTCGCCGGCACCGCTGTCAGCAGTGCGGAGGATCGAGCCCGTTGGGAGGCACGCGGCAAAGCGGCCGCCACCATGCGCAAGCTCATGCGTGAAGACCTCGGCGTCGGCCCACTCACCGAACGCCACAGCCCCCTTCTCGACGACTACGACGACCCCGGCACTCAGTGAGCTCCAGTGGTCTCCAGTGGTCTCCAGTGATCTCGGACATGGCACCGCGGCGGGGCGGCAGCCTTCCCGCATGACCTGCCGGCCGCGCACCGCTGGCCGGGGCTCAGAGCTGTGACCGGCACGGACGCGGTATCCGGCAGCTACCGGGCGGTGGCCGCTGTGTCGGGTCACGGTCCGGCAGCGAGGGTGCCCATGGCGCCGCGTTCGGCGTCGGCGAGGCGGTGGGTGGTGATGGTGTAGGCGCCGGGCTGGGGCAGGGTGAGTTCCACGAAGCCGCCTTCACCGGGCTGCAGGTCCAGTTCCTGGGCTGCGCCACGGGCCGGGTTGTCGGGCTTCAACTGGTAGGCGCCTTCCTTGAAGACCGTGTCGAACTGGGCGCCGACGACATGGAAGGCGCTGGGCTCGTTGGGCCCGGCGTCGAGCACCCACAGCCGGATGCGCTTCCCGGCCGGCACATGGATGGGAGCGTGACGGTACTGGTCGGCGTAGCCGTTGAACACCACCAGGTCCGGGTTCGCCGCGAGCAACCGGGACATGGTGGGCACGTCGCCCTTCGCGCCGAGGTAGAACTCGGACTGCACCAGCACCTCCGATGCGGCGACCGGGTCCAGCGTGGGCGGATCGATGATCACCGCGCCGTACATCCCCATGGCGAGGTGCTGGATCATCGGCGCGGTGGCGCAGTGGTAGAGCCAGGCTCCGGAGTGATCGGCCCGGAACTGATAGGTCAGTTGGCCGCCCGGTGGGATGTCCCGCATGACCGTGTCGGGGGCGACCTGGCTCGCGTGGAAGTCGATGGAGTGCGGCATGTCGCCGCCGTTGATCACGCGCACGGTGAACAGGTCGCCGACCCGTCCGTGCAGTACGGGGCCGGGCACGGTGCCGTTGTAGGTCCAGACCCGCTGCCGCACGCCCGGGGAGACCTCGATGGTGGTCTGCTCGACGCGCAGCGTCAGGTGGTGCTCGGTGCCGCCGGTGGCCGGGCGCAGGGCCGGGTCGTAAGGCCGCCAGGCCGGTGACGGGGACGAGTTCCTGCCCATGTCCATGCCGGGCATGGACGGGTCCGGCCGGGTGGCCGCGGGCGGGGCGGTGGAGGTCGTGGTGCGGATGGTGAGGACCATGCCGGCCGCGCGGTGGCCCGGGACCGTGCACCACGCCTGTTCGTCGTGGGTGACGATGCCCAGGTCGACGGTCTGCTGCCGGCCGGGTCCCAGCATCCTGGTGCCGTGCCGGCCGCCGAGGAGGAGGTTGTGGCTCATCCGGCCGGCGTTGTGCACGGTCACGGTCAGGTCGGTGCCCGGAGCGACGGTGATCGTGGAGGGCGTGACGGCGAACTCGTCCAGGGTGACCGGCACCGGGACGCCCGGTGTCGCCGTCGCGGCCGAACCGCTGGTCGCGTCGGTGGTGTGGCCGGACCAGATGCCGGTGCCGGCGCCGATCAGGGCGAGCACCGCGAGGACGGCGATCACGGATCCGACGGCGAGACCCGTGCGACCCGGCGCCCGCCACCGCCGCTCCGGGGCACCGCCGGTACCGGCACGGGTCGAGGCGGCGGCTCGGCGGACGGTGAGCAGCGAGGCGGCGACGAGTGCCGGAAACGAGCCGATCCCGATCACGACCAGGGTCCACGCCAGTACGCGTGGCCCGCCCGTGGTGGGCAGGACCAGCAGCAGTACCCCGAGGTTGGCGAAGAGGGAGCGAGGCAGCCAGGCGTACTCCAGCACCTCGGTCATCCGGCGGTTGCCGACCGGTCCGCCGCCGACCGTGACCGGGAGAAGGAAGGTCAGCGCACCGGTCAGGACCTGGGCGATCACGCCGATGCCCAGCACGGGCACCAGCAGCCGGCCGAGCAGGCCGGCGGCCGTCGCACCGCCCAGGGCGAGCCCGACGACGTCGACGGCCAAGGCGGCCAGCAGCCAGCCGGTGGCGGCCAGAAGAGCGAGAGGGGCGGCCGTGCGCGGAGGCTTGGCCCGCATCTCGGCGACGAGGGGGCGCAGTGAGTACGTGACGCCCGCGGCGTAGCCGGCCATGCCGACGGCGGCCGGCCAGTGCGCCGGCGTGAACAGCCCGGACAGGAGTTCGCCGGCAACCGCCATCGTCAGACCGATGACAATGATCACCAGGACCTGCCGCGCGCACCGCGGAGCGCTGTCGGCCATGCGGGTGCGCAGCACCGCCGGCCAGAGCATGAACAGGGTGCCGACGACCACCAGGCCGAGCCAGCCCAGCAGGTTCAGGTGGGCGTGGGCGAGAAGGAGCGCCTCTTCCCAGCGAGTGGAGCGCACCGCACCGCCGGCCAGGAGCCCGCCCAGGGTCGCGCCGATGGCCAGGGCGGTGCCGGCGGCGACGTAGTACCACACCACGATCCGCAACCGCCCGGACAGGCTGGCGGTCCGGGCCATGTCGACCAGGCTGGCCGTGTGCGCGACCACCGCGGCGATCACCGTGACCGCCCCCGCCACGGCCACCCACGGCAGGCCGGCGGACATGCCGGTCAGGACGGCGACCGCGCCGAGATTGAATCCGGCCAACCGGACGTGGGCCGGTCGTTCGGATTCCGGCCGTGCGTGCAGCAGCGCCTGGGCGAAGTGCCGGCTGTAGACGAACACGGCGTTGCTCGCCGCGCCGAGCACCAGCAGGTGCAGCGCCAGCCATTGCGGCATCGCCACCAGGCGGTGCGCGACCACCACGCAGACCGCCGCCACGAGGTAACCGGCGATCAGGCCCGCGGCCACGGAGTGCCGGCGGCGCCGCGACGAGGCACCCTCGGTCAGCGGTGGGCGCCGGTAGCTCGGCACCGGTTCCGGTCCATGGTCAGTCAACCCGCTCGACCGCCCCATCTTTCTCACAACACTAATCGTAGAAACGAGGCCAGGGTACGGGACGCCCCCACGCGTCCGACAGGGACGAAGGTCCCTGGTCGCGCCCTGGTCGCACCCTGGTCGCAGTGGACTCGATCTGCCGTCATCACCTTGGCCCATCCGAGGGTCAGGGGCTCCCCCGCGTTTTTCACTAGGTAGGATTGTTTCTATGGACGCGGATCGTAAATTCGTGACGGCACCGTTCACCGCGGCCGGTGTCGTGTGCGTGGTGGCCGGGGGCCTCGTCGCCGCCGCCACGGCCCCGGCGCCGTCGACCCACGGGTCCTGGGCGGCGGCCTATCTGGTGCTGGTGGCCGGCGTCGCGCAGGTCGCCCTCGGATGGGGGCAGGCCGCGCTCGCACCGCGCCCCCCGGCGCGCGGACGCGTGGCCGCGCAATTCGGCGCGTGGAACCTGGGCAACGCCGCCGTGCTGGTCGGCACGTTGACCGGCGTGCTGCCGCTGGTGGACCTGGGCGGAGTGGTCCTGGTGATCGGCTTGGCCCTGCTGGCCGACGCGGTTCGAGGCGGTGCCCGGCATGACACGAGGTCGCGGCGGTGGTGGCTGTACGGCTTCCGGCTGCTGGTGGTCGTGCTGCTGGTGAGCATCCCGACCGGACTGGTGCTGGCCCGGATCGGACCCAACTGACCACTGGGGCTCGGCCCCCGACACCCCGTCGGCGGGGTTCCGGGGATGGACGGACGGTACACCGCCGAACTCACCGATGCCGATGCCCACACACGGCGGCGCCGCACGTCGTGCCCGGCCCGACCTGCTCGTCCGGACGGGCCCGACGAACAGCCGCGTCATCGGCCCGGTCAGCCGGCACGCGTACCGGGCGGTGTCAGGACCGGAGTGCCTCGCACACCCACCCCTCGGGGAGCTGTCCCGTGTCCAGCAGTTCCCGCAGTTCGGTCTTGGCGGCCACGCTCAGCGTCTGCTCGGTCTGCGGGTAGAGAATCTGTTCCTCCTTCGGGTTGTGGGCGGCCAGTTGTTCCTGGAGATCACGCAGAAGGTCCGCGACGGACGCCCGCACGGCCCCGTCGCGCAGTTCGTCATCGAGCGCGTCCAGGATCTTCCACATCTGCCCGTGCTCACGCACCATCACGAAGACGGGCATGACCAGACCCGCTGCCCGCAACGGCGGGAAGAGGAACTCCTCCTCCAGGTAGATGTGCCGGCGCAAGGCCGCCACCGCGCGGATGAGCGGCTGCCGGTCGGGCGTGCCGCCGGTGATGGCTGCGGTGAATGTCTCGATGCCCTCATCGATCTCGTGATGCTCGCGCTCCAGCGCATCGGCCACTGTCTCGGTACCCATCGGGCTCTCCTGTCCATCCGGCCGGGCCGTCGCACCCGCGTCGCGCAGGAGTGACCGGCTCTGGCCGCCCTTCGATCGTCACCAACTGTGTTCTTCGTGCGGCAGCGCTCTTCGTACAGCAGCGCAGGTCAGGGTGAGCCGGTCGTGGGTGGGCTCACGCGGTCGGCCACGCCGGTGGCCCGTCGCCTGGCCCTGACCGCGGTGCCCGCGGTCAGGGCCAGGAACGCCAGCACGGCCACCTCGTTCGCCACGCCACCGGCCTGCCAGGCCGGCGTGTCGCCCATCGCGTCCCCGCCGACCAGCCGCAGTAGGAGCGAGGCGTGCAGCAGGCCGAG
Organism: Actinomycetota bacterium; assembly: GCA_048498775.1. Taxonomy (GTDB): domain Bacteria; phylum Actinomycetota; class Actinomycetes; order Streptomycetales; family Streptomycetaceae; genus JBEHXI01. The sequence continues at coordinate 2,485 of JBEHXI010000202.1, read as the reverse complement.
CGGCAGGTAGACGACCGGGTGGTACGGCAGCCGTACCCGCAGCACCGCGGGCACGATGACCTGGGCATGCGCGAACACCATGGACATGACGAAGCCGAGGAACACGGCGTGCAGCATGGCGTCGTAGGCGAAGCCGTCGTCCTGCCGGCCGAACACCGACCACAGCACGCCCCCGACCGCCAGCCACACGTACCCCGCGGCGAGCGCGACGGCCATGTACCGGGTGACCCCGCGCATCCGGATCGTCCGGCGCACGATGTCGTGCGTGGCCAGCCAGCAGGCCAGGCCAAGCAGCCCCAGCCCGGCCACCCGCACCCCGATCGCCGGAGCGGCCACCGAGACGCCCAGGCCGGCCAGCAGCACCGCGACCACGCCGGCGAACAGCGCACGGCCGCGTGCGGTGAGCGCGACCAGACGGGACAGTTCCAGGCGTTCACCGGCGATGGTGAGGACCAGGAACCCGGCCAGCCATGGCACCAGCACACCGAGATCCCGGCCGGCCAGCCACAGCGTCCCGGCCGCGCACCAACACGCGGCGCCCGCGCCCTGGACGGCGTTGTGCAAGGAGGGCTGGATGCGGTGCAGTTCCGCGAACACCGCCAGCAGCCCGAACCCGGCGACGGTGATCAGCAGCTGACCGGTGCCGGCCGGCAGCCCGGCGACCAGCCACAGCGTGCCGATCCCGCAGGCCGCCGGAGCCAGCCACGCCCACCCCTGATTCAGCGCGACGGCGCGCTCGACGGCGATGAGCGTCCCGAGGAACCCCAACGGCATCAACACGCCGTGCAACTCGGCCAGACCGGTGTGTCCGGCCGGCACCCGCAGCCCAAGGCGCAGCAGCCCCGCCCACAGCCCGGTCAGCAGCGCCACCGCCCCGAGGGCCATGGCGGGCGCCGCCCAGGCCGACCGCCCCGTGCGGCGGACCGGTCCGGACACCGGGTCCGCCGCGGCCACCCCGCTCACCGGGACCACCCGAGCATCCGTTTGGCCTCATCGGTCATCATCCGCGGCTCCCACCGGGGCTCCCACACCAGATCCACCACGACCTTCGGCGCACCGCGCAGCTGCGCCAGGCAGCGGTTGATCTCGTCGTCCAGATATGCGTGCAGCGGGCAACCGGGCGTGGTCAGCGTCATCCGAACCACGACCGCGTCGGCGCCGATCTCGACGCCGTACACCAGCCCGAGGTTGACGATGTCCACGCCCAGCTCGGGGTCGATCACGTCACCCAGCAACTCGAGTACCTCACCGTCCGTCACCGGCCCGGCGGCCGTCGCGGCCATGTCGAGCGGCTCGCCCTGGCGTGTCATCGACGTCCCCTTTCGCAGGTGGTCACCACCCACCATAGTTTTTACGAGTGCTATTGTAAAAACAAGGCTCAGCTGTGCCGCCCAAGGGAGGAGCCGACGATGACCGGACCGAACATCACCACCACCAGCAGCAGCAGCACGCGAACTCCGTGATCAGCGACAGCGCACGCCCGGGAACCACGCCCGGGCACCGGGCAGACCTGGGCTCGAGAGCCGCGAAGGCGACCACGGAGACGACCACGGAGACGGCCGAGACACCCGCCGAACCGCCCGCGCACCGGAGAAGCGGCGCGGGCGCGGAGATGGCAGCAGCCGTCGACCTGCTGGTACGCGCCCTGCGCGCGCTCGGCGGCACCGGACATGCCGAACTGGCCGGCCGGTTGGCCGGCCACGCGTGGGCGGCGCTGCGCACCGACCATCCACGTGCCGCCGACCGGATCAACGGCCTGCTCCACTATCTCGCCCGCCTGCCGGCCGGCGAAGCCCCGTCCACCCCCAGCCCCTCAAGCAAGGAGAGCGTCATGACCACAACCGGCATCGAACTGGACGTCCGCCAGGAGATCCCCGCGCGCAGGCACGAACTCATCTTCGCCACCTACGGCGCACTCGCCGCAGGCGGGCACTTCGTCCTCGTCAACGACCACGACCCGAAGCCGCTGTACTACCAGTTCGCCGCCGAGCACGCCGACCGGTTCACCTGGGAGTACCTGGAGCAGGGGCCGGAGGTGTGGAGGGTCCGCATCGGGCGGGTCGCCGGCTGACCGGCGGGCGCAGGTCAGCCGCCGGCTCGATCGCGCCGGCGCCGACGGAGTACGAGTCCGGAGAGAGCTGCGAACCAGCAGCGGTACGCCGTCTCGTAGCCGATCGCCCGGATCAACTGTCGGCGCGGGACCGCGTCTCGTGGCGGAGTACGAGCAGCTCCGCGTTCTTCGCGGCATCGCTGCGAAGCAGTGCCGATGGTGGCCCACGAACACCCGGTCGTGGGCTCACGGACGACCTGTCACCGTCACCACCTGCGGCGATGGACTTCTCGAGCGGCCCACACGGTGGACGGGGTGTCGGCGCGAGTACCCAGCGGTTCCTCGGGTGGGGCTTGGTGGTTTCCACCTCCGAGCCCCACCCGCAGGGCACCCGGCTGTGCTCCGCTCCTGCCGTCGTCCCGCGACGGCCCATCG
>JBEHXI010000201.1:0-13784 GCA_048498775.1 Actinomycetota bacterium | reverse complement strand
CGGCGGCGGGACGCGGGGTGCCGGGTCGGCGGGTGGCGGTACGGACCTCGGCCCGGCTGGTGCGGTGCGCCGCGGTAGCCAGGGGCGCGCCTCGCGCGGGGGCCGGGCCCCGCGCGGCGGCGGGACGCGGGGTGCCGGGTCGGCGGGTGGCGGTACGGACCTCGGCCCGGCTGGTGCGGTGCGCCGCGGTAGCCAGGGGCGCGCCTCGCGCGGAGGTCGCGTCCTGCACGGCGGGCGTGCCCCGCACGGCGGGTCTCCGTATGGCGCCCGCATCCCGCATGGTGGGCCTCCGCACGGCGGGTCTCCGCACGGCGGGCGTGCCCTGCATGGCGGCCGCGTCCCGCACGGCGGGTCTACGCACGGCGGCCGCTCCCCGCATGGCGGCCGCGTCCCGCACGGCGGGCCTCCGCATGGCCGCGGCCCGGTGCCCGGCCCCGGAGACACGGGCGGTGCCGCCCGCCCGGAGCGGTCCGCCCGCTCCGAGCGGTCGGGCGGCCCGGCGGATCTGCGGCTGGTGCCGCCCGCGCTCGCGGCCTGGATCGCCGCCGCGGTGTCCCTGACCGCTCCGGTCCGCTGGGCGGTGTCCGGGGCGCTGCTGTGCCTGGCCGCGGCGGCGGTGCTGCTCGTCCGCGGCGCCCGCCGGCCGTCGCGACCGGTGCGGCGCGGACGGGACGGACGGTCCTCCGGTGCGGTCACCGCGGCCGCTCTGCTCTGCGCCGGGGCCGCGGCGGCCTCCGCCGTGCTCGCCTCGGCGGATCTGCACCGCGGGCCGCTGCCGGCCCTGGCCGCCCGCCAGGAGCGGGCCACCGTGGAGGTGACGCTGACCGGAGACCCCCGGCAGACCCGGCCGCGGGTCCGCGGCTCGGCCACCGCGCCGATCGCGGTCCTGGCACGGGGCACCGCCGAACGCGTCACCGCGCACGGCACCGTCACCTCCGTGCGCGCACCCGTGCTGCTCGTCGCGGACCCCGGCGGTCCGGCCGGGCCCTGGCTGCGGCTGCTGCCCTCGACCCGTCTGACCATCGCCGCCCGGCTGCTGCCGCCGGCCCGGCCGGACGATCGCGTCGCCGCCGTGCTGTACGCGCACGGGCCACCGGTGGTCAGCGGCCCGCCCTCGGCCCTGCAACGTACTGCGGGAGCGTTGCGGGCCGGACTCCGCACGGCCGCCGAGCCGCTCGCGCCGGACGCGCGGGCGCTGCTGCCCGGACTCGTCGACGGCGACACCTCGCAGGTCGGCCCGGAGTTGCAGGAGGCCTTCGCGTCCGCCGACCTCACCCACCTGCTCGCCGTGTCCGGCTCCAACCTCGCCATCATCCTGGCCCTGCTGATCGGCCCGCCCGCGGCGGCGACCCGCGCGGAACGCCGGGGTCTCGCGGCCCGGTTCGGCCTGCCGCTGCGTGCCACCGCGCTGACCGGCGGGCTGCTGACCATCGGCTTCGTGGTGCTGTGCCGTCCGGACCCGAGCGTGCTGCGCGCCGCCGCCTGCGGGCTGTTGACGCTGCTGGCCATCGGCACCGGGCGCCGCCGCACCCTGCTGCCCGCGCTGGCCGCCGCGGTGACCGCGCTCCTGCTCTACGACCCGTGGCTGGCCCGCTCCTACGGCTTCCTGCTCTCCGTACTGGCCACCACCGCGCTGCTGACCCTGGCCCCGCGGTGGGCCGACGCGTTACGGCGGCGCCGGATTCCCGGTCCGGCAGCCGAGGCGCTCGCGGCAGCGGCTGCCGCGCAGGTGCTCTGCGCGCCGGTGATCGCCGTGCTGGCCGCCCATGTCAGCCTGGTGGCGATCCCGTGCAATCTCCTCGCCGAACTCGCGGTCCCGCCCGCCACCGTCCTGGGGTTCGCCGCGCTGGCGGCCGCACCGCTGTCCCCGCTGCTCGCCAGGGCGCTCGCCTGGCTCGCCGGCTGGCCGGCCGGGTGGATCGCCGCGGTCGCGAGAGCCGGTGGCGGACTGCCGGGTGCCGCGCTGTACTGGCCGGGCGGCTGGACCGGCGGGTTGCTGCTCGCCGCCGTCACGGTGCCCGCGGTGCTGTTCGCCCGGCGGCTCGTACGCCACCCGTGGCTGTGCGCCGGCCTGGTTCTGCTGCTCCTGGTCGCCGTGTTGCGGCCCGCTCCGCTGACCCGGTTCACCACCGGCTGGCCGCCGCCCGGTTGGCGCCTCGCGGTCTGCGACGTGGGCCAGGGAGACGCCCTCGCCCTGCGCCTGGGCGACGGCAGCGCCGTGGTCATCGACACCGGGCCGGAGCCGGACCTGGTCGACCACTGCCTGCGGGCACTGGATGTGCGCGTCATCCCGCTGCTGGTCCTCACCCACTTCCACGCCGACCATGTCGCGGGCCTGCCCGGTGTCCTGGCCGGGCGGTCGGTGGGGGCGATCGAGACGACGAGCCTGGACGCGCCCGCCGAGGAGGCGTCGGCGGTGCGCCGCCGGGCCGCCGCCGCGCACATCCCGCTGATACGCGCGGCCGCCGGGGAACACCGCAGACTCGGCGATGTGGACTGGCAGGTGCTCTGGCCGCCCCCGCCGCCGGACGGGCTGCCCGATGACGGCCCGAACGACGCCAGCGTCACTCTGCTGGTCCGCACCGCGGGCCTGACGTTCCTGCTGCTGGGAGACCTCGAACCGCCCGCGCAGCGCGACCTGCTGGCGCGGCGGCCCGACCTGGCCCCGGTCGACGTGCTGAAGGTCGCCCACCACGGGTCGTCCTACCAGGATCCGGAGCTGCTCCGCAGGGTGCGCCCCCGGCTTGCCCTGGTCTCGGTCGGCCGGGACAACCCCTACGGGCATCCGGCCGCGCGGACCATCGGGGCGCTGCGCGCCGAGGGCGCCACCGTCCTGCGCACCGACACCGACGGCTCGATCGCGGTCACCGCCGGGGAGCGAGGAGCTCTCGGCGCGGCCCTCGCCGGGAGGAGGTGAGGCCCCGCAGCCCGCAGCCCGCAGCCGCGTCGCGGTTCAGCGGCGCTTCGGCAGCGGAACGCGGTCCAGGTCGCGCGCGATGGTCAGCTCACCGGTGAAACCGGATCGCCGCGCCTGGTGTTCAAAGAGCAGGGGATCGGAGTAGCGCTGGGAGAAGTGGGTGAGCACCAGATGACGAACACCGGATTCGGCGGCGGCCTTCGCCGCCTGACCCACCGTCAGGTGGCCGTGTTCGGACGCCAGGGCGGCGTCCTCGTCCAGAAAGGTGGATTCGATGACCAGCAGGTCGCAGCCCTCGGCGAGGGCGTGGACGCCGTCGCACAGCCGGGTGTCCATGATGAACGCGAAGCGCTGGCCGGGGCGCTTCACGCTGACGTCCTCCAGGCGCACTCCGTTCAGTACGCCGTCCCGCTGCAACCTCCCGATGTCCGGGCCGCTGATGCCGTGCGCGGCCAGCCGGTCGGGGAGCAGCCGCCGGCCGTCCGGCTCGACGAGGCGGTAGCCGTAGGACTCCACCGGGTGCGACAGCCGCCGGGCGTGCAGGGTGAAGCCCCGCGCGGGAAGCAGCGGGCCGTCCCCGGTGACCGGCTCCTCGCGCAGCCGGGCGGTCTCCCGGTAGGCGGTGGCGTAGCGCAGGCGCTCGAAGAAGTGGCGGCCGCTCGCCGGGTAGTGGGCGATGACCTGGTGCGGCACCCGGTCCAGGTTGATCCGCTGGATCACTCCGGCCAGCCCCAGGCTGTGGTCGCCGTGGAAGTGGGTGACGCAGATACGGGTGATGTCGTGCGCGGCGACCCCGGCGTACAGCATCTGGCGCTGCGTTCCCTCGCCGGGGTCGAACAGGATGCCCTCGCCGTCCCAGCGCAGCAGGTAGCCGTTGTGGTTGCGGTGCCGGGTGGGCACCTGGCTGGCGGTGCCCAGCACGACGAGCTCGCGCGCCGACAAGCCTTATCCCGGGGGCCAGTTCAGGCCGCGCCCGCCGAGGACGTGGGCGTGTGCGTGCCACACGGTCTGGCCGGCGCCGCTGCCGGTGTTGAACACGATGCGGTACCCGGTGCCGTCCACCGCCTCCGCCGCGGCGACCTCGCCCGCCTCGCGCAGCACGTCGGCGGCCAGCTGCGGCGCCGCGGCCGCGAGCGCGGCGGCGTCCGGGTGGTGCTCCCTGGGGATGACGAGGACGTGGGTGGGGGCCTGCGGGTTGATGTCGCGGAAGGCGACGGTGGTGTCGGTCTCGCGGACGATGGTGGCGGGGACGTCCCCCGAGACGATCTTGCAGAACAGGCAGTCCGGCTGCGGTTCTCCTGCCACGGATGCGTCACTGCCCTTCATGGTCCGGCCCGCCTCACCGCCGGGACGCCCGGCTCCGGCGCCGTGCCGACCCGCCGGCCGCGGCGCACAGGTACGCCGGTACGCCGGTCACCGGGTCGCGTCGCTGCCGACACCGGCGCGCCCCTACGGTTCGCGCGCTTCTTCAACGGTTCGCTCCTACGGCCCGCATGCTACCGGCCGCCGGGCTCAGTCCAGGGACGGCGGGGTCTTCGCGGGGCGTTCCGCCAGCGCCTCCAGCGCCGTGGCGACGGCCGCCTCCAGCTGCGGATCGCGCCCGGCGGCATGGTCCCCGGGAGTGAACGGGACCTCGATGTCCGGGTCGACACCGTGGTTCTCGATGTCCCAGCCGTAGCCCTCCGCCCAGAAGGCGTACTTCGGCTGGGTGACCCCGGTGCCGTCGACGAGCTGGTACCGCGAGTCGATGCCGATGACACCGCCCCAGGTGCGGGTGCCCACCACCGGTCCGATGCCGAGCATCCGTATCGCCGCGTTGACGATGTCCCCGTCGGAGCCGGAGAACTCGTCGGCGATCGCGACGACGGGGCCGCGCGGGGCGTCCAGCGGGTAGCTGGCGGGCCGCATGCCGCGCGGCATGTCCCAGCCGACCACCCGGCGGGCGAGTTTCTCCACCACCAGCTGCGAGGTGTGGCCACCGCTGTTCTCCCGCAGGTCGACGATCAGCCCCTCACGGGCGACCTCCACCCGCAGGTCGCGGTGGAGCTGCGCCCAGCCGGAGCCGACCATGTCCGGGACGTGCAGGTAGCCCAGCCGCCCGTCCGAGACGCGGTGGACGTGGGCGCGGCGGCCGGCCACCCAGTCGTGGTAGCGCAGCGGCCCCTCGTCGGCCAGGGGTATGACGACCACCGCCCGCGGTTCGCCGCCGGGCGGGACGACGGTCAGCTCCACCGGCTTGTCCGCGGTGCCGATCAGCAGCGGCCCCGGCCCGGTGACCGGATCGACCGGGCGGCCGTCCACCGCGACGACGGCGTCACCGGCCCGCACCGCCACCCCCGGGGCGGCCAGCGGCGAGCGGGCCTGCGGATCGGAGGTCTCCGAGGGCAGCACCCGGTCGATCCGCCAGACCCCCTCCTCGTCCCGGGACAGGTCGGCGCCGAGCAGCCCCTGCCGCTGGAGCGGGTCGGACCAGCCCCCGGGCGGGGCGACGTAGGCGTGCGAGGCGCCCAGCTCGCCCTGCACCTCCCACAGCAGGTCCACCAGGTCGTCGTGGGTGGCCAGCCGGTCCAGGAGCGGGCGGTAGCGGTCCAGCACCGCGTCCCAGTCGACACCGGACATGTCGGCCCGCCAGAAGTTGTCCCGCATCAGCCGGCCCGCCTCGGCGTACATCTGGCGCCACTCGGCGGCCGGGTCGAGCGTCACCCGGATCCGGGACAGATCGACGGTCACGCTGGTGTCGCCGTCCTCGTCGCTGTCGGACGCCTTGCTGTCGGCGGGGACCACCCGCAGCTTGCCGCCGGTCGTCAGCAGCAGGCGCTCACCGTCCCCGGTGACGGCGAAGTCCTCGACGTCGTGGGCGAGTTGCTCGCAGCGCAGCCGCCCCAGGTCGTAGCGCTCCAGGGTGGTGGCGGGCGGTTCGTCGCCGGGTCCGGCCAGCGAGGCGCCGAGAACGCCGTGCAGCGGGTGACGCAGCCACAGCACCCCGCCCTTGGCGCTGCGCAGCGCGCTGTAGCGGGCCGCCTCCACGGGGAACGGCACGATGCGCTCGGCGAGCCCCTCGAGGTCCACTCGGGTCACCGGCGTGCGGCGGCCGTCGTCGCTCTCGTGCTCGCCGTCGTGGCCGTCGCCCTTGTCGTCGCCCGGCGCTCCCAGCGGCCGCCCGTGCCGCTGCGGGCCGAACGGCGAGGGCGTGTCCGCGGCGAGCGTGATCAGATGGGGGCGGCAGGCGTGGGGGAACGACAGGTCGAAGACGTGCGCGTCGTACACCGGGTCGAAGGCCCGCTCGGACAGGAACGCCAGGTGCCTGCCGTCTGCGGTGAACGCGGGGGAGAAGTCGTTGAACCGCAGCGGGGTCACGTCGGCGACCGCCAGCGTCGCGGTGTTGGCGATCTTCAGCTGCCGCAGCGGGTCGGGCCCGGGGTGCGACCAGGCCAGCCAGGCCGAGTCCGGCGAGAACGCCAGCCCGGTGACGTCGCCGTTGTCGCTGACCGCCACCTGCCGTACCTCGCCGGTCTCCCGGTCGACCAGCAGCAGCCGGCCGTCGTGCGAGGCCACCGCGGTCCTGCGCCCGTCCGGGGAGACCGCCAGGTCCAGCACCCGGCCCAGCCGCCCGGCGGCGAGCCGGCGGCGGCCACCGGCCGGGAGGGTTCCCGCCGGCGCGCCGGTGGCGGGCGCGAACTCCAGCGCGTCCTCCCCGTCGGCGTCGGTGACCCAGACGACCTGCGGCTCGTCGCCGCCGCGGTCGAAGACCCGGGGCAGCCGCCCCCGGACGCCGGGTTCCGCGGCGAGCACCCGGGCCGGGCCCTCACGGTGCGTCAGCCAGTGGACGGTGCCGCGGATCTCGACGGCGCTGCCCCGGCCGGTGTGGTCGGGGCGGGCCTCCCCGAGGTGGTGCGCGGCGCGCAGCGGGTAGGGCTGGAGGTCGGTGCGCTGGCCGCCCAGCCGCACCCGGAGCGGACGCGGCGGCGCGTCGTCCTCCAGGGACTCCACCAGATACAGCTCTCCGGCACTGCAGTAGACGACCCGGCGGCCGTCGCTCGCCGCGTGACGGGCGTAGAAGCCGTCCAGGGGCGTGTGGCGGCGCAGGCCGGAGCCGTCCGGCAGGCTGGAGTACAGCGCGCCGGTGCCCTCATGGTCGGACAGGAACGCGATGCGTTCCCCGGCCCACAGCGGGCACTCGGCGTTGCCGTCCAGGTCGGCGTGGACGCGCCGGAACCCGCCCTGACCGGCGCGGTCGATCCACAGCCTGCCCGCGGTGCCGCCGCGGTAGCGCTTCCAGGCGGCCGCCTCGCGGCCCATGCCGGCCGACAGCAGCAGCACGCCCGCGGGGGGACGGTCCTCCGTCTCGCTCGCCGTCGCCGCCTCGTAGGCGACCGCGCCGACCGGGCCGTAGGGCAGCCGGCGCGCCGGTCCTCCGTCGAGCGGGACGGCGTGCGCCCAGGTGCGGCGCAGCGACGCCTGGCCGTGGCCGCTGGTCACCAGCACCTCGCCCGCCGGGGTCCAGCCGCGCACCGCGGTGGTTCGGTTCCCCCAGTACGTCAGGCGCCTGGCCGGCCCGCCGTCCACCGGCGCGACGTACACCTCGGGCGCGCCGTCCCGGGTGGAGGTGAACGCGATCCGCTCGCCGTCCGGCGAGATGCGCGGGTGGCGCACGGGCCGGTTGTCCGCGCTGACCCGCCATGCCCGGCCGCCGTCGAGTGGCGCCGCCCAGACGTCGTCCTCCGCTGTGAAGGTGATCAGATCGCCGTGCAGATGCGGATACCGGAGGTAGGAAGGCTGCGTCACGCTGATCACCCTAGTTGCGCACGGACCGGGCCAGCGGGGGTTCCGCCGATTCCCGGCCCGCTGGCCGCGGGGCGCGCGGTGGTGGAGCGTGGCCGGGCGGCGCTCGCCGCGGGCTCGCGAGCCGGTCCCGGGGCGCTCCGGTCAGCCCCACCGCCCGCTGCGGCCGAGCAGCAGTGCCGTGGCGGCCACGCCGGCCGTGGAGGTGCGCAGCACGGTCGGGCCGAGCCGGTAGGGCCGGGCGCCCGCCGCGGCGAAGGCGTCCAGTTCGTCGGGGGCGACGCCGCCTTCGGGGCCGACGATCAGCACGATCTCGCCCCGCGCGGGGAGTTCCGCGCCGGCCAGCGGATGTTCTGCGTCCTCGTGCAGGACGGCGGCGAAGGCGGCGGAAGCCAGCAGCCCGGAGGTGAGCTGACGGGTCGTCAGGAGCTCGCCGACCGTGGGGAAGCGCAGCCGCCTGGCCTGCTTGCCGGCCTCCCGGGCGGTCGCCCGCCACTTGGCGAGCGACTTGGCGCCGCGCTCGCCCTTCCACTGCGTGACGCAGCGGGAGGCCGCCCAGGGGACGATCGCGTCCACGCCGGTCTCGGTCATGGTCTCGACCGCGAGTTCCCCGCGGTCGCCCTTCGGCAGGGCCTGGACCACGGTGATCCGCGGCGCGGGCTCCGGTTCGGTGCGCACCTGCTCGACGGCGACGTCCAGTTCGTCCTTGCCCCGCACGGCGGCCACCGTCCCGTACGCCCCGGTGCCCGCGCCGTCCGTGAGCACCACCGGCTCGCCCGCGCGCAGCCGGCGCACCGAGACGGCGTGGCGGCCCTCGGGCCCCGACAGGGTGAGGGTCTGCCCGGCCGTGAGGCTCCCCAGCTCGTCGGGGTCGACGACGAAGACCGGCGCGGTCATGAGGCACCCAGCGCCGAACGCGCCGCCTTCAGCTCGGAGTTGAGGGCCTCCACCAGGCGGGCGGCGGGCATCTCGCGGGCCAGCCGGTGCCCCTGGCCGGCCCAGAGCGCCATGGCCTGCGGGTCGCCGGCGGCCGCGGCCGCCTTCCGCAGCCCGGAGGTGAGGTGGTGCACCTGCGGATAGGCGGCCGGGGCGTACCGGCCGTGTTCGCGCAGGAAGCGGTTGACCAGTCCGCGCGCCGGGCGCCCGGTGAACGCCCGGGTCAGCTCGGTGTGGGTGAACACCGGGTCGGTCATCGCCTTCTTGTGCAGCGGGTGCGCGCCGGACTCCGGGCACACCAGGAAGGCCGTGCCGAGCTGTGCCGCGTCCGCGCCCGCGGCCAGTACGGCGGCGATCTGCTCCCCGCGCATGATGCCGCCCGCCGCCACGATCGGCAGGTCGACGGCCGCCCGCACCGCCGGGACCAGCGCCAGCAGGCCCATTCCGGCGGCGTCCAGCTCGGGGAGGTTGTGGTGGGATCCCTGGTGGGCACCCGCCTCGATGCCCTGCACGCACACCGCGTCCGCCCCGGCCGCCTGGGCCTGCTCCGCCTCGCCGACCGTCGTCACGGTGACCACGGTGTGGGTGCCGGCGCGGGCGAACGCCTCCAGGACCGGCCGCTCCGGGCAGCCGAAGGTGAAGCTGACCACCGGCACCGGATCGTCCAGCAGGGCCGCCACCTTGGCGTCGAAGGCGTCGTCCACCGGCACCGAGGTGACAATGGCCAGGTCCGGGAGCTCGCAGTGGTACCAGCCGGCCTCACCGGACAGCTGCTCGCGGTAGACCGCGACCGCCGAAGCCGCGGCCGACTCGGTCTGCGGCATGAACAGGTTCACCCCGAACGGACGCGAGGTCAGCGCCCGCATCTCGGCGATCTCCTGGCGCATCGCCTCCGGGGTCTTGTAGCCCGCGGCGAGGAAGCCCAGGCCGCCGGCCTCACTCACCTCGGCGGCCAGCGGGGGGCGGGAGGCACCTCCCGCCATCGGCGCCTGGACGATCGGCAGGGGGAACGAAGCGGTCAGCTCGGACATGGAGCCATCCTGGCATGGGCGGCGCACCGCGCCGAGACCCGCCCCGGCGCGGGACGGGTCTCGGCGCCGTACGAGGCGTCAGGTCGGCTCAGCGGCCGTTGAAGGCGTCCTTCAGCCGGGAGAACAGGCCCTGTTGACCGGGCTGGAAGTGGCCGGACGGCCGCTCCTCACCGCGCAGCGCGGACAGGCGGCGCAGCAGGTCCTCCTGTTCGGGGTCCAGTTTCGTCGGGGTCTGCACCTCGACGTGGACCACCAGGTCGCCACGGCCGCCGCCGCGCAGGTGGGTGATGCCGCGCTGGTGCAGCGGGATGGACTGGCCGGACTGCGTGCCCGGGCGGATGTCCACCTCCTCCAGGCCGTCCAGCGTCTCCAGCGGGACCTTGGTGCCGAGCGCCGCGGCCGTCATCGGGATGGTGACCGTGCAGTGCAGGTCGTCGCCGCGCCGCTGGAAGACCGCGTGCGGCAGCTCGCGGATCTCCACATACAGGTCGCCCGCCGGGCCGCCGCCGGGGCCGACCTCGCCCTCGCCGGCGAGCTGGATGCGGGTGCCGTTGTCGACGCCGGCCGGGATCTTCACCGTCAGGGTGCGACGGGCCCGGACGCGCCCGTCGCCCGCGCACTCCGGGCACGGCGTGGGCACGACCGTGCCGAAGCCCTGGCACTGCGGGCACGGCCGCGAGGTCATCACCTGGCCGAGGAAGGACCGCGTGACCTGCGAGACCTCGCCGCGGCCACGGCACATGTCGCACGTCTGGGCCGAGGTGCCGGGCGCCGCGCCCTCGCCGCCGCACGTGGTGCAGGTGACGGCGGTGTCGACCTGGATCTCCTTGGTCGTGCCGAACGCGGCCTCGTCCAGCTCGATCTCCAGCCGGATCATCGCGTCCTGGCCGCGGCGGGTCCGCGAGCGCGGCCCGCGCTGGGACGCCGTCCCGAAGAAGGCGTCCATGATGTCGCTGAAGTTGCCGAAGCCGGCGCCGCCGAATCCGGCGCCCGCGCCCGCACCGGCGCCGCCGGTCGCCGAGAGCGGGTCCCCGCCGAGGTCGTAGACCTGCTTCTTCTGCGGATCGGAGAGGACCTCGTAGGCCGCGTTGATCTCCTTGAACCGCTCCTGGGTCTTCGGGTCCGGATTGACGTCCGGGTGCAGCTCGCGCGCCAGGCGTCGGAAGGCCTTCTTGATCTCATCCTGGCCGGCGTCGCGACGTACGCCCAGAACCGCGTAATAATCTGTGGCCACTTACGACTCCGCCAGGATCTGTCCGACGTACCTCGCCACTGCGCGTACAGCTCCCATCGTTCCGGGGTAGTCCATGCGGGTCGGTCCGACCACGCCCAGCCTGGCGACCGCCTCGTTGCCGGAACCGTAACCCATGGCGACGACCGACGTGGAGCTCAGGCCCTCATGGGCGTTCTCGTGACCGATTCGTACCGTCACGTCCGCGTCCTTGGCCTCACCGAGCAGTTTGAGGAGCACCACCTGCTCCTCCAGGGCCTCCAGTACCGGGCGGATCGTGAGGGGGAAGTCGTGGACGAACCGGGTCAGGTTCGCCGTGCCCCCGAGCATGATGCGCTCCTCGGTCCTCTCCACCAGCGTCTCCAGCAGTGTGGAGAGCACCGAGGACACCGTCGGGCGGTCATCGCGCTCGAAGGACTCCGGCAGGTCCTGGACCAAGGATGGCACGTCGGTGAAGCGCCGGCCCACCACTCGGCTGTTCAGCCTGGCCCGCAGGTCGGCGAGGAGCGTCTCGCCGACCGGCGCCGGGGTGTCCACCAGCCGCTGCTCCACCCGTCCGGTGTCGGTGATCAGCACCACCATCACCCGGCCGGGGGCGAGTGAGAGCAGCTCGACATGGCGGACCGTGGAGCGGGTCAGCGACGGGTACTGGACGATGGCGACCTGGCGGGTGAGCTGGGCGAGCAGCCGCACGGTGCGCGCCACCACGTCGTCGAGGTCCACGGCGTCGTCCAGGAAGTTCTGGATCGCCCGGCGCTCGGCGCTCGACAGCGGCTTGACGCTGGCCAGCTTGTCGACGAAGAGGCGGTAGCCCTTGTCGGTCGGGATGCGGCCCGCACTGGTGTGCGGCTGCTGGATGAAGCCCTCCTCCTCCAGCACCGCCATGTCGTTGCGCACGGTGGCGGGCGAGACGCCGAGCTGGTGCCGCTCGGTGAGCGCCTTCGAGCCGACCGGCTCCTCGGTGCCCACGTAGTCCTGGACGATGGCGCGCAGGACTTCGAGTCTGCGTTCGCTCAGCATTGCGCACACACCTCCAAGCCAGTGGTCCCGGTTCATCCCCTTTGGCACTCACGAGGCAAGAGTGCCAAGTTCCCCTGAGTAAGTGTACGGCGAGGTGACAAGGCCGCGGCAAGGGTGCGCGCCACACCACCCGGGCGACGGGTTACGCGAGCCCCCCGCCCGGCCCTGCCCCGCGCGCCGGCCGGGACCGCCGGTTAGCGTCACGGTGTGAACGAAGACAACGGGGTATGGGAGCAGCTCGCTCCGGGATGCGCCAGGCGGCGCCTGCCGGGCCTGGACGCCACGGTCGGGCTGGTGATCGGGACCGAGGTGCTGATGGTGATCGACACCGGCGCCACGCTCGCCGAAGGGGCGCGGCTGCTCGCCGAGGTCCGCGAGCTGACCGGCCGGGAGCCCACCGACGTCGTCCTCACCCATGGCCACTTCGACCACGTCCTGGGCACCCCCGCCTTCCCCGGCGCGCGGGTCCACGGTGCCACCGGGCTGGCGGACCACCTGACCGCCTGCCGCGCGGAACTGCTCCGGGACGCGGTGCGCCACGGCGTCGACCCGGCGCAGGCCGCCGAGGCGGTGGACGCCCTCGTCCTGCCGGACCACACGGTGGACGGGGTGTGTGAGATCGGTCTCGGCGGCGACCGCTCGGCGCTGCTGGTGCCCGCCGGGCCCGGCCATACCGCCCACGACCTGGCCGTCGTGGTGCCCGGCACCCCGGCGGTGGTCTTCTGCGGCGATCTGGTGGAGGAGTCCGGCGAGCCGCAGGCCGGCCCGGACGCCGTGCCGGGGAGCTGGCCCGCGGCGCTCGACCGGCTGCTGGAGCTGGGCGGGGAGACCGCGATCTACGTGCCCGGGCACGGCGCGGTGGTGGACGCCCGCTTCGTCCGGGCGCAGCGCGACACGCTGGCGGAGCGGTTCGGCGACTCCTAGGACTCCTGGCGCCCTGCCGGGCGTCGCGACGGGGCAGACCCTGGCTGATGCGGCACCGGCGTGCGGCGAGCCGTGTCCGGCGCGGCGCTGGGTAGCATCTGGCGCATGCGCAGCAGGAGTTACGGCCCGGACCTGACCCCGCCGTGGAAGCGGAGCGCGCCCGTTCCGGAGGTCGAGGCGGAGCCGGACCTGGTGGTCGAGGAGGCCACCACGGGCTTCTGCGGCGCCGTGGTGCGCTGTGAGCGGACCGCGGAGGGGCACACCGTCACCCTGGAGGACCGTTTCGGCAAGCTGCGGGTCTTCCCGCTGGAGCCGCGCCGCTTCCTGCTGGACGGGCAGGTGGTCACCCTGGTGCGCCCCCGGCCGTGGCAGGCTGCCCGGTCCGGCCCGCGGCTGACCGCCTCCGGCTCGATCGCGGTGCCCGGCGCCCGCGCCCGGGTCGCCCGCGCGGGCCGCATCTACGTCGAGGGGCGGCACGACGCGGAACTCGTCGAGCGGGTGTGGGGCGACGACCTGCGCGTCGAGGGCGTCGTCGTCGAGTACCTGGAGGGCGTGGACGACCTTCCGGCGATCGTGGCGGAGTTCGCGCCCGCCCCGGACGCGCGCCTGGGTGTGCTCGTCGACCACCTGGTGCCCGGCAGCAAGGAGTCGCGCATCGCCGCCGCGGTGACCGGCCCGGACGTGCTGGTGGTGGGCCACCCCTACATCGACGTCTGGGAGGCGGTGAAGCCCTCGGCCGTCGGCATCCCCGGCTGGCCGCGGGTGCCGCGCGGCCAGGACTGGAAGACCGGGGTCTGCCGGGCGCTGGGCTGGCCGGAGAACACCGGCGCCGCCTGGCAGCGCATCCTCGGCTCGGTGCGCTCCTACAAGGACCTGGAGCCGGAGCTGCTCGGCCGGGTGGAGGAGCTGATCGACTTCGTGACCGCGCCCGCCTGAGCCACTG
>JBEHXI010000200.1:0-13801 GCA_048498775.1 Actinomycetota bacterium | reverse complement strand
GCCGAAAACCGCGCCCTCGGCGACGTCACCACCCTGACCGACTCCACCGTCATGGACCTCATCCAAGCCAAACTCCCCACCACCAGCACCGAGGACTGACCCCACCACCCACTCCGGAGGGCGCCCCGCGGACGCGCGGGGCGCCCTCGTCCGTTGCGAAGTGGCCCGCCGCAGCGCGAACGGGGACGATGGTCGGGCATGATCGAGCGATATCCAGGAACTGGTGCGGATGAGCACGCACCGAACCCAACGGAGGACGCGATGAGCGCAGTGGAGCGGTCCGGCACGGCCGTCCATGTGGAGGCCGACGGACGCAGCCTCGGGCAACTGGTCGCCGCGGCGACAGCGGACCTGTCCGCACTCGTGCACGACGAGATCGCGCTCGCCAAGGCCGAGTTCCGGCAGGACGCCAAGCGCGCGGGCCTCGGTGGCGGTGCGCTGGCCGCGGCCGGCGGCGCGGTGGCGTTCGCCATGCCCATGCTCAGCTTCGCGGCCGCGTACGGCATCCACAACCTGGGGTTGGGCCTGGCCTGGTCGTTCCTGATCGTGGGCGGCGCGCTGGTGCTCGTCGGGGCGATCCTCGCCGGCTTCGCCCGGTCGAAGTTCAAGAAGGTCAAGCCGCCGGAGCGCTCCATCGCGTCGGCGAAGCTGACGATGACGGCGCTGCAGGGCGTCAAACCGCACCCCCGCTCCGACAACCGGGACGCGTCGGCTCGCCAGATGTGACACGCTCTCGGACATGACGGTCGTTGACTCGACGGGTGTACGCATCGACGGGCCCTGGACACACCGGGACGTGGCCGCCAACGGGGCGCGTTTCCACATCGCCGAAGCCGGTGACGGCCCGCTGGTGCTGCTCCTGCACGGATTCCCGCAGTTCTGGTGGACCTGGCGCCACCAGCTGACCGCGCTGGCCGAGGCGGGCTTCCGCGCGGTGGCGATGGACCTGCGGGGCGTCGGCGGCAGCGACCGCACTCCTCGGGGCTACGACCCGGGCAACCTCGCGCTGGACGTCACCGGGGTGATCCGCTCGCTCGGCGAGCCCGACGCGGCCCTGGTCGGCCATGACCTGGGCGGTTACCTGGCGTGGACGGCGGCCGTCATGCGGCCGAAGCTGATCCGGCGGCTCGCGGTGTGCTCCATGCCGCATCCGCGGCGCTGGCGCTCGGCGATGCTCGCGGACTTCCGGCAGACCACCGACAGCTCCCACATCTGGGGTTTCCAGCGCCCCTGGCTGCCCGAACGCCAGCTGGTGGCGGACGACGCGGCGCTGGTCGGGCGGCTGATCCGGGACTGGTCCGGGCCGCGGCTGCCGGACGACGAGGCGGTGCTGCGCTACCAGCGGGCGATGCTGATCCCCTCGACGGCGCACTGCTCCGTCGAGCCGTACCGCTGGCTGGTCCGCTCCATGGCGCGGCCGGACGGTGTGCAGTTCTACCGGCGGATGAAGCGGCCGGTGCGGGTGCCGACGCTGCACCTGCATGGTTCACTCGATCCGGTGATGCGGACGCGTAGCGCGGCCGGTTCCGGGGAGTATGTGGAGGCGCCCTACCGGTGGCGGCTGTTCGACGGGCTCGGGCACTTCCCCCACGAGGAGGACCCGGCGGTCTTCTCAGCCGAGCTGATCAACTGGCTCAAGGACCCGGAACCGGACCGCTGAGGCCGCCGAGGCCGCTGAGGCCCCTGCCAGGGCTCCGGACGCCAGGGCCCCGGACCACGGCCGGTGAACTCTTCGTACGATCGTCCGACCGTCAGCTCTATGCCGGACGCATAAGCCAATTGGGCTATCGGATGGCGGTTACCGACCTTGGACCGCGGGCACTTTGCTCGGTATGGGCTGGACGCACGACTACCGTGACGTAGCACGCAACCCCCGTGGCACCGCCGCCGACCGCTCGCCGGGCGCTGCCACGCTGCCGGACCGGGGCAACCCCTTGGGAATCCCCCGCATCCTCGGGCGCCGCGCGCGCTGGGTCGGCGCGCGCCTACGCCACTCGACAGCCCGCAGCTAGCCGCGCAGCCAGCGCGGGCTCACAGCGCGCAGCCCTGGGTGTCCACCGGCCGCCCGGCGGTCCGCCCGGCGATGAGGTCCGGCTTCACCTCGTTCGAGGTCAGGGCGTACCCGGTGCGGTCGTCGTCGAGCGACTTGGCGAAGACCACGCCGTACACCCGGCCCTGCGGGGTGAGCAGCGGGCCGCCGGAGTTCCCCTGCCGCACCAGCGTGTACAGCGAGTACACGTCACGGCTGACGGTGCCGCGCCGGTAGATGTCCGGGCCGTGCGCCTGGATGCGGGCGCGGACCCGGGCCGAGCGCACGTCGTAGCCGCCGTTCTCCGGGAAGCCGGCGACGATCGCGCCGTCCCCGGTGTGGGCCGCGCCGGTGACGAACCGCAGGGCGGGCGCCTCCAGGGACGGCACGTCGAGCACGGCGATGTCGCGCTGCCAGTCGTAGAGGACGACCGTGGCGTCGTACAGCTTGCCCTGGCCGCCGATCTGGACGGTGGGGTCCTTCACGCCGCCGACCACGTGGGCGTTGGTGATCACCCGGTGCGGCGCGAAGACGAAGCCGGTGCCCTCCAGCACCTTCGAGCAGCTCGGCGCGGTGCCCACGACCTTCACGATGCTCTCCTCGGCGCGCGCCGCCGCCTTGCTGTGGCCGAGGGCGGGGTCCGGGGCCGGGACGGTCGTGATCGGCTCGTTGGAGAACGGCGTGAACACCTGCGGGAAGCCGTTCTGGGCCAGCACGGAGCTGAAGTCCGCGAACCAGATGTCGGCGCGCTGCGGGATCAGCTGGGACACCCCGGTGAGGACCTTCGAGGAGCGCACCTCGCGCCCTATGGTCGGCAGCGCCGTCCCGGCCAGCGCCGAGCCGATCAGCCAGGCGACCAGCAGCCATGCCAGCACGTTGACCAGGGCGCCGCCGGTGGCGTCGATGGCGCGCGCCGGGGACCGGGTGATGTGGGTGCGCAGCCGGCTGCCCAGGTGGGTGGTGAACGCCTGCCCGACCGACGCGCAGACGATCACGACGGCCACCGCGGCGATCGCGCCGAACGTTCCCGGTTTCGCGCCCCCGGTGACCGGATCCCAGATGATCGGCAGGAGGTAGACGGCGATCAGTCCGCCGCCGAGGAACCCCAGTACCGACAGGATGCCGACCACGAAGCCTTGCCGGTAACCGACAATGGCGAACCACACAGCGGCGAGCAGCAGCAGGACGTCCAACCCGTTCACCGGGATACCGTCTCATGCACGCGCGGCGAGCGGGACTTCGTTGCCCCGGTCCCAGTCCTTCTCCCAGCCGGAGAAGTGCAGAATTCGGTCGATCAGTCCGGCTGTGAATCCCCACACCAGCACGTCGGAGACGAGGAACGCCGGTCCGCGGAAGCCGCTGGGGTGCCGGACGGTGGCCCGGTTCGCGGGGTGGGCGAGGTCCTCGACGGGGACGGTGAAGACGCGGGCGGTCTCCGCCGGGTCCACCGCCGCCACCGGGCTGGGCTCGCGCCACCAGCCGAGCACGGGCGTCACCACGAAGCCGCTCACCGGGATGTAGAGCCTGGGGAGCACCCCGAACAACTGCACCCCGTCCGGGTCGAGTCCGGTCTCCTCCCGGGCCTCGCGCAGCGCGGCGCGCAGCGGTCCTTCGCTCTCCGGATCGCCGTCCTCCGGGTCGAGCGCCCCGCCGGGGAACGACGGCTGCCCGGCATGCGAGCGCAGCGAGCGGGCGCGCTCCAGCAGCAGCAGCTCCGGTCCCCGCTCGCCGTGCCCGAACAGGATCAGCACGGCCGACGGCCGCCCGCCGTCCGGCGGCGGCAGGAACCGGCTCAGCTCCTCGGGCCGCACCCGCCGGGCCGCCTGCGCGACCGGGTCGAGCCAGGACGGCAGCCCGCCGGCCGTGACGGGGGGCGCCGTCCTCACTCGGCCCCCAGCGCGGGCGCGGGCCCGCCGGGGAAGCCGGGCGGGGGCTTGAGCCGCTGGCCGGTGCCGCCACCCATCTCGTACTTCAGCAGCTTGCGGGCCTTGACCGGGTCGGTCTCGCCCTCGCCGTAGGAGGGGCACAGCGGCGCGATCGCGCAGGCACCGCAGGCGGGTTTGCGGGAGTGGCACACCCGGCGGCCGTGGAAGATCAGCCGGTGCGAGAGCATCGTCCACTCGCTCTTGGGGAAGAGGGCGCCGACCTCCTGCTCGATCTTCTCGGGGTCCTCCGACACCGTCCAGCCGAAGCGGCGCGCGAGCCGCCCGAAGTGGGTGTCGACCGTTATCCCGGGAACGCCGAACGCGTTGCCCAGCACCACGTTGGCCGTCTTGCGGCCGACCCCGGGCAGGGTGACCAGGTCCTCCAGGCGGCCGGGCACCTCGCCGCCGAAGCGGTCGCGGATGGCCGCGGACAGGCCGAGCAGCGACCTGGCCTTCGCCCGGAAGAAGCCGGTGGGGCGGATCAGCTCCTCCAGCTCCTCGGGGTTGGCGGCGGCCATCTCCTCGGGGGTCGGGTACTTCGCGAAGAGCGCCGGGGTCGTCTGGTTCACCCGCAGGTCGGTGGTCTGCGCGGACAGCACGGTGGCGACCAGCAGCTGGAACGGGTTGTCGAAGTCCAGCTCGGGGTGGGCGTACGGGTAGACCTCGGCCAGCTCCCGGTTGATCCGGCGGGCCCGGCGCACCAGGGCGGTGCGGGACTCCTGGCGGGCCGGCGCGCCCGCGGCGGGGGCGGACGCGGGGGCTCGTTTGCTGCCGGCGGCGGTTTGTTCGCTCACAGCGGAATCGGGGGTGCGGCTCACCCGTCCGGAGCCATCACCCCGCCGCTTCCCACGGGCACTGGGCGTATCAGACACCCGGCCAGCGTACGGCCCCGGGACCGCGATCCACCTGCGGCAAGCGATATTCGCCACGTAATCCGACCCCGGGGCACGCTCTCGCGCCGTCATAGGACACACTTGTGATTGATCGCACTGTTTTGCCGTCCGGCATGATGGGGGCTGGACCCGGTCGGTGGTAGTCAACAAGGAGAGACCTCGTGGACGACGTTCTGCGGCGCGCTCCGCTCTTCGCGGCGCTCGACGACGAGCAGGCCGCTGAGCTGCGCGCCTCCATGACGGAGGTCACGCTCGCGCGTGGCGAGTCCCTCTTCCACGAAGGTGAACCGGGCGACCGGCTCTACGTGGTCACCGAGGGCAAGGTCAAGCTGCACCGGGCGTCGCCGGACGGCCGGGAGAACATGCTCGCCGTGCTCGGCCCCGCCGAGATGATCGGCGAGCTGTCGCTGTTCGACCCGGGCCCGCGGACGGCCACCGCCACCGCGCTGACCGAGGTCAAGCTGCTCGGCCTGGGCCACGGCGACCTCCAGCCGTGGATCAACGCCCGGCCCGAGGTGGCCATCGCGCTGCTGCGCGCCGTCGCCCGCCGCCTGCGCCGCACCAACGACGTCATGTCCGACCTGGTCTTCTCCGACGTCCCCGGCCGCGTCGCCAAGGCCCTGCTGGACCTGTCCCGGCGCTTCGGCGTGCAGTCCGACGAGGGCATCCACGTGGTGCACGACCTCACCCAGGAGGAGCTGGCGCAGCTCGTCGGCGCCTCCCGCGAGACGGTCAACAAGGCGCTCGCGGACTTCGCCCAGCGCGGCTGGCTGCGCCTGGAGGCGCGGGCCGTGATCCTGCTGGACGTGGAGCGGCTGGCCAAGCGCTCCCGCTGATCATCCGCTCGGCCCCTGTCCCGCGTGCCGTACCCGCGGGACAGGGGCCGAGCGCCGCTCAGATCAGGCCGTGCTCCCTGAGGTAGTCCAGCTGGGCGCGCACCGACAGCTCGGCCGCGGGCCACAGGCTGCGGTCGACGTCCGCGTAGACGTGCTCGACGACCTCCGGCGCGGTGGTCCGGCCGGTCTCGACCGCCGTCTCGACCTGCGCCAGCCGGTGCGCCCGGTGGGCCAGGTAGTACTCGACGGCGCCCCGCGCGTCCGCGAGCACCGGGCCGTGGCCCGGCAGGATCGTGTCGATGTGGCCCTCGGTCGCCATCGCCTGGAGGCGGCGCAGCGAGTCCAGGTAGTCGCCCAGGCGCCCGTCCGGGTGCGCGACCAGGGTCGTCCCGCGGCCGAGCACGGTGTCGCCGGTCAGCACCGCGGCGTCGGCGGGCAGGTGGAACGAGAGCGAGTCCGCGGTGTGGCCGGGCGTCGGCACCACCCGCAGCTCCAGGCCCCCGGCGACGATCACGTCCCCGGCCGCCAGCCCCTCCTCGCCCAGGCGCAGCTCCGGATCGAGCGCGCGGACGTTGGTGCGGGTGAGCTCGGCGAACCGGGCGGCGCCCTCGGCGTGGTCCGGGTGGCCGTGGGTGAGCAGGGTCAGGCCGATCCGCTTGCCGGCCGCCTCCGCGGTGGCGATCACGTTCCGCAGATGGCCCTCGTCCAGCGGGCCGGGATCGACGACGACGGCGATCTCCGAGTCCGGCTCGGCCAGGATCCAGGTGTTGGTGCCGTCCAGGGTCATCGGGGACGGGTTGGGCGCCAGCACGCACAGCGCCCGCTCGGTCGCCCGGCCACCGACCTGCGGGTGGGGGGCGCCGGGCAGCAGGCCCGCCGACATCACTCGGCTCCCCCGGCGGCCCGCCCGGGGCCGTCCAGCGGGACGTCCCGGGTGAACTCCTCGTGCCCCGGCCAGGTGAGCACCACGTTGTCCCCGACGACCTCGGCGCGCGCCAGCACCGGTGTCATGTCCCGCTCGCGGCCGGCCGTGAAGGCCGCGGCCACCGTGGAGTGGGGCACCAGCGCCCGCAGGGTGGCGATGGTCGGCGGCAGCATCGTCAGCTCGCCGCTGTCGTAGCCGGCGGCCGCGGCGGCCGGGTGCAGCCACTCGGTGCGGTCGGCCTCGCCCGAGGCGTCCAGGGCGGCGTCCCGGGTGCGCTGGCCGGCCGGGAGGGCCGCGAGGAAGAACCACGTGTCGTAGCGGCGCTCCTCGAACTCCGGGGTGATCCACCGCGCCCACGGGCTGAGCAGGTCGGAGCGGAGCACCAGCTCCCGGCGGGCCAGGAAGTCGGCGAACGACAGCTCCCTGGCGATCAGGGCGCGACGGTCGGCCTCCCAGTCGTCCCCGCTGAGGTCGGCCACCACCGAGTCGGTGCCGGGCCCGGCCAGCAGGATCCCGGCCTCCTCGAACGTCTCGCGCACCGCGGCGCAGACCACGGCCTGCGCGCCCGCCAGGTCGTCGCCCAGGCCGAGCCGCTCCGCCCACTCGGCGAGCGCCGGGCCCGCCCAGCCGATCGGCCGCTCGTCGCGCGGATCGACCCCGCCGCCCGGATAGGCGTACGCGCCCCCGGCGAAGGCCATGGAGGCGCGTCTGCGCAGCAGATGGACCTGCGGGCCGCCGGCGCCGTCCCGCAGCAGCAGGACCGTGGCGGCCCGGCGCGGCACCGGAGGGGTGAGCCGGCCCTCGCTGAGGGCGCGGATCCGGTCGGGCCAGGAGGGCGGGAACCAGCCCTTCCGGTTCGGCGTCGTGGTCATGACCGGATGCTATGCGCTTCCGGTGCTTTGTTCGAGGGGACCGCCGAAGCGGTGACGATCAGTCCTTCAGCTCGACCTGGATCTCCACCTCGACCGGGGCGTCCAGCGGCAGCACCGCCACCCCGACCGCGCTGCGGGCGTGCTCCCCCGCCTCGCCCAGCACCTGGCCGAGCAGCTCGCTCGCGCCGTTGATCACCGCGGGCTGGCCGGTGAAGTCCGGCGCCGAGGCGACGTACCCGACGACCTTGACGACCCGCGCGATCCGGTCCAGGTCGCCGGCGACGGACTTCACCGCGGCCAGCGCGTTGAGCGCGCAGGTGCGGGCGAGACCGGCCGCCTCCTCCGGGGTGACCTCGGCGCCCACCTTGCCGGTGACCGGCAGCTTGCCCTCCACGATCGGCACCTGGCCGGAGGTGTAGACGTAGGCGCCGGACCGCACGGCCGGCCGGTAGGCGGCCACCGGCGGGACGACGCCGGGCAGCGCGAGGCCGAGCTCGGCCAGCCTGTCCTCGACCGCGCTCACGCCTGCTTCTCCCGCTTGAAGTACGCCACCAGCTGCTCGGGGTTGTTCGGGCCGGGGATGACCTGGACGAGCTCCCAGCCGTCCTCTCCCCAGGTGTCGAGGATCTGCTTGGTGGCGTGTACGAGCAGAGGCACGGTCGCGTATTCCCACTTCGTCATGGGGCGACTGTAGCCGTATCCCCGCCGCGGCCGGGCAGCCCGGTGCGCCCGGCGGCACGGCCCGCGAGGACGCGTCACCCCGCCGGTCGGCGGCCCCGTGCGTGGATGCGGGGGCGACTGGTTAGGCTCGGAAAGGTGAGCGCTTCCACGGCAGCCTCGACCAGTACCAGATTCCACATCGTGACGGGCAAGGGCGGCACCGGCAAGACGACGGTCGCCGCCGCTCTCGCGCTTGCCCTGGCGAGCGAGGGCAACCGCACGCTGCTGGTGGAGGTGGAGGGACGCCAGGGCATCGCCCAGCTGTTCGAGACCGAGCCGCTTCCCTACGAGGAGCGCAGGATCGCGGTCGCCCCGGGCGGCGGCGAGGTGTACGCGCTGGCGATCGACCCCGAACTCGCCCTCCTGGACTACCTGGAGATGTTCTACAAGCTCGGCCGCGCCGGCCGGGCCCTGAAGAAGCTGGGCGCCATCGACTTCGCGACCACCGTCGCGCCCGGCCTGCGGGACGTGCTGCTGACCGGCAAGGCGTGCGAGGCCGTGCGCCGCAAGGACGACGCGGGCTGGCGGGTGTACGACGCGGTCGTGATGGACGCCCCGCCGACCGGCCGCATCACCCGCTTCCTCAACGTCAACGACGAGGTGGCGGGCCTGGCCCGGTTCGGCCCGATACACAACCAGGCGCAGGCCGTCATGCGGGTGCTGAAGTCGCCGGAGACCGCGGTGCACCTGGTGACCCTCCTGGAGGAGATGCCGGTCCAGGAAACGGTGGACGGGGTGGCCGAGTTGCGCGCCGCGGGCCTGCCGGTCGGCGCCGTGCTGATCAACATGGTCCGCCCGGTGCTGCTGGACGACCGGGCGGTGGACCTGGCCATGGAGGCGGTGGCCCGCGACGGCGGAGCACCGAACGGCGGCGCCGGGCGGTGGGACGACGGCTGCCGGGCGGCCGTCGCCAAGGCGCTGTCCCAGGCCGGGCTGGGCGGCGCCCGCCGCGGCGGCCACGCCGAGCGGCTGGTGGACCCGCTGCTGGAGCAGGCCCGCGAGCACGCCGAGCGGGTGACGCTGGAACGCCGGCAGCGCGCCGAGATCGCCGAACTCGGCCTGCCCACCTGCGAACTGGAGATGGTCGGGGACGGCATCGACCTCGGCGGCCTGTACCGGCTGGCGGAGAGCGTGCGGAAGCAGTGGGAGGCCGCGTGAGCTGGGAGACACCGGTGCTGGAGATCGATCCGCTGCTGGACGATCCGAAGACCCGGATCATCGTGTGCTGCGGTTCCGGCGGGGTGGGCAAGACCACCACGGCGGCGGCGCTGGGCGTGCGGGCGGCGGAGCGCGGCCGCACGGTCGTGGTGCTGACCATCGACCCGGCCCGGCGGCTGGCCCAGTCGATGGGCCTGACCGAACTGGACAACACCCCGCGCGAGGTGGCGGGCGTCGACGAGTCCGCGGGCGGCCGGCTGCACGCGATGATGCTCGACATGAAGCGGACGTTCGACGAGATCGTCGTCCAGCACACCGACCCCGAGCGGGCGAAGGCGATCCTGGACAACCCCTTCTACCAGTCGCTGTCGGCCGGCTTCGCGGGCACGCAGGAGTACATGGCCATGGAGAAGCTGGGCCAGCTGCGGGCGCGCGACGAGTGGGACCTGATCGTCGTGGACACCCCGCCGAGCCGTTCGGCGCTGGACTTCCTGGACGCGCCCAAGCGCCTGGGGTCGTTCCTGGACGGGAAGTTCATCAAGGTGCTGATGGCGCCGGCGAAGGCGGGCGGGCGCGCCGGGATGAAGTTCCTCAATGTCGGCATGTCGATGATGACGGGCGCGCTGAGCAAGGTGGTCGGCGGCCATCTCCTCAACGACGTACAGACGTTCGTCGCCGCGATGGACACCATGTTCGGCGGCTTCCGCAAGCGCGCCGACGCCACCTACCAGCTGCTCCAGGCGCCCGGCACGGCGTTCCTGGTGGTGGCCGCCCCGGAGCGCGACGCCCTGCGGGAGGCGTCGTACTTCGTCGAGCGGCTGGCCGCCGAGAACATGCCGCTGGCCGGTCTGGTGCTCAACCGGGTGCACGGCAGCGGCGCCGCCCGGCTGACCGCCGAACGCGCGCTGGCCGCCGCCGAGGCCCTGGAGGACAGGGCCGCGGAGCAGACCGGCGCGCGGGACGACGGGACGTCAATCCCCGCCGGGCCCGAGAACGTTGCCGATCCCGGCGCCGAAGAAAATCTTTCCGGCGCCGGCATTGTCGATCACGGGTCCGGGAACACCAGTAGGCGAGGCCCCGGCGCGGGCTCCCCCGGTTCCGGCTCTCCCGGCTCTCCCGACTCCTCAGGCGCCGACTCCCCCGACTGCGATGACACCGCCGGCGAGATCCTGGCCGCCGGCCTGCTCCGGCTGCACGCGGAACGGATGCAGGTCGTCGCGCGTGAGCGCCGCACCTGGGAACGCTTCGCCTCGGTCCACCCCGACGTGCCCGTGGCGGAGGTCGCGGCGCTGCCCGGCGACGTCCACGACCTGGACGGCCTGCGCGCGGTGGGAGAACGGCTGTCGGAGGGTCAGCCCGCTGCGGCGTAGTCCTCTTCGGGCTCGGTGAGCAGGCCCATGCTGCGCTCGTACTCGTGGCGCGCGGTCTCCAGCAGCGCGCGCCAGGAGGTGACCGTGGGGCGGCGGCGCAGCAGTGCCCTGCGCTCGCGCTCGGTCATGCCTCCCCAGACTCCGAACTCGACGCGGTTGTCGAGCGCGTCGGCCAGGCACTCGGTACGCACCGGGCACCCGGTGCACACCGCCTTGGCCCTGTTCTGTGCCGCTCCCTGGACGAAGAGTTCGTCCGGGTCGGTGGTGCGGCACGCTGCCTGCGCACTCCAGTCGGTTACCCAGCTCATGCTGGCGCCGTCCTCTCCCGAATCGGGGCTCCCCCACGGCGGCAGCGGCATATTCACCGCCGCCAGTTGAGGACAGTACGGGCGCGGAACAGGGTGCAACAGCCCCTTCGGGCCCAATCTTGAATGGCCCGAACGGACTATGGGTGCGCGCGGGATCACCCACCGGAGTGACCCGGACATAAAAGCGACTCTTCGGACATAACGGCGATTCATCTCGCCTACCGGTACCGCTTTGCGACGGTTCCGCGACGGTTTCCCGCCGGTTTCCCGTCAACACCTCCTGGAGCGGGTGACCTGGGAGAATTGCCCGACCCCCGGACCATATGACCGGCATATGCCAGGAATCGGGGCAGCTCTCATCACCCACAAGAGTGAGGAAAGGGGACGGACGCACACCCGGTGGGCGGCTCCCGTACCCCACAGCCTAGGCGAACAGGTGGGCGCACGTCCTCAGAATCGAGACGTAGGCTGCTCTGCATGGCTTACAAGCGCTCGGGCACGGGTCTGCACTCGACCCGGCAGGCAGCGAAATTCCTGGGTGTCAGCGTGCTGGCCGGAGTCGTCCTGGCAGGCATCGCCCTGCCCGCCTCGGGTGCCCTCGGGCTGTCGGCCAAGGGCCTGGCCACCCAGTTCAACGACCTCCCCGGCGACCTCAGGCAGCCCCCGCTGTCCCAGGCGTCCCGCATCCTGGACGCCAACGGCGGCCTGATCGCGACGGTCTACTCCCGGGACCGCACCGTGGTCCCCCTGGACCAGATCAGCCCCGTGATGCAGAAGGCGATCGTGGCGATCGAGG
Source organism: Actinomycetota bacterium (assembly GCA_048498775.1). Taxonomy (GTDB): domain Bacteria; phylum Actinomycetota; class Actinomycetes; order Streptomycetales; family Streptomycetaceae; genus JBEHXI01. The sequence goes on along the minus strand of JBEHXI010000200.1, from coordinate 1,969 downwards.
ACTCCCGCTACTGGCAGCACGGCGCGGTCGACCCCAAGGGCATCCTGCGCGCCCTCAACACCAACGCCGAGTCCGGCGGCGTGGCCCAGGGCGCCTCCACCCTCACCCAGCAGTACGTCAAGAACGTCTTCATCGAGGAGGCGGGCGACGACCCCAAGGCGCTCGCGGAGGCCACCCAGCAGACCATCGGCCGCAAGATCAAGGAACTGAAGTACGCCATCCAGATCGAGAAGGAGCTGGGCAAGCAGAAGATCCTGGAGAACTACCTCAACATCACGTTCTTCGGCGAGCAGGCCTACGGCGTCCAGGCCGCCGCCCAGCGGTACTTCAGCACCGACGCGAAGAACCTCACCCTCGGCCAGTCCGCGCTCCTGGCCGGCCTGGTGCAGTCGCCGACCCGCTACGACCCGATCGGCGACCCGGCCGAGGCCCGCAAGCGGCGCAACACCGTGCTGATGCGGATGGCGCAGCTCCACGACATCACCACGGCCGAGGCCCGGGCCGCCGAGGCCCAGCCGCTCGGCCTGAAGGTGAGCTTCCCCAGGAACGGCTGCATCACCGCCGTCAGCGGCGCCGGCTTCTTCTGCGACTACGTCCGCGAGGTGTTCCTCAACGACCCGGTCTTCGGCGCTTCCCGGCAGGACCGCGCCAAGCGGTGGCTCCAGGGCGGCCTGACGATCCGCACCACCCTGGACCCCAAGGCCCAAGCGGCCGTCGAGGCCTCCATCACCAAGCACGTCTACGGCAGCGACCCGGTCGCGACCGCGGTCACCCTGGTGCAGCCCGGCACCGGCCGGATCGTGGCGATGGGCCAGTCCCGCCCGTACGGCTTCGGCGACCACGAGACGCAGATCAACTACTCCGTCGACCAGAGCATGGGCGGCGGCGCCGGCTTCCTGTCCGGCTCGACGTTCAAGCCGATCACCGCGGCGGCCGCGATCGACAGCGGCACCAGCCCGGAGCAGGTCTACCCGGCGCCCTACAAGATGCCGTACCCGAGCCCGGTGTCCACCTGCGGCAGGCCCTGGGTGAACACCAGCAACGAGGTCGTCCCCAACGAGGACAAGTCCGAGGTGGGCCCGATGGGCATGAAGGAGGCGATGGCCAAGTCGGTCAACACCTACTTCGTCCAGCTCATCAGTGACGTCGGGATCTGCCCGGTGGTGCAGATGGCCCAGAAGATGGGCGTGCACCGGGCGGACGGCAAGCCGCTCCAGCAGGTGCCGTCGATCACCCTGGGCACCCAGGAGGTCAACCCCCTGACGATGGCGAGCGCCTACGCCGCCTTCGCCAACCACGGCGTGTACTGCAGCCCGGTCGCCATCGAGTCGATCACCGACGCGAACGGCCGCAGCCTGAACGTGCCGAAGACCTCCTGCTCGCAGGCGATGTCCCAGAACACCGCGTCCACCATCAACACCCTCCTCAAGGGCGTCGTCGAGGACGGCACCGGCAAGCAGGCGGGCCTGTCGGACCGGGACAGCGCGGGCAAGACCGGTACGACGGACAACCGCTACGCAGCCTGGTTCGTGGGCTACACCTCGAACCTGGCCGGCGCGGTCTGGGTCGGCGACCCGGCCCACAAGCGGCAGATGATCAACATCACCATCGGCGGCGTCTACCACGACAAGGTCTTCGGCGCCGACACCCCCGGACCGATCTGGAAGGACGCCATGGCCGGCGCCCTGGCCGGCACCCCCTCCCAGGGCCTGCCGACCGTCCCGATCGGCAACCCCACCCCGGCCCCGGGCAGCACCACGCCGGCCCCGGGCAGCACCACCCCGCCGGGCAGCACCACCGGCGGGAACGGCGGCAACGGCGGCTACCCCGTGCCGTGGCCGACCTTCTCGCTCCCGCCGGGGATCATCGGCGGCAACGCGAACGGCGGCCAGCGCGGCTGATCCGCCCGGACGCACGACGGGGGCGCCCCCGGACCCACTAGGGGTCCGGGGTGTAATCGGGGGCCCCC
>JBEHXI010000199.1:0-13980 GCA_048498775.1 Actinomycetota bacterium | reverse complement strand
TCAGGCCACTTCAGGCCACTCAGGCCTCGCGGGCCGCGCGCCGCTGCGCCCGGGCCGCCCGGAGCAGTCCGGCCAGCGCCACGGCGAATCCGACGCCCATCAGCATGCACACGAAGTACGCCGCCGTCGGCAGCGGACGCGAGCCGATGAACAGCGGCGTGATGGTGGCCAGGGTCGCCACCGCGCCAACGAGGAAAATGATCGCGCCGATCCGCACCAGCAGATCTCCGGCGTGCCGGGTTTCGCTACTCACCCCACCAGGGTAAGTGCGCTCCGCGGTGGTGCAGCACCGGGGTGGAATCGTCTTGTCACACCCACAGGGACCATTAGCCTGGTGACAGGCGGGTCTTCGGGTGACCCGCTGCACTGCTATCCGGAGCGTTTTCCGGCGCGGTGCCCAGGGTTTCTCACCTACGAGGACGAGGTCGGACGTGCCAACCGGCAAGGTCAAGTGGTTCAACAGCGAGAAGGGCTTCGGCTTCCTCTCCCGCGACGACGGCGGCGACGTCTTCGTGCACTCGTCGGTGCTGCCTGCCGGGGTGACCGCGCTCAAGCCGGGGCAGCGTGTCGAGTTCGGAGTGGTCGCCGGCCAGCGTGGCGACCAGGCCCTGTCGCTGACGCTGCTGGAGCCGGCCCCGTCGGTCGCCGCCGCCCAGCGCCGCAAGCCCGACGAACTGCTGCCGATCGTCCAGGACCTCACCACGCTGCTGGAGGAGGTGGCCCGCTCCCTCCAGCGCGGCCGCTACCCGGAGAAGGCGCACGGCCGCAAGATCGCCGGCGTGCTGCGGGCCGTCGCCGACCAGCTGGACGTCTGAGCCCAGGCGGCCGAGCACGGCCCACGGAGAAGCCCACAGAGAAGCTCACGGGGAGGCTCAGGGGGAAACTCAGGGGAAGGCCAGCGCGTCCGGGCCGAGGGGTGGCACCAGCCCTTCGGCCGCGGCGCGGGTCAGCAGCCCGCGCACGGCCGCGTAGCCGTCCTCGCCCAGGTCCTCGGTGAACTCGTTGACGTACAGGCCGATGTGCTGGTCGGCCACCGACTCGTCCATCTCCTGGGCGTGGCCGAGGACGTATGCCCGGGAGGCGGCCGGGTCGTCCCACGCCATGCGCACCGAGGTGCGGATGGCGTCGGCGAGCTCCCGCAGCCGCTGCGCGCCCAGCGAGCGGCGCGCGATGATCGCGCCGAGCGGGATCGGCAGGCCGGTGGTGGCCTCCCAGTGCTCGCCCATGTCGGCGAGGCAGGTCAGGCCGTAGTTCTGGTAGGTGAAGCGCGCCTCGTGGATGACCAGTCCGGCGTCCACCCGGCCGTCCCGGACCGCCGGCATGATCTGGTCGAACGGCATGACCACGATCCTGCCGACCCCGCCGGGCACCTCGGTGGCCGCCCACAGCCGGAACAGCAGGTACGCGGTGGAGCGCTCGCTCGGTACCGCGACGGTCCGCCCGGCCAGCGCCGCGGGCTCGGCGGCCTCGCGGGTGAGCACCAGCGGCCCGCAGCCGCGGCCCAGCGCCCCGCCGCACGGCAGCAGCGCGTACTCGTCGAGCACCCACGGCAGCACCGCGTAGGAGACCTTCAGCACCGGCAGTTCGCCGCGTTCGGCCATCCCGTTGGTGATGTCGATGTCGGCGAACTCCACCTCGGCCGGCGGCGCGCCCGGCACCAGGCCGTGGGTCCAGGCGTGGAAGACGAAGGTGTCGTTGGGGCAGGGCGAGTGGGCGATACGCAGCCGGTCGCCGGTCATCGGGCCTCCGGTCATCGGGCTTCCGCCGCGGGTTCCGCCGCGGCTTCCATCGCGGACGGTGCCGCGGGCTCCGCCGCGGGCGGGACGGGGACAAGGGCGGGGACGAGCAGGGCGAAGGCGCGGGCGAGCGCGTCCAGGGCCTCCGGGATCCGCCAGCCGGCCCGGTCGCGCGGCCCGACCGGGTTGGAGATCGCGCGGACCTCCAGCACCGGCAGCCCGTGCGCGGCGGCGGCCTCGGCGACGCCGAAGCCCTCCATGGCCTCGGCCGCGGCGCCCGGATGGCGGTCCAGCAACTCCCCGGCGCGCTCGGCGGTCCCGGTGACGGTGGAGACCGTCAGCACCGCGCCGAGCACGGCGCCGGTCGCCGCGGCGGCGGCGCGGGCCGGCTCCGGCGGCGGCAGGTGCGCCGAGCGGCCGAAGCCCAGGTCGGTGACGGGCAGGAATCCGGCGTCGGAGTCCGCGCCCAGGTCGGCGGCGACGATCGCGTCGGCGACCACCAAGGAGCCGACCGGTGCCCGGACCTCGAAACCCCCGCCGATCCCGGCGCTGATCACCAGGTCGTAGGGCTCACCGGCCAGCGCGGCGGTGGTCAGCGCCGCGGCGGTGCCGGCCGCGGCCGCCGCCGGGCCGACTCCGGCCGCGAGCACGTCGGTACGCGCGGCGGGGCCCGTGACGCGTTCGGCGGTGAATCCGGGACCGGCGGCGGCGGTGGCCTCCGCACCGCCGGCGGCGTCCCGCAGCCCGCGCAGCACGCGGTCGCGTTCGGCCGCCACGGCGGTCACGACAAGCAGGCGCATCCGGTTACTGGTCGGCCTGGACCAGCTTGAACGTCCACACGCCGGCCGCGCCGGAGGACGAGTCGCCGCTCTCGACGATGTTCAGCACGATCGACTTGACGCTGGCGCCGGTGGTGGAGTCGGTGAAGAACGCCGAGCCGGAGAAGGAGCGGTAGGTCTCCTTCATGGGCTGGGTGCGCGGCGAACCGTTGGTGACGATGAGCCAGCCCTTGTCGGCGATCGCCGGGTCCACGCCGATCCGCACCTGGTCGGTGGGGTGGACGGTGATGGTCTTCTCCGGGGCCTTGCTCAGGCACGACTTGATGTCGCTGATCGGCTTCCCGTCGTTGTAGCAGGAGGCTTCCGAGCTCACGGAATCCCCGCCGACGGTGACGGTCGCCAGCGGAGTCGGCTTGGTGCAGGAGGTAAGCGCGAGCAGCCCGAGGGTCACGGCACCGACGGCGGCGGCACTGCGGCGAATGGTCATGGGCCTGAGGCTACCTGTCCCCTCCGGCCGCGCTGCGCGGGGGTGCGGCAGCACGGGTGCGCGCCGCCCCCGTACGGAGCCGTGCCGGGCGCTCAGACCGCCCGGGGCCGGGTCGCGCCGCCGCGCCGGGCCGCCGTCAGCAGCGGGCGCACCGAGAGCGCCGCCCCGGCCGCCAGCAGCACCGTGCCGGCCGCGAACCCCAGCACCCCGGACAGCGGCAGCACGATGCCCAGCGCGCCGCCGGCCACCCACGCCAGTTGCAGCACCGTCTCGGAGCGGGCGAACGCCGAGGTGCGCACCTCCTCGGGCACGTCCCGCTGGATCAGCGCGTCCAGCGCCAGCTTGCCCATCGCCTGGGTGAGCCCCGCCGACGCGGCCACCAGCGGCACGGTCACCGGGCTGTAGGCGAGCGTCCCCAGCAGCGTGATGCCCAGCCCCGTCAGCAGCACCGTCACGATGATCACTTCCGGCGGCCGGGAGCGCAGCCAGGAGCCCAGGACGTTGCCGAACGCGTTCCCCGCGCCGGCCGCCACGCCCACCAGGCCGAGGGAGAACGCGGCGCCCAGCCCGCCGAGCGGGTGCTCGCGCAGCACGAACGCCAGGAAGAGGGTGAGGAGCCCGGACAGCGCGCGCAGCGCGGCGTTCGCCTGGAGCGCGCACACCACCGGGCCGCCGACCGCGCGCAGTCCGGGCCGCCGCACCGCCCGCTCGGCGCCGTCCCCGGCGAGCCGCGCCCTGGCCTCGCCCTTGGCGGAGTCCACGGTGTGCGGCAGCGAGAAGCACAGCAGCGTGCCGGCGGCGAAGATGACGAAGGCGGCGTACAGCGGCCAGCCCGGGCCGATCAGGTGCAGCAGCGCGCCCACCGGGGCGGCCGCGGCGGTCGCCAGCAGCCCGGCCAGCGTCACCCGGGAGTTCGCCTTGACCAGCGAGATCCGGGCGGGCAGCAGGCGCGGCACCACGGCGCTGCGCACCACGCCCATCGCCTTGGACGCCACCAGGACGCCCAGCGCCGCCGGATAGAGCCCCAGGCCCGCGGTGGACACCACGGAGGCCATCGTCCAGGCCAGCACCGCCCGGGCCAGCATCGACATCGCCATCGCGGCGCGGCGGCCGTGCGGCACCCGGTCGAGCAGCGGGCCGATCAGCGGCGCGAGCAGGGCGAAGGGCGCCATGGTGACCAGCAGGTACAGCGCGACCCGGCCGCGGGCCTGCCCGGTGGGCACCGAGAAGAAGACGGTGCTGGCCAGCGCGATCGTGATCATCATGTCGCCGGCGGAGTTCACCGCGTGCAGTTCGATCAGCTTGGCCAGGCCGGTCTCGCCGGCGCCCTGGGCGTGCGTCGCGCGGCGGATCGTGGCGCGGACGGCTCCGCCGCCGCGGGCCATCGCGCGGGCACAGCGGGCGCCGGCCCGTCGTACCGGCCCGGCGTCGGACATCCGCAACGCTCCCACGCACAGCATCCTGCCCCGTGCGGACGGGCGGTCACAGGCGTTCCGCGGCTCCCGCGGCGTGCCGCCGGTCACTCCGCGGCCCCCTCGGGAGCCGGGGCCGGACCGCCGCCGGAACGAACTTCCGCCGGGGCGCCCGCCGATGCCCGCGCGCCGTCCTCGCGGGGCCCTGTGGGGACCCCGGCTTCCCGCGCGGCGTGCGGACCGGTACCGTGCGTCACGCGCCGCCCGCCGATCGGGGGTCGCTGCTCGCTTCCGTCGAATCCCGCAGAATGGGAGGGAGCAGGCGCGCCCGTGGACGATCGGGCAGGACGTCGACGCGGTCCGCGGGTCCGCTCCGTTCTGACCATCTGCGCTGGTCGGCGCATGCGTGATACGGCGTAGGAGAGAATCGATTCTTGTGAGTGCTGCGATGCGAAGCCGGACCCCAGACCGCCTGTGCGCCGAGGCGGTCGAGCTCGCCCGGGCGGCGGCCGTGGAGATCGCCGGGGCGGAGTTCGTCGGCGGGCATCTCGGGGCGGTGGCCGAGGGGGACCGCGTCGTCACGCACTCCTTCGCCTGCCTCGACCCGGCCTACCGCGGCTGGCGGTGGGCGGTCACCGTGGCGCGGGCCTCCCGCGCCAAGCTCGTCACCGTCGACGAGACCGCGCTGCTGCCCGACGCCGACGCGCTGCTGGCCCCCGAGTGGGTGCCGTGGAGCGAGCGGCTGCGCCCCGGCGACCTGGGGCCGGGCGACCTGCTGCCGACCGAGGCCGACGACCCGCGCCTGGAGCCGGGCTGGCTGGGCGGTGAGGAGGCGCCGCCGAGCTCCCCGGTCTCCGAGGAGCTGGCCGAGCTGGTCGACAGCGAGGAGGTCGACGTCACCGGTCTGGCGCCCGCCGCGCTGCCCGCCGCCCCGCGCCGCGGCACCATCCCGGCGGTGGCCGAGGAGCTGGGGATGCGGCGCGCCCGCGTCCTGTCCCGGTGGGGCCTGTTCGAGGCCGCCGAGCGCTGGGAGGACGCCTTCGGGGCGCGCACCCCGATGGCACAGGCCGCCCCCGCGCACTGTGTGACCTGCGGTTTCCTGGTGCCGATGGCCGGTTCGCTGCGGCAGGCGTTCGGCGTGTGCGCCAACGGGTTCAGCCCGGCGGACGGGCGGGTGGTCTCCCTCGGCTACGGCTGCGGGGCCCACTCGGAGGCCGCGATCATGCCCAGGACGCCGCAGCCGGCGCCGCCGGTGCTCGACGAGGTCCACCCCGAGCCGATGCACCTGCACCCGGACCGGCACGGATCCGTCGAGGAGAACGGCCCCGCCGAGGAGCTCGGCCACTCCTGAGGCGGGGCGTCCCGCCACGCCACCCGCTCCGGGAGACCGACCGCTCACGGTAACGTCACCGCGCGAGTATTGGGCAGGGGTGAACCAGGGGCACCCCAGGCGCAAGGGAGACGACGACGTGGGCGGTACGGCAATGGTGCGCACCGAGACCGGCGGAGCCGATCCGTTCGCTACCGCGCGGCTGCGCCGGAGCGTGCTCGACGCCTGGGCCTCCTCCCCGGCGCGGTTCCGGGAGGACGCGAACGCCGAGGAGGACCTGGCGCTCGGCGGCTACCGCGACCGGCTGGTGGTCGAGCTGGCGCAGAACGCGGCGGACGCGGCGGTCCGGGCCGGCGTGCCCGGGCGGCTGCGGCTGACCCTGTGCCGGGGCGGGGACGGGGAGCACGCGGTGCTCGCCGCCGCCAACACCGGCGCCCCGCTGGACGCCGCGGGCGTCGAGTCGCTGTCCACGCTGCGCGCCTCGGCCAAGCGCGACGACGCGGACGCGGCGGTCGGCCGGTTCGGTGTCGGCTTCTCCGCGGTCCTGGCGGTCAGCGACGAGCCGGCGGTGGTCGGCCGGACCGGCGGGGTGCGCTGGTCGCTGGCCGAGGCGCGGGAGATGACCCTGGGCGTCGCGGGCGGGGAGCTCGCCGACGAGGTGCGGCGCCGGGACGGCCATGTGCCGCTGCTGCGGCTGCCGCTGCCCGCCGAGGGAGCCGCGCCGGAGGGCTACGACACGGTGGTGGTGCTGCCGCTGCGGGACGGCGCCGCCGAGGACCTGACGACCCGTCTGCTCGCCGGGATCGACGACGCGCTGCTGCTGACGCTGCCCGGCCTGGCCGAGATCGTCGTCGAAACCCCGGACGGCGAGCGGACTCTGACGCGCCATCAGGTGGACGGCGGCGACGTGGTGGTCACGGACAGCGCCGCGGGCACCACCCGCTGGCGGGTCGCCACTGCCGGCGGCCGGCTCACCCCCGACCTGCTGCGCGACCGCCCCGTCGAGGAGCGGCTGCGGCCCGGCTGGTCGGTGACCTGGGCCGTGCCGGTGGACGAGGACGGCGCGCCCGCGCGCCCCCGCACCGCCTCCGTCATCCACGCGCCCACCCCGACCGACGAGCCCCTCGGGCTGCCCGCCCTGCTGATCGCGTCCTTCCCGCTCGACCCGACCCGCCGCCATGTGGCCCCCGGGCCGCTCACCGCGTTCCTCACCGACCGCGCCGCCGAGGTCTACGTCTCGCTGCTGCGCGACTGGCAGCCGGTCTCCACCGGGATCGTCGACCTGGTGCCCGGACCGCTGGGCGCCGGAGAGCTGGACGCGGAACTCCGCCGCCGCCTGCTGCGGCAGCTGCCCGAGGTCCCGTTCCTGCCGCGCGCCCGCCCGGCCGGTGAGCGCGCCCCCGAGCCGTCCGGTGACCTGGAGGAGGCGGAGGCCGAGGCGGCGACGCTGCGCCCGGACCGCGCCGAGGTCGTCGAGGGCGCCTCGGCGGAGACCGTCGGCGTCCTGGCCGAGGTGCTGAACAGCCTGCTGCCCGCCGCCCTGGAACGCCGCGTGGAGCTGCGCACCCTGGGCGTGGCGCGGGTCCCGCTGGGCGAGGCCATCGACCGCCTGGCCGGCGCCGAGCGCCCCCCGCACTGGTGGTACCGGCTCTACGAGTCCCTGGCCGGCACCGACCCGGACCGCCTGACCGGGCTGCCGGTGCCGCTGACCGACGGGCGCACCGTCATCGGCCCGCGCCAGATCCTGCTGCCGGCCGGCGGCGGCCCGCTGCCGGAGGGCCTCGGGCGCCTCGGCCTGAAGGTCGCGCACCCGGACGCCGCGCACCCGCTGCTGGAGAAGCTCGGCGCGGTCACCGCCACCCCGCGGGCCATCCTGAGCACCCCGCAGGTGCGCACCGCCGTCGCCGGCTCGATGGACATGGACGACCTCTGGTACGACGACGCGGCCGCCATGGACGCCGAGGAGCTGGCCGGGATCGTCCTGGGCCTGGTCCGGGACGCCGACCTGAGCCCGGGCGAGGAGCCCTGGCTGGGCGCCCTGGCACTGCCCGACGAGGACGGCGAACTCACCCCCGCGAGTGAACTCGTCTACCCCGGAAGCCCGTTCGAGCAGATCATCCGATCAGGCGAACTGGCGAGCTGCGACCCGGAGCTGGCCGACCGCTGGGGCGAGCAGCCGCTCACCGCGGTCGGGGTGCTCGCCACCTTCGCCCTGGTCCGGGCGACCGACGTCGTCCTCGACCCCGACGACCTGGAACCGCGCGACGCCGACTGGGCCGAGCCGGACGACGCCGGCCTGCTGGACGCCGTCGACGTGTGGTGCGAGGACCTGCTCGACCAATTGCCGCCCACCGACGTCCCCCCGGTCGCCACCGAGGTCATCGGGGTGCGCGACCTCGACCTCGTCGACGACGACGCGTGGCCGCAGGCGCTCGCCCTGCTCTCCCAGCCGCCGCTGCGCGACGCCATCACCACCCGGGTGCGGGTGCTGCTGCCGGACGGCACCACCGAGTCGGTGCGCCCGTACACCGCCTGGTGGCTGCGCGACCACCCGGTGCTCGACGGCCGCCGCCCGGTCGGCCTGCGCGCCTCCGGCGGCGACCGGCTGCTCGCCGGGCTGTACGACCAGGCCGAGACGGCCGCGGTGGACGACGAGGTGCTGCGGGCGCTGGGCGTGCGCACCTCGGTGGCCGCCCTGCTCGACGAGCCCGGCGGCGCCGCCGAACTGCTGGCGCGGCTCGCCGACCCCGACCGCCGGGTCACCCCGGCCCAGCTGCGCGCCCTGTACGCGGCGCTGTCCACCCTCGACCCGGAGACCGTCACGCTCCCCGAGGACCTGCGGGCCGTGGTGGACGGCGAGGTCCGGGTGGTGGAGGCCACCGAGGCCCTGGTCGCCGACGTCCCGGACCTGGTGCCGCTGGCCGTCGGCCGCCCGCTGCTGCCCGCCGGGCCGGCGTTCGCCGCCGACCTGGCCGACCTGTTCCAGGTCCGCAGGCTCAGCGAGGAGTTCCCGGCCCCGGTCGTCTCCGAGGGCGAGCCGCACACCGTTCCCGAGGTCGTCCGCGAGCTGCTCCCCGGGGCGCCCACCGCCTACGTCGAGCACGAGGAACTGCTGGTCCAGGGCCCGCAGGGCACCGTGGAACTCGACTGGCGCCAGGTGGACGGCCGGCTGCACGCGGCCACCCTGGAGGGCGTCGCGGCGGGCCTGGCGTGGGTGGCGGGCGAGTGGCAGCGCCGCTTCGAGGTCGCGGCCCTGCTGGAGGACCCCTCCCGCGCGGAGGAACTGGCCGAGGCCCGCTGGTTCGACTAGGCCTGCCGCCCTTTCCGGCGGCAGATCGAGCAGGGGAACGGGCACGGCGGCACCGGCCGCGCCCGGGACACCCGGAACACGGCGGGCGCGGCTGGTGAGGGGGGCCCGGTGGGCTCGGGAGGCCCGGGAGGCGCGGGGACCGGTCCCGGGCCGCCCGCGCCGCTCGTCCCGGCGCTCATCCGCGTGCCACCGTCGCGACGCCGTGCGCCCGCCGCAGATGGCGGCGGGCGAGCACCCGGCAGTCGACCTCCCCGCTCTGGTCCCGCTCGGCAGCGGGTCGGGATGTGAGCCGCCGATCAGGTCCGGCATGGATTAGCCCTCCGTTTCGCTCTGCTGTGGTCCTTCGGTGCGTAGACGGTGGCGGGCGAGGGCGGTGCGGACCAATGCCGCGGGCCTATGGGACCGCCCTATAGTGGGCGTATGGGGGATCACTCTGCGGAGTTGTTCGGTCACCCGCGACTGGCCGCCGCGGTGGCGCGGGAGGACTGGGCGGGCGTCTTCCGCGTCTACCGCATGCTCGCCGGGATCAGCCAGACCAGGCTGGGTGAGCTGGTCGGGCTGGCGCAGCCGGACGTCTGCGACATCGAGCGCGGCCGGCGGCGGGTGACGTCGGTGGAGGTCCGGCGCCGGATCGTCGAGGGGCTTCGGATCCCGGCGGAGTCGCTGTCCGGCGGACAGCGGGCCACGGCGGCGCCGGTGCCCTCGCTGGCGTCGGTGGGTGTGGCCCCGGACGAGGATCTGCTCGCGCGGGTGACCGAGGTGGTGGACGGTGACGCCCGGCCCGACGCCGCGACGCTGGACTGGCTCGACCGGCTGCTCGCCGAACACCGCAGGGCGGAGGACCTGATCGGCTCGCGGCCGCTGGTGGATGTGATGCGCCATCAGCTGTGGGCCGTTGTGCGGCTGCACGGCGGAGCGCGGGGGCCGCTGGCGGACCGCGTGGTCCGGCTCGCCGCCGAACACGCCCAGTTCCTCGGATGGATGGCGCAGGACCAGGGCAACAGCGCTGCGGCCCTGGCCTGGTACGACAGGTCCCACGACTGGGCGCTGGAGGCGGGAGATTCCGGTCTCGCGGCCACCACGCTCAGCATGAAGGCGCATATGGCCTGGTCGGGCGGCCGAAGCGCCCGCTGCGTACGGCTGGCGGAGGCGGCCCGCCGATCGGTGCCGGGCGTCTCGCCGGGGGTGCGGGGCATGGCCGCCCAGATGGCTGCGCGCGGCCACGCGCTGGGTGGGGACGCCGGCGAGGCGCACCGTCTGCTGGACGAGGCGCAGGAGTTGATCGGCCGCGCCACCGAACGCCCCGAGGAGGAGCCGCCGTGGATGTACTTCTACGGCGAGACATGGTTCACCCTGCAACGCGGCATGGCGGAGATGCACCTGCACCGGTGGCAGGCGGCGATCGACCTGCTCACGACGGGGCTCGCCGCGCTTCCCGGCGACTATCTGCGCGACAGGACGTGGTACCGCACCTGCCTGGCCCACTCCCTCGCCGCGGCGGGCGAGTCGCGGCAGGCGCTGAACGTCGCTCTGGACTGCCTTCCGGACGCCGCCGCCGTCGGCCGCCCGCACGGCTGGAACGAACTCCACACGACGGCGGGTCTGCTGCTGCGCCGGGGAGCCCGGCAGGGCCGGGAACTCGTCTTGGCCCTGCGCGAGCAGGACTGATGGCTCCCGGGCCCGCGCCCGGGCTCCCCGGCTGCGAACCGGATGTGTACGACTGCGGCCCGGCGGCCGCTACCAGGCGGCCCCTTCGCCCATGCCCGCGGCGCGGCGCCGCCTGATGCCGCGGATGGTGAAGAACGCGATGACCCCGATGAGGATCAGCCCCACCAGCAGCCAGGTGCCGAAGGAACTGCCGGTGCTGTAACCGCTGTGGTAGGTGCTGTAGCTGTGGTGATAGTGGTGCACGACCGTCGTGTGGTGCACCACGGTGGTGTGGTGGACGGTGGTGTGGTGCGTGCCCCCGTGGTACCCGTAGCTGCGGCTGCGGGTGAACATGTCAACGACCATGGGCCGCGAGTCTAGGGCACACCGGGCAACTCGGCCGGGGCCCGGGGGCCTTGGCGGTCCCCTTGGCTACTCGCGCCCGGGCTCGTCCGCGGAGCGCTCCGCCGCGCGGTGGCGTTCGATCGCGTCGCGCCGCCGGCGGACGTACCACAGGCCGATCAGTCCGAGCCCCGCCCCGGCCAGGCAGGACCAGATCCACCAGGCGTGGCCGTGCGCGGCGTACCAGCCGTAGAAGGGCAGCTGGACCAGGAAGAGGACGAACCAGATGATCGTGCCCGCGGTGACGATCGCGACGTCGTTGCCCTCCAGCGGTTCCGGCGTCTCGTGCAGCGGCGTCCACTTCTTCATGCGGTCAGCGTAAGGGGCGCCCCGGGCGGCCTCACGCCGGGGCGAGAGCAGGCCACCAGCCGGGGGTCTACGCGCGGAGATGGCCTGATTGGCCGAATAGCTTCATAATGAACGCGTCTGGGCTTGATGGAATTCTTACGTTTGGTCACGCCAAGTGATCGTTTTCCCGGCCCGGTTGATCTTGTCTCCGTGCGTTACTTGAGGATTTTCATGCGCAGCTCGGCCACCGCTTCGGTCGACACCGAGAAGCCCGGGGCCCTGCCGCCCTCGACGAATGGGCTTGATCGTTTCTTCAGGATCTCCGAGCGAGGATCCAGCGTCGCCCGGGAGATCCGCGGCGGTCTGGCCACGTTCTTTGCCATGGCGTACATCATCGTGCTGAACCCGATCATTCTCGGGAGCGGTGTCGACAAGTACGGCCACCACCTCGACCACGGCCAGCTGGTCACCGCGACCGCGCTCACCGCCGCCCTGACCACCCTGCTGATGGGCGTCATCGGCAACGTGCCCATCGCGCTGGCGGCCGGGCTCGGCATCAACAGCGTGGTGGCGCTCCAGCTCGCGCCCAAGATGAGCTGGCCGGACGCCATGGGCATGGTGGTGCTCGCCGGTATCGCGATCATGGTGCTGGTCGCCACCGGCCTGCGGGAGCGGGTGATGAGCGCGGTGCCGCTCGGGCTGCGCAAGGCGATCGCGATCGGGATCGGCCTGTTCATCTTCCTGATCGGCCTGGTGGACTCCGGCTTCGTCAGCCGCATCCCGGACGCCGCGCACACCACCGTGCCGCTCCAGCTGGGCACCGGCGGCCACCTGGACGGCTGGCCGGTGCTGGTCTTCGTGCTCGGCGCGCTGCTGACGCTGGCCCTGATCATCCGCCGGGTGCCGGGCGCCATCCTGATCAGCATCGTGGCGATGACGGTGCTGGCGCTGGTCGTCGAGGCACTCGCCAAGCTGCCGGCCGACTCCTGGGGGCTGACCGTCCCCAAGTGGCCGGGCAACCCGGTGGCCACCCCGGACTTCGGGCTGATCGGCAAGGTGAGCCTGTTCGGCGGGTTCCACGAGGTCGGGCTGCTGACCGGCGTCCTGTTCGTCTTCACCGTGCTGCTGTCCGGCTTCTTCGACGCGATGGGCACCATCCTGGGCGTCAGCGACGAGGCCCGGCTGCTCGACGCGAAGGGCGACCTGCCCGGCATCAACCGGGTGCTGTTCGTGGACGGTGTGGCCACCGCGCTGGGCGGTGCCACCTCCAGCTCGGCCAACACCTGCTTCGTGGAGTCCACGGCGGGCGTCGGCGAGGGGGCGCGCACCGGGCTGTCGAGCGTGGTCACCGCGGTGCTCTTCGCGCTGTCGCTCTTCCTTACGCCGCTGGCCACCATGGTCCCCGCGCAGGCGGCGACCCCCGCCCTGATCGCGGTGGGCTTCCTGATCCTGGCGAACAACGTGCGCACCATCGACTGGAGCGACTTCACCATCGCGGTGCCCGCGTTCCTGACGATGATGGTGATGCCGTTCACCTACTCGATCACCAACGGCATCGGCATCGGCTTCCTCGCCTTCTGCCTGCTGCGGCTGGCCGCCGGGCGCCGGCGCGAGGTGCCGGTGGCGCTGTACGCGGTCGCCGCGATCTTCGCCTTCTACTACCTGATGCCCGCCCTGGGCCTGGCCCGGTAGGCGGCGCGGGCGCGGCGCCTCAGCCCGCGTAGAAGCGCCGGGTCTCGGTGACGGCGCTCTTGAACCGCTCGTCGAAGTCATCGCGCATGAGCGTCCGGAGGACATAGTCCTGGACGCTCATGCCGCGTTTGGCGGCATGTTCGCCGACGCGTTCGAGAAGTTCCGCGTCGATGCGCAGGCTGAGCACTTTCGATCCGCTTCCAGGTGCCTCCATGCCGTCTACGGTCGCGGGCGCACCGCTCGCGGCGGGCGCGTTCGGCTGCGGACTCACACGTTCGGGTGACTTCGCACAGAGAAGCGTTACCTCGGGCGTCATCCCGAGGATGCCGGGCGGTCGCACGGGTTTCGTTAGCCTAAGTAATGAGGTAGGCTAATAGTCGTGACCAGACTGTCCGAGGAGGACCTCGCCGCCGTCAGCTCGCTGCGTTCCGCCGTCATGCGGCTGTCCCGGCGGCTGCGGCACCAGCGCGTCGACGAGTCGCTCAGCCCGACCGAGATGTCGGTGCTGGGCACCCTGGCGCGCTGCGGTTCGGCGACGCCGGGGGAGCTCGCCCGCAAGGAGCACGTCCAGCCGCCGTCCATGACCCGCATCGTCGCGATGCTGGAGAACAAGGGGCTGGTCCGGCGCGAGCCGCACCCGGAGGACCGCCGCCAGGTGGTCGTCAGCCGCACCGAGGAGGCCGAGGCGATGCTCGCCGAGAGCCGCCGCAAGCGGAACGTGTGGCTCGCCCAGCTCGCCGAGGGCCTGACCGACCAGGAGTGGACGACGCTCCGCGAGGCCGCCCCGGTGCTGGAGAAGCTCGCGCACCTGTGACGGGCGGGCCCGGCGGCGGGAAGGCCGCCCGGCACCCCGGCGCGGCGCGCCCCGCAGGACGCAACGCCCAGGCCCGGAACGCC
>JBEHXI010000198.1:0-14490 GCA_048498775.1 Actinomycetota bacterium | reverse complement strand
CCGCCGAGTACGAACGCGACTGGTGGCGACAACAGAAAGCCACCCAACAGTCCGCCTGAAACAAGATCACCGGACTCTACGAAACCCGGGACAGCTCACCCGTCCGGCTCTTCGGCATCCACCCCCACATCGCAGTCAAGTACGTTCACACAGCGCACCCGGACAAGGCGCTGCCCTGGATCCGCTGACCTGGCCACGTCCCGGACCGGGCACCCGATTGTGGCCGTTACACTTCCCCGGGCCCCGTCCTCACGGGGTCGTATCAAGGAACAGCTCGGCCAGACGGGGAAGCCGACGGCTCATCTCCTTGCTGTTGTCGAAGTCGAAGTCCTCACCCATATCAACCGCGTTGTCGCTCTCCGAATCAGTCGAGCGGAACTCGTGCCAGGCTTCGTAGAAGGCATCCGCATCGCCTGTGATCCGTTCGAACGCCCTGCTGGCTGCATAGTTCACGTCCTCGTAGAACAGTGTCTCGGAACGCTCACTGGCGCGGGCTGCGTCGATCACAACAGGGTGCGCAGCGAGACTGTCAGGGTTCGCGGCTACGCGCTGGTACCACTCACGGCCCAAAGCAATCACACCAGCGCGGAAGTCGATGAAGCTATCGTCGGAGCACCCGCCTCCGATCAGGTAGGCCGCCGCCCACACGTCCCAGCGATACAGGGCGTCATGCAGTTCATCGAAGCGTTCCGCGTACTCCAGGATCCTCTGCATCGGCCTATCCGCGAGCTGCTTGACGAGGACCTCATCAAATGGCTCACCTGCCTCGGCCGCCCCTGCTCGCGTGGCTTCGATGACGTCCCAGAACATGTCGCTGTCCATGACTGCGCACTCTGCCACGGCCTTATGACAGTCGAGGCAGACCTCTGCCCCCGGCACCCGGTGCAGCGCACCTGGACGGTGGAGGTCCGCCCACGCACTGGCGGGCCGCTCTTGACGTGCACGCAGTACGGTGCACCTCCGGACTCTTCAGGCTCCGCCATCACCCGAACGGCCGTCCTGGCGCATCTTGCCGGCACGCCCGCAGCCAACCGCTCGCGCCCCACTGCGCAGCTGCCACTGCGGCCAGTCCGGCTGCCGCCGGCACCCCACCCCGGACATCGCGGGTGCGACGGTCCCATCCTGATGGTCCTGGCCCACAACGGCAACGGGCGCCTCTGGCGCCTGGCCGACGCCTGCCGAGCCTGCGCCCGCGGGCGGCGCCGTCCTCGGCCCAGACCAGCACGGCGGAAGTGGTCGTGCACTGTCTTTGCCCGGGCGTTGGACACCGCCCAGGCGTCCGGTATGGCCCCGAAAACAGGGAAGTTGGGGCACACTCGGGGTGTGACAGCTGCCATCATCACAGAATGGGTCACCTACACCCTCCAACTTCACCCGCCCACGCCGCAGCCGACGCCGAAGACGGAGACTCCCTGACACGGTCAAGGAAGGGTTGGTGCGGGTCGACCCCTCGCGCTGCAGGCCTCACATCCTGATGTCGTAACGCTTCCTCGGAGTCGCCGCGCATTCGTGTCAGCGGTTGTGGCTCCCGGCAGAGGTCTGCCGGAGGACAACCTGGCCCCCAGAGCTTCCGAGATGTGGCAGGGTCATGAGACGGATTCCGAGCACTGTGGAGGACCGTGGTACCGCAGAACCGATCCGAGGGCGAAGCGCCACTCGACCTGGGAATCTCAATGACCGACAAGGGCCGCTTCAACGACGCGATCGAACCGCTGCTGCGGGCCGCCGCGATCAGCGGTCCCGCGGCTCAGCGCCGGGCGACGGCGATGGCCCTGTTGCGGCTCGGTACCGGACTCAGCGAACGGCAGGGCTTCGCCGACGCGCTGCGAGTCCACACTCGGGCGGCGGCGATCTTCACCGAACTCGGGGATGTCGAAGGGGAACTGCAGTGCCGCCTCCTCGTGGGCATCTGCGAGTGGCAGCTCAAAGCGTTCGAGAGCGCAATCCAGATCTTCGAATCCAACGCGGAGAAGGCACTCAGTGCGGGCAAGACCGTGTTCCGGGCCATGGCGATGCTGAGCATCTCCTGCATCCTGGTCGACGATCTGCGCCAGTACCAGCGGGCGGTCCCGTACGCGACCGAAGCCGCGAGGCTCTTCCGATCGACGGGTAACGACAAGCAGGCGGCCCATGCGCTCCGGCATCTCAACGAGGCGCGGCGCGGGGGGAATGGCTGATGGACCGGTTCGCCCTCTACTACCCGCACATCCACGTCCGCGACGATGACTGGCTCAAGTACGCCGCCCTGTACTGGCCCAAGATGGCCCGGATCCGGCCGCCGGGCTACCCGCTCCAGGACTCGCCCGCCGCGCGGGAACTCCACGCCGCGCGCTGGCTGCTCGACCTCGAACCGCCCGCATGGGCCGCCTCCGAGGTCGCCGAGCCGTTCCTGGAACTCCTCCACGAACACGGCGCCGCCCTCCGGGACCGCTTCGGCCTCCACCGGATCGAGACCTGGGGCCTACCGGTCGCCAACGCCGGATTCGGCAACGCGGGCGGATTCTCGGCGGGCTGGGAGGAGACCGCCGAGAACCCGACCTGGCTCAACCCGCGATTCGGGTACGTCCACGCCGGCCGCATCAGCGGGCACCTCATCGACTCGGCCGTTGACCAGGGGCTCGCGCTCGTCCGCCCGGGCCGCGGTGGGATCTGGGTGGCGATGCACCCCGAGCTGGCCACCGTCTACATGCTCGCGCTGGCCGAGCGGATAGCCGTCGAGAACTGCCTGCACCCGATCACCGACCGGACGCTGCCGCACGCCGCCATGTCCGGCTGGACCTTCGAGCGGCTCGCGGCGGCGCTCCTCGATGACCTCCCGGCAGAAAACTCCGCGGCGCGGCCGGCGCCCGAGGAGGCATTCGCGTTCCTGGCGTTCGCGACGGTGATCCCCGCGGATCTGCGGAACGTCCCGATCGAGAAGATCCTCGATATCCGCGCCGAATTCGGATCGGAACTGGACAACTTCCGGGAGTTCACGGCCGAGCAGGTCCGGCAGCTCGGGGCCATCGAAGACGTGCGGGACGCGGGGCTCTACCAGGAGTACCTGCACACCGAAGTCGACCGCGAGGTCCGCACGCGGCTCGACGACCTGGACGACCGCATGCGCAACGCCGGCCTCGAAACCGCTCGGGCCCTGGCCAATGTCAGGTCGGTGGCCCTCCCGCCGCTGGTCGCGGCCGCGGCGAACGCGGTCGGCGTCACCCCGGCGCTGACCGTCCCCGCCGTGGTCGCCGGCTGCATCGTCGGCGCGCCCCTCCAGTGGCGCCGCAAACGCCGCGAGATCGCGCAGGAGTCGCCGGTCGGCTACCTGTTCCAGCTCAAGCGGGCCCTCGGCCCCCACACGCTGATCGACACGCTGCGAAGGGCATGGCCGCTATGACGGACAACGGCGACTCTTTCCCAGATGCCTTTCACGAGGCGTTCCCAGGGCCCGGCGCCGGCTCCGGCCACGTGCTCATCCCCGAGCCCGCTGCTGATCCGGCGGTCCTCGCCCTTGCGGACCGGCAGACCCGGCGCCTGGCCGAGTGCCTCATTGCCGAAGCTCCGTCCGACTGCCGGCGCATCACTGCGGTGTTCGCCCTGACACTACGGTCCGAAGCCTCACGCGTCCTCCACTCGGCCGACCGAGCCTCCACCAGCGCCGCGCCGGGCCCCGATGCGCTCCGGCTGGCCCGCGAACTGCGCCGGACCACCGCCCGGCTGCCGCGCGGGCCCTGGTGGCGTATGACGCTCGACCTGCGCGTTGGCGGCGGCGTCGAAGTGGACTTCGACTATGGCGACGAGCCGTTCCCCGACGAGCACCTGTTTGCCCCCGAGGACTACCGGGCCGACCTCGAAGCCTTCGACTGGTCGGCGGAGAAGCTCCCCACCTGGTTGTCCGCGTTCGTCAGCCATGGCGGCAGACAAGTGCGCAGCCCTCGGAAGGCCGCCGTACCGGCCGACACTTCCGGCGCACGGTCCGCACAAGGTGTCTCGCCGGACGAAATGCCCGGCCTCACCGAGACCTGGGCGCGCTGGGCCGTCCTGTCGGCAGCGTTCGTTGCGGCCGGTTCCGAATGGGGGCCGCGGATGCAACCTTCCCACGCACGGTTCGAGGGCTCGAAACGCGGCGGCTCGACACTGTGGATGCTTGCAGGCGGCCGCGCCGTCCTCTCTGGCGGCGTCTGGAACGCGCCCAGCCTGGCCGATGCCTATCGCGGCGACGCGCCGCACCCCGAGCTGTTCGCGGGGGCGCCGGGATGGGTTGCCGATCCGCTGCTCAACGAACGGGGCAAGGTCGGTCTGATGTCCTTCTGTTACTGGTGGGAGAGCGGGCGCTGGCTGCGGGGCGAATCGCCGAAAGCGGAGGAGCTCGCGACGGCGATTCCCGGGGTCTGGACCAGCGGAACGGTCGCCGGCATCGTGTCGGAGCTGGTGCAGCGTGTCACGCGAGACACCGAGACGGCCGTGCTGCGCCTGGTCACAGCCGCCGAAGGGGGGTTCGCGGAGCGCGGCATGCTGGCCGAGGTCTTCGGGAACGGCGAGGGCGCCGACCTCGACGGCGCGTACCACCAACTGGTGATGGCGGGCGTCGCGCACCACACCGACCTGCCGCAGTTGCCCCGGCACCAGGCGATCGCGATCGTGAGCCGCTACATGCTCGCCCACGACCTGGATTCCCCCGACTACCGGGTCGCGGACCTCGTGGCCGACCGGGTGGACTGCGGATGGATGGTCTACGCGCCGGTCAGCGACGGCGAGCTCAGGATCGGACGCGGGCTCTTCTTCGTCGCCGACGACGAGGTCCTGGAGATCACGGACACCCAGAGCTCGTACCCGCACCTGTACGAGGAGGAATTCGCGCGCCGGTACCGCGAGCGCTGGGGGCTGTGAGCGGGTCAGGCCCGCGGTTCCGCCAGCTCCCAGTCCAGCATCCAGAAGCGGACGCGCCCGTCGCTTCCTCCTGAGACCGCGTATGCGCCGTCGGCCGTCAAAGCGAGCTGGCCCAGTTGCCCGGGCTGGGCCTCCACCGTCCGCACGCAGGTGCCGGTCGCCAGGTCCCACAGCCGCATCTCCTCGCCGTCGTGGGTCGAGAGCAGGAAGCGGCCGTCCGGGGTGAAACGCATCCTGCGCGCCTTACCGCGCCGGCCTTCGAGCACCGCGGTGCAGGCGCCGGTGGCGGTGTCCCACACACGGATCGACAGATCGTCGTAGCCGCCCGCGGAGGCCGCCAGGCTCCCGTCGGCGCTCATCGTCACGGCCATGACCCAATGAGTATGGCCGCGCAGCACGGCATCGCAGCGGCCGGTTGCGAGGTCCCACAGGCGGACCGTCCCGTCGCTCGCGCCCGTGGCGGCGATCCGGTCGTCCGGGCCGACCCACACTGCCCGGGGCATTCCCGTGTGGCCCTCAAGCTTTCGCAGGAGCGTGCCGGTCTCCAGGTCCCAGAGCCGGAACCGCCGGTCCCTGCCGTCGCCGCCGATGAGCGCGCAGCGCCCGTCGGCGGTGAACCGGGCCGCGTCAGGACTCATGGCAATGGGGATCATCCACCTGAGCGACTCAGGCCTGACGTCCGTGCCGATGAGCCGGTCGTCGGACATGGAGTACCGTTCCGCGCCACTGCCGGTTGACCACGCCTTGGCCCATCCGCTGCGGCCCCACGCCATGACGGTGCCCCCATCGGCGCTGAGCTGCACCTTGTCGATGCCGGCGAGGAGGCCGCTGTGCTCGCTTGGTTCGTAGACGGTGATGGTCCGCATGAGCGCGCCGGTGCCCGGGTCCCAGAGCCGGATCTCACCGCCGTCGCTGGTGGCCATGACAGCCCCGCCCGCACTGATGTCGAGCGAATCGACCCTCGACCGGTGTGCCGCGAAACTGCGGGCGAGCCAGACCGCACGAATGCCGGTGTGGACCAGTGACCGACTGAGTGCGCGCCAGGCGGCCATCACGTCGGGAGCACGTTCGTGCCCGGGGACAGCCCGGGCCTCCCGGAGCACGTCGAGCGCGACGGCGCGGTCGCCTGCCGCCTCCCGAGCCGCCGCGGTCTCGAGCAGTGCCTTCACCTTCTCCTCCAACAGGTTCAGCACTCCGTGCCTGCGGGGCCGGCTCACCTGGAACGGAACGGCGGGAGAGTCGGGCATCCGCCACAGCCGCACGGTGTTGTCGAGCGACGCGGACAGCGCGAACCGGTCGCCCGCCCCCCAGTGGACGCGGCCCGCCTCGCCTTGGTGGCCCCGGAACGTCCGCAGGCACCTGCCGGTCCCCACGTCCCACAGACGGACCGCGCCGTCGCGGGCGCCGACCAGGAGTTTCGCGGCGTCCGCGCTGAGCGCGAGCGACCTGACGGAGCCCCGCAGTGTCCGGACCCGCCTCCCTGTCCGCAGATCCCAGATGCCGACGGCGTCGTGGTTGTCTGCGATCGCCGCGACGCCGTTGCCGGTGTCGAAGCACAGAACGGGCTGGTTCACGCCTTTCCCGGCCAGCACCTGCGCGCATTCCCCGGTGCGCAGATCCCAGAGGCGGGCGATGCAGTCCTGGTACCCGGCCACGAGGACCCAGCGGCCGTCCGGACTGAGCTCGGCCTCCGGGAACTGCGCCAGCGGGCCGTACAGCCGCCAGCGGACCTGGCGCCGACGCAGATCCCACACGACGATGTCGACGCCACTCACATCGTCCTTCCAGACCGGTTCCGTGGCGACAGCGATGCCCTCCCGCGGACTGACCGCCGCCCAGTCGAAGGACCTCGCCGCCCTGATCGTCCGCAGGCACCTGCCGTCGGAGAGGTCCCAGATGCGCATGACCGCGTCGTACTCGACCGAGGCGCAGTACCTGCCGTCGGGAGTGATCCGGACCGACCGGAGCTTGGCCTGGTGGCCGCGAAGCGTGCGCAGGCACCGGCCCGTGAGCACGTCCCACACGCGGACATGTTCGTCGTCACCACCGGTCACGGCGGTCCTCCCGTCCGCGGACACATCGATGTGGAGCATCGGATCAGGTTCTCCGTCGGCGGTCGGGTTCCAGCGGATCTCGTTGATCCCGATGCAGTCCGCGGACGGCACGGTTCCGGAGCCGAGCGTGTCGAGCGCCTCGCCCACGTCCCGCAGCCCTGGCTGCTCGCGGCCGACACGCTCAAGAAGCGGTCGGGCCGTGGCGAGGTCGCCCCGTTCGAGGTGGACGAGGCCGAGCGCGTGCCGCGCCGGCCAGGCGTCGTCGGTGTCGGTGCGGACGGCGTCAAGGTCGGCGACCAACTCTTCGTCAGTGATCTCGCCACCGCGCCAACGCCACAGCCCCGAGTTCAGGGTCGCCTCGGCGTGCTGCGGGTCGGCCGTCAGCGCCGCAGTGAACGCGGCGGCGGCCTCCTCATCGCGGTCGAGGTCGAGCAGGGAGAGCGCCCGGTTGTTGAGCTCGTCGGCGCGCAGGCCGGCGGCCTTCGGCTCCAGGCGCCGGTACCGCTCCCCGGTGACCCGCAGGTGGATCGCTGCCAGTTCCTCGGCGACCGCCGCCATCGTCCCCGGCCGCTTCTCGGGGTCCGGGGCGAGGCAGCGCTCCAGTAGATCGGCCAGGTCCGGCGGCAGCGGCGGCAGGCCCGGCCCGTACGAGTCGATCCCGTGGCGCTCCCTGATCGTGTCGTTCGCGAACGGTCCCTGGCCCCAGCGCGGCCCACCGGTGAACATCTCAAGAACCGTGACACCGAGGCTGAAGATGTCCGTCCGCCTTCCGACGGGCCGGTTCGAGAGTTGCTCCGGCGAGGCATACGCCGGTGTCCGCCCGCCCGCCGAGACCGGGACGCTGACGCCATGCGGAAGGTCCCTGTCGTCCTCGGCGACGATCGGCCGAATGCGCGCCAGGCCGAAGTCCGTGACCTTGGCGACGATGTCGCCGCCCTGTGTGTCGAGCAGCACGTTGGCGGGCTTGACGTCCCTGTGGACCAAGCCGGCAGCATGCGCATGGCCCACGCCCCAGGCCATCTGGATCGCCAGGTCCACAATGCGCGGCACGGCCGCCTCCGGGCCGCCCTCGTACAGACGGCGGTCGGCAATCCAGTCGTTCAGACTACCGTCGCCGACGTACTCGGCGAAGACGTAAGGGACTCCATCGACCACGCGCACGTAGTGGCACCCGCAGATGTTCGGGTGCAGCCCGAGCGCAACCCATGCCTCGGCCTCGGTGACAAACCGCTCACGCTGCTCATCGGTCGCGAACACCTCCGGCTTCGGCGTCTTGACCGCCAGGTCGATTCCCCACTGCCGGTGCAGGACCCGCAGCACCCGCCCCATCCCGCCCTCACCCGCGACCTCCTTGACCTCGTAGCGATCGTCGAGAACCTCCTCGATTGCCCTATCGCCCATGTACTGCACACCTTCGCCGAATCGACTGCAACTTCCTCCTATTAGAGACCGAGCCATCCGGGTCTGTACGGTCAACGGCGTATCCACAAGCGGGAAGTGACACCTGCTGAGAGAGGTGATCGTCTCGGCCGAGACCGTGGAGGAAGCACAGCCCGCCGGGCTGGATCCGGCGGTGCCGGACGGCGTGGAGGTCGGGGTGTCAGGTCGACCGCCGTAGAGCCGGCCACCGCTCGCCCTGTCCCAAGCGGTCCCCACCGCAAACGCCCCGCTCACCACGTCCCCGGCCTGCTCCCGATCGCGCGACCGCGGGAGTGCCGGCGTTCGGGATCAGGACTCGAAGCTTCAGGCCGGCCCAGTGGCCGAAGGGCGGGTCGTCGGGCATCTCGGCCAGGCCGGGGGACCGTGCTGCGTCCTCACAGCCCTGCTTGATCGAGCATCTGGTGCATCGTGTTCACGGGAAGCAGCCGGTTCGCGGCAGCTCCTGCGGCAACGGCGGAATCGGCGGCAGCGAGCAGGCCGATCAGCCGGTCGGCCGGAATGGCGGGGTTGGTCGCGGCTCGACGTCGTACGGTCTCATCATCGTCGGTCAGCAGAGCCTCGATCGTATCGGCCGGCAAACCGGGGTGTGCTGCGGCGACCGCTCGGTCGTGAGGCTTGTCGGAGCGGGCCAGGCCAGTAGCGGCATCGGCGGGGAAGTTCTTGTGGGCGAGCATGTCCCACCGGCTGTAGCTGGTCCACTGCTCGGCGATCTGGGCCAGCAGTCGACCGGGGGCGTTCGGCTGTCGCTCGCACACGAACAGTCGAACCGCGAAGCTTTCGTCGTCGGCGAGTATCTCGACGATTCCGTCTGGCAGATCGGAGCGCATGGCCAGGGTCTTGCGGAAGATCTGGTGCCGGCTTCGGGCGAACGCCAGCTGATCTCGCTCGGACAGGTTCTCGGTCAGCAGCCAGCCGACGATGGCGCTGCCACGGTCGTCGTAGTCGACCGATATCGACTCTCGCAACTCCGGGTCGAGGCCGCGTCGTGCGACAACAGCCGCGCGTACTCGGTTGTTCGGATCACGCGCCAGGTCCGCGACGTGCTCGTCCGACAGTGTCGGGTTGGCCGCCACCGCGGCGCGCAAGTCCGGAGTCGCCAGGAATCGGTCGGTCAGACCGGCGTCCAGCTTGGCGACTTCGGCGATCTGCCGCAGCAGACCCTCGCTGTAGGCATCGCCTGGAGTGGAGTCGATTTCGGCGAGCATGGCGCGTGCGGCCTCTGCGGGCAGCGGACCATCCAGACGGGGCAGAGGCATCAGTCGGCCAAAGGCGCCGGTTGCCCGCGACAGGAGTTCTCCGATCCGGTCGCTCGGCACCAAGGGCCATTCGCAGGCGGCGATGGCGGCCGTTCGTGAGTCCGCGTCATCGAGCATCCCGGCCCGCACATCGTCCGGCAGGTGGCGGTTGAAGGCCAGCGCGCGACGGACTTTCGGGTCCGGGTCACGGGCCAGTAGTTCGTAGACATCGCGCGGCAGCGGGTCCGGGATTCGGCGCCCGTGTACACCGACTGTGGTGAAGTACTCCGATCCTTCAGCCAGCCGGCCTCGCACCCGTGGGTCGGCGTCGCCGGCGAGGACGACCTGCACCGCAGGCGGGAGGCTCGGGTTCGAGGCGAGATTGGACCGCACGGTCACATCACGGTCGGCTGCAAGCGCCGCCGCAGCCTCCGTGGGCAGGTCGCGCCGCCGGGCCAACCAGGACCGGTCGATGTTCGCCGCCGTCAGGCGAATCAGGACCTCCGGCGGTGCGGACGGGTTGCCGGCAAGGCCGAGCAGCAGCGTCTCCAGGACCGGTTGCGCAATGGCGGGAAGTTCGCAGGAAGCGGACACCGCCCCATGGTGCCAGGTCCGCTGCTGGAGCTCTCGCCCGCCATGACCGAGCCTGGACCCGCCGCCTGGCCACCTGACACGATCAGGACAGGCGGCCGGTGCTGCGCGAGTTTGACGCCCGAAACCGGGCGGCCTTCATCGACCTGTGCGCCTCGCCCCAGGTGGGCACCTGCATCGATGGCCGCGGGCCGCATGACGCCGAAGGAGAAGGGGAGGCTGCTCCAGTGGCCTACCGGCAGGTCGTCCATCCGTAGATCTTCGGGCAGGGCGTGCTCTTCCCGACCCCCTTCTCGACCCTGTTCGGTGAGACAGCGGCTCGGTCACGGGGTACGAACGAGTGATGCGTGGGCGCCTGGCTTCGCAGCGGCACGACCGCCATGCCTGCCCTTAGGTATCGTCCGACTGCTCTCTCATGGCTTCCCGAAGCCCGGTTTCGATATCCAGCACCTCCTCAAGGTCCCCGATGGTGGCGTCGTTGTGGGCCTGGAGCAGAACCTCACGCAGCCCGCCCTCGGCGTCCAGTACCTCATCGAGGTCGTTGACAAGTATCTGGTAACCGTCAATGAGAGCAGCGTCGTTGCGGAGTCCGCTGAGTACTCTCTTGAGCAGGGTGGCGTCGGGCGCGGCGCTGGTTCCGGTGCCGCCTGGCTGGTGAATGGTGACCATGCCGGCTTCCGCCAGGTCGGCGATGAGCGTGCGCGCGACGTTCAGCGAGATGTTCAGCAGTGCTGAGACCTCTGCTACCGACCTGGCCTCGCCGCACAGGTGGCAGATCCGCTGGTGCTCTGGCAGCAGCGTTGGCAGGCGCCTGTGGTCTCCTGTCGTCGTTACCAAGGCCTCGATGGCCAGATGGTAGCGCGGCCTTGTTCTGTCTCCAGTGATCGCGTAGGGGCGCGCCTGTGGTCGCTGAGGGGCCTGCGGCGGCGCACCGGCGCTCCGGGCTGCCGCAGACGTATCACCGGTTTCCAGGGGATTGGGGCATTGGGCGTGCCGAGGCTCGGTCACTGCTCCTTCTCCCCTTCCTTCAGTTGCGCGGCGGCGGCTCTGCGGGCCCGCATCAGGTGTGCTCGGATCGTCGCGGGTTCCAGCTCCAGCTGCTCTGCGATCTCCATGGGTGTGAAGGACTGGAGCGTCAGGAACAGAACCTGCCGTTGCCGTGGCGGTAAGGTCTTGAGTATCCGCAGCATCTCGTGTCGGGCCTCGAGCTCCACAAGCGCGTCGGGAATCGGCACGAGTGATGTCGGCTCGGGCAGTTCGGCGACGAGCGTCTCCATCCGGGCGTTGGTCATCCGACGGGCCCACATCCGCCCTCCCACCCGGTAAGCGTAGGAGCGAGGGTGGTGGACCGTTTCCCAGCGTCTGAACAGCTCGATCATGCAGTCCTGGGCAATCTCCGCGGCGATCGCCGCCGGTGCGCCGCTGACGATCAGGTAGGCGGTCAGCGGTGTGATCGTTTTCCGGTAGAAGTTCGAGAAAGCCCATACGGTGGCGGCCCGATCTGTGGAGCCGTCGGCGGACGACGTGGAAGCGGCGCCATCTCCTCCCGCCGGGAGACCGGTGTTCTGCGCAGGGTCGAGGGTACTCACGCCGCGTTCTTCTCCCCCGGACCACTGGTGATCTTGATACGGATACAGTGCCCGTCAGGCCGCCGCTCGACCACCTCTGCCTGCCCGCCTTCCCTGATCGCCTGAGCGACCGAGGCCAGGTGCCGGCGTTGCACCTGTTCATGCCGAGTACGCCAGCGCAGGCGCAGCCACAGACTGACCAGCAGACAGGTCTTGCCACTCACGATCGAGACAACGGCCACGACGACGGCTGCCGTATCCACTTATGCCCCCTCCCCTGAAGCCGGGCCGCGGTGACCCGGTCACAGGATGAGAGGCTGGGCGGCCCCTTGCCGTGTAACCCAGGGACCTGATTTTTCACTCAGGCTCTTGCTGTTGAGCGCGGATCTCGGCGCCTACCTGGTCGGTGAGTCTGTGCCGCAGTTCGGGGGCGGGCGGGGCGGGCCAGAGCTGGATGGCGTGTTCTTCGACCATCTCCTCGCCGGCGTCGGCGTCGATGAACTCCGCGTCCCTGCCGGCGTCGCGGCCGCGGGCATGAACCCGCAACCGCCACGCGCGTGTCTCGTCCTCGCCGGCCGGCAGTCCCACGCCGGCCTCGGGAAGGTCGCCGGGGGCGTAGACGGCCAGTCCGTTTCCGGGGATGACCATGCTGACCTCGACGATCTCCTCCCACTCATCCGCTTCCAGCGGGGGTTCCTGGTCGGTGACGGTCACGGTGAGGGGAAGGTCGCCGGTGTCCAGGCCGGTCTGGATGGCTGCCGCGCCGTGGGTGACCCAGATCAGACCGTTGCCGCCCTGGGGGGTGGGGCTGCCGACGTCGCAGTTGCGGCCCTCGATGAAGTACTGGCCGTAGCGGGCGTTGATGCGCAGACGGGTGGTGGACATAACGGGTCAGACTGCCACCCAGAACGCGTCCTTGTCGAGGACGCGCTGGGACTTGTAGAAGCCGGTGATCAGGCCGGCCTGGCTGTCCTGCTCGCCGGAGGGCACCCAGGCGGTGCCGCGGTTGCGGGCCGACAAGGTGGTGCCGCCTTCGCGGGTGCTGGCGAAGGGGTACTCGTCGCAGCTGACGCCGGGACGGGGCGGGGGGCCGACGACGCGGCGGCTGCACACGGCCCGGCGGTTGGCGTTCTGCTTCTTCGGGTCGGCCAGGCGGTGCAGCGGGTGGCCGCTGCCGTAGCGGCCGTAGTGGCCGGGCCCGTTGGTCTGGATGCGCCGGATGTTCGCGGCGATGTCCGGCAGGCCGGCCATCTGGGTCATGGTCGGGGTGAAACGGGGGAAGACGCAGCCGGCGCCCTGTCCGCCGCCCTTGGGGCCGCGGAAGGCGTCGTCGCAGCGGTAGCTGAGCGAGGAGTAGGAGAAGGCGCCCGGGGTGAAGCCGGGCTTGGTGAAGCCGAAGCCGTACCGGCTGGCCGTGGAGTGCACGGCTGTGGTGGCGTCGTGGTAGGCGATCGTGCCCTTCAGTGAGCCGAGGACCGCGCCCTGCGGGAAGCTGGTGCGGGCCGAGCACGGGTTGCCGCAGGCCACCGACAGTGTCACCCGGACCCCGCCGCCCTCACCGGCGGACCGTACGTTGCTGATCGCGAGGTTCTCGGAGAAGTTCCGTCCGATGACGTGGAGATGGATCGACTGGGTGATGGTGAAGGTCACCTCGCCTACCGGCGTGCGGTTGCGCAGCACGGTGACCGTCGCTCTGTTCACCGAGCACATCTCGGTGCGGTTGTACTCGTTCGGCCCCGGCGCACAGGCAGCGGCGGCGGCCGCGTCTACCCCGTCAAGGGTGGTACGCGACTGGGCAGTTGTCCGCGTTGCCTTTGCGATGACCGTGCCCGAAACGGTGTCGGCGGCGGCGTCGGGAGCAAAACCGCCGATGCACAGGGCGATTGCGGTGCCGGCTGCCGCAGCTCCACGCAGCCATGTTGCTCGCAGCAAAACGTCCCCCTCGTGGCAGAGAACCTGGCTGGTCAAGGGCCACCGTAGGGACAGCCGCCACGTCCCCGCCACAGCTTTCGCCCCTTTTGGCGCAAATTAGCCTTCTCGGTACTTTGCGGGCACATATTCGATTGCCGTATGGAATGCCGGAATCCGCCCATCGTGGGGCCCGGTTCACCCCGGCCCCACGGTTCCGTGCCGGCGCCTCCATGTTGTTGAAGAGAGGTGTAAGGCTGCTGGTCCTGGGCTGAGGGATGAGCACCTGATGCGGTGTCCGGTCGAGGCCTCCATCTCGTCGACGCTGCGGGCCGGGGGCAGATCCACGCGCCTCAGTCGATCCATGCCCGGGGGCCGGCAGTCGAGGACTCCGGCGCGGAACCGCGACGTCGTACCGGCCGGCCAGTTCCTGTTGCTCGCGCTCGATCTGCCGCGGACTTGAGTAGGCCCATGGCGAGGTCACCGAAGTCTTCCTCCGGCAGCAGCGTGGGCACGTCCCTGCGTGGCTTCGCACCGTGCGCTGACCACACGTGTGCACACTGTCGGGGGTCAACTCGGCGGTGGCCTGGACCCGTACACGTTCGTGCGCGTCGCAGGCCCCGGACCATGGCGGTGGCAGCCGCTCCCCCGTGATCGCCGCGAACAGCACTCTCGTCGGAAGGAGGTGGGGGAAAGCCGGTAGCCGACCAGGCTGGTCACCGTCATGTCGACACCGAGGCCACACGGGAACAGCGCCTGCGCCCCCGCCAGGGGAACCGTCCGCGCGGTCAGGACGCGCGCCGGTCGGGTGGTGCGGCCGGT
>JBEHXI010000197.1:0-14516 GCA_048498775.1 Actinomycetota bacterium | reverse complement strand
TCGCCGCCTTCACCGAGACCAAGACCATCCAACTGCAGGTCGGCGCGCGCACCGCCCGCTGGCTGCCCGAGCAGGACAGCGAGGGCCCGCTGTGAACCACCCCGTACTCGGGCAGCCACTGCCCCTCGTGCCCCCGCACGGCTGGCGCCTGCCCGACGCGTTCGCCCCGGCCGCCGCCCGCGCCTGGCAGACCGCCGCGGCCAAGGTCCGCGCCCTGGTCGAACGCCACCCCGACCGCTTCCCCCTCTACACCGAGGGCGGCCGATGGGCCGTCGGCGCCGAAGCCTGGACCAACTGGTGCGAGGGCTTCCTCGGCGGGCAGCTGTGGCTGCTGGCCGACCACACCCGGGACCCCTGGTTCCGGGAGCGCGCCGAGCACTACAGCCGCCTGGTGGAACCCCGCAAGGACGACCGCGACGTCCACGACCTGGGCTTCCTGTTCTGGTCGACCTGGCGCCGCTGGTACGAGCAGACCGCCGACCCGGCCTGCGACGAGGTGGTGGTGCACGCCGGGCGAACCCTGGCGCTGCGCTTCAACGACAAGGGCCGCTTCCTGCGCAGCTTCCTCGCCCCCGACAGCCTGTTCATCGACATCATGATGAACGTCGGGATCATCTTCCACGCCGCGGCGCGCACCGGGGACCCCGGGCTGGCCGAGGTCGCCTACGAGCACTGCCTGACCACCCGCCGGGTCCTGGTCCGCGGCGACGGCAGCGCCTCCCACGAGGGCATCTTCGACCTGGCGAGCGGCCGGTTCCTGCGCCAGACCACCCAGCAGGGCTGGTCCGACGACGGCTCCTGGGCCCGCGGCCAGTCCTGGGCCCTGTACGGGTTCGGCACCGCCTACCGGCACACCGGCGACCGCCGCTTCCTGGCCACCGCGCAGCGTTGCGCCGACTTCTACCTGGAGCGCACCGGCGACCGGCTCATCCCGCCCAACGACTGGGAGGAGCCCACCCCGGCCCACCCCTACGAGTCGTCGGCCGCCGCGGTCACCGCCGGCGGGCTGTGGCAGCTCGCCTGCCTCGTCCAGGACGACCTGCGGGCCCGTCACTACGCCGACCAGGCGGTGCGCATCCTGCTGCGGCTGTGCGAGGACGACTTCCTGTCCTTCGCCGATGCGGCGTGGGAGGGCGTGCTCAAACACGGCAGCTACCACGAGCCCAAGGGCCTGGGCGTGGACGAGTCGGTGATGTGGGGCGACTACTGGTTCCTCGACGCCCTGGACACCGTCGGCGCCACCGCCCGCACCCGCTGACCTCCCCCTTCCACCCTCTCCCACCCCTCTCTCACCCCCTTTCACCCCCCTTCCCGGTACTCCCCTACCTCCCCCTGCCCTGCGAGAGTGAAGGACCCCTGCGATGAACCCCAGCAGATCCCGCTACCGTCTTGCGGCCCTGGCCGCGGGCGTGGCACTCGCCGTCTCCGCCTGCGGTGGCGGCGCCGCCGGTGCCGGCGGCGCGGCCGCCCCCAACCAGCTCGAGGTCTTCTCCTGGTGGACCTCCGGCTCGGAGGACGCCGCCCTCAAGCAGCTGATCTCCGGCTTCGAGAAGCAGAACCCCGGTGTGAAGGTCGTCAACGGAGCCGTCGCCGGAGGCGGCGGCGGCAACGCCCAGGCGGTGCTGCAGACCCGGCTCCAGGGCAGCAACCCGCCCGACACCTGGCAGACCCACCCCGGCGCCGCCATCGGCCAGTACATCGACGCGGGCCTCGTCGCCGACCTCAGCTCGGTCTACCAGAGCGGCGGCCTGTCGAAGGTCATCCCCCAGGAGCTGATCTCCTCCGTCAGCCGCAACGGCCGGATGTACGGGGTGTCCACCGGCGCCCACCGGGGCAATGTGCTGTGGTTCAACAAGAAGCTGGCGGCGCAGGCCGGCGTCGACCTCACCGCCTCCACCACCCCGCAGCAGTTCGTCGACGCGCTCGGCAAGTTCAAGGCCAAGGGCATCACCCCGCTGTGTCTGGGCGGGAAGGACACCTTCGCCACGGCGGAGCTCTTCGAGAACACCCTGCTCGGCGTGGTCGGCCCGGCGGGCTGGAACTCCCTGGTGGCCGGCAAGACCCCCTGGACCGACCCCAAGGTCAAGCAGGCGGCGCAGCTGTTCGCCCAGGAACTGCCCTACGCCGACCCGGACGCCTCGGCGCTCACCTGGGACCAGGCCACCAAGCGGCTCGCCGCCGGGCAGTGCGCGGTGGAGAGCATGGGCGACTGGGCCTACGGCGAGCTGGTCAAGGACGGGGCCAAGGACGGCACCGACTTCGGCTACGTGCCGCAGCCCGGCACCGACGGCACCTTCGTGCTGGTGGTCGACACCTTCGTGGTCGCCCAGAACGCCAAGCACCGCGATCTCGGGCTGAAGTGGGCCTCGGTGATCACGTCGAAGGACGTGCAGCTGGCCTTCAGCAAGGAGAAGGGCTCGACCCCGATCCGCACCGACGTCCCCACCGACTCCCTGCCTGCCTACCAGCAGCAGGCGGCGAAGTCCTTCCGCGGTGACGCCCTGGTGCAGTCCATCGTGCACGGCGAGGCGATGTCCCCGCAGTTCCAGCAGTCCTTCTACGACGCGGTCACCCAGTTCGTGCAGTCCAAGGACGTCAACGCCTTCACCCAGGCCCTGGCCGCCGCCGGCAAGGGCTGATCCCCGCACCCCAGCTCGGGTCCATGGTGGCGGCTCCGCCGGCCGGAGCCGCCACCCCACCCAGGAGGTCCCCCATGCCGGTACTGACCCGGCCCGCCGCACCGGCGACCCTCGCGGCCAGGCCGTCCGCAACCTCAGCGCGGCCCTCGTACTGGCGGCGCAACGGATTCCGGATCGCCGTCCTGGCGCCCAGCCTGCTCCTGATCGCGGTCTTCGTCTACGGATTCATCGGCTACTCCCTGCGCGTCTCCGTGTCGAACTGGCAGGGCCTCACCCCTGACCTGTCCCCCCGCCACCCGCTGTACCAGACCTACGACGACATGCTGCACACCCCGCGCTTCCAGGCGGACCTGCGCAACGTCGCCGTCTTCACCGTCCTGTTCCTGACCCTGGCCGTGATCGCCGGGCTCGTGCTCGCGCTGCTGGTGCACAACGCCCTGGCCGGGCGGGCGGTGTTCAGGGCGGTCTTCCTGTTCCCCTACTCGCTGTCCTTCATCGTCACCGGAGTGGTCTGGCGCTGGATCTTCACCCCGTCGACCGGGGCCAACCTGATCCTGTCCGGACTCGGCGTCCATCCCGGTCCCCGCTGGATCACCGATCCCACCGTGGCCGCGGACGTCTCCTCGGCCCTGCGGCCGATCCTGCCGGGCGGGGACTTCCTCCAGGTCAAGCTGGGCATCCCGCTGGCACTGATCCCCGTCGTGATCGCCGCGTCCTGGCAGCTGGCCGGCTTCGCGATGGCCAACTTCCTCGCCGCGCTCAGCACCATGCCGGAGGAGCTGCGGGAGGCGGCCAGCCTGGACGGCGCCGGGACCCTGCGCTACCACTGGCACATCGTGCTGCCCTGGCTCCGCCCGATGATCGTGGTGGTGCTGATCCTGCTCGGGCACGTCAGCCTGAAGTCCTTCGACCTCGTCTACGCCATGGTCGGCCAGGGGCCGGGCTTCGCCACCGACGTCCCCGGCATCTTCGTCTTCGACCAGACGTTCCGCGCCCTGCGCTACAACACCGGAGCCGCCGCCTCGGTGGTGATGTTCCTGCTGGTGGCCGCGGTCATCGTGCCCTACCTCTACCGCAGCGTCATCCGGGAGAAGAACCGATGAGCACCCCCGCCGCCCCCCGCCTCCCCCGCCCGACCGCCGGCCGGCGCCCGGGCGCCGGCCCGCTCGCCGGCGTCCTGGCCCTGGTCCTGCTGGCCGCGCTCTTCCTCGTCCCCGTCTACGTCCTGGTCATGGCCTCGCTCAAGCCCTCGGTCCAGGCCGACGCGGTGCACATGTGGGAACTGCCGCGCAGCATCGACTTCGGCGGCCTGTCGCAAGCCTGGGACAAGCTGGGCCCCAACGTACGCAACAGCCTGCTGATGGTCCTGCCGGCCACGGCCGTCTCCTCGGCGATCGGCGCGCTGAACGGCTTCGTCCTGGCCAAGCTCCCCTTCCGCGGCTCCAACGTCCTGTTCGCCGCCATGCTGCTCGGGATGTTCATCCCCTACCAGGTGATCCTGGTGCCGCTGGTGCGGTTCCTGCAGTCCGCCGGGCTGTACGGGACGCTGCCGGGCCTGATCGTGGTCCACATCATCTACGGCATCCCGATCACCACGCTGATCTTCCGCAACTACTACGCCCAACTGCCCGACGAGATCCTGGAGGCCGCGCAGGTCGACGGCGCCTCGCACCTGACCACCTTCTTCCGGCTGATGCTGCCGCTGTCCCTGCCCGGCTTCGTGGTCTGCGGGATCTTCCAGTTCACCAACATCTGGAACGACTTCATCTTCGGCATCACCGTCGTCCCGGACCCCACCGCGCAGCCCATCACGGTCGCGCTCAACAACCTGGCCGGGAACTTCTCGGTGCAGTGGAACACCGTCATGGCCGGTGCGCTGCTCGCCGCGATCCCCACCGCGCTCGTCTACGTCCTGCTGGGCCGGTTCTTCGTCCAGGGGCTGACCGCGGGTTCGGTGAAGTGAGATGAGCGCGGTGTTCGGGTCGCGGTCCGCACCGGTCGTCGGCTCGCTGGACGGCGATGTCGTCGAATGCGACATCGCCGTGCTCGGCTCGGGCATGGGCGGGGCGACCTTCGCCCACGCGCTGCGCGAGAGCGGGGCGCGGGTACTCGTCGTGGAACGCGGTGACTTCCTGCCCCGGGAGGACGCCAACGCCTCACCGGTGGAGGTGTTCCAACGCGGCCGCTACAGGAACGCCGAACCCTGGTACGACGCGGCCACCGGCCGCGCCTTCCGGCCCGGCGTCCACTACTACGTCGGCGGGAACACCAAGGTGTTCGGGGCCTGCCTGCCGCGGCTGCGCGAAGAGGACTTCACCGCGGTGCGCCACCACGACGGGATCTCCCCGGCCTGGCCCATCGGTTACGCCGAACTGGAGCCGTACTACGCCCAGGCCGAACGCCTGTACCGGGTCCACGGAGAGGCCGGGCAGGACCCGACCGAGCCGTGGCGCGGCGGCGGCTTCCCCTTCCCCGCGCTGCCGCACGAACCGCAGGTCGCCGACCTGGCCACCGCCATGGCCACCGAGGGACTGCACCCGTTCGCCATGCCGACCGGCGTCGACCTGCGCGACGGCGGCACCTGTGTCCGCTGCCGCACGTGCGACGGGTTCCCCTGCCCGCGCGCGGCCAAGAGCGACGCGGAGACCTGCGCGATGCGCCCCGCGCTGCGCAGCCCGACCGTCCGGCTGCTGACCCGCACCACCGTGCGCAGACTGCTGACCTCCGCCGACGGGGGCCGGGTCACCGAGGCGCTGGCGGTGCGCGACGGGGCGCCGGTCCGCATCCGCGCCCACCGCTATGTCCTCGCCTGCGGCGCGGTCAACACTGCGGCGCTGCTGCTGCGTTCGGCCGGTGACCGGCATCCGCGGGGGCTGGCCAACTCCAGCGACCGGGTGGGACGCGGCTACATGGTGCACAACAGCACCTTCCTGGTGGCGGTGGACCCCCGGCGGCGCAACCGGGTGCGGTTCCAGAAGACCCTGGGTCTCAACGACTGGTATCTCCCCGGCCCCGGCACCCCGCATCCGCTGGGCAACCTCCAGATGCTGGGCAAGATCCAGGCACCGATGGTCAAGCCGGCCCGGCGCTGGGTGCCGACCCCGCTGCTGTCCTTCCTCACCGGCCACAGCATCGACCTCTACCTCACCACCGAGGACCTGCCGGACCCC
This sequence comes from Actinomycetota bacterium, assembly GCA_048498775.1. GTDB lineage: Bacteria > Actinomycetota > Actinomycetes > Streptomycetales > Streptomycetaceae > JBEHXI01. The sequence goes on along the minus strand of JBEHXI010000197.1, from coordinate 8,707 downwards.
GGCAACCGCGTCAGCGTCGACGCGGACGACCGGATCACCGTGCACTGGCGGCCCAACAACCTCGCCCCGCACCGGGAGCTGGTGCGCCGCGTCACCCGGCTGATGCGGCGCGCCGGCTATCCGCTGGTCTTCACCCAGCGCATGGGCATCGAGACCAACTCCCACCAGTGCGGCACCGCGGTGATGGGCGAGGACCCGGCGACCAGCGTGCTGGACCCCACCTGCCGCACCCACGACCTGTCCAACGTCTGGGTGGTGGACAGCTCCTCCTTTCCTTCCTCGGCCGCCCTGAACCCCGCACTGACCATCGCCGCCAACGCCCTGCGGGTGGCGGCCACCGGAGGTGTCACCCGATGAGTCCGCAGCCTCGCGCCGCAAGCGCCGAAGAGCCGGCGGCCACCGGCTTCGAGGCGGTCTTCGACCGCGTCCACCGGGCGAGGATCGTCCCGGTGGTCCGGGAGACCACGTCGGAGGCGGCCCTCGGCCTGGTCGAACGGCTGGTCCACGCCGGCCTGGAGGTCATCGAGATCACCACCACGATCCCGCAGTGGGACACCGTCATCGCCACCGCCCGCGACCGTCACCCGCAGCTGTGCCTGGGCGCCGGCACCGTCACCACCGCCGCGCTCGCCCGGCGGGCCGCGGACGCCGGAGCGGGGTTCCTGGTCAGTCCCTGCCTGGCCGCCGAGGCCCGCACCGCGGGCGAGGCATGCGGCATCCCGCTGATCGAGGGCGGGTACTCGCCCACCGAGGTGCTCGGCGCGGCCCGGCACGGCGTCGCCAAGCTCTTCCCCGCCCACGTCGGCGGCGTCGGCTTCCTGCGTTCACTGCTGGCCGTCGCCCCGCGGGCCCGGATCATGCCCACCGGCGGCATCCCGCTCACGGAGGTCCCCCACTGGCTGGCGGCCGGCGCCTACGCGGTCGGGGTGGGCCGCGATCTGACGGCGCCGGGGGACATCGCGGCCCGGGTACGTGAGGTGCTGGCGCGGTGAGACGGGTCCTGTGCGTCGGCGAGTGCATGGTCGAGGTACGCCGGCTCGACGCCGAGACCGCGCGCCTTGGGTACGCGGGCGACACCTACAACACCGCGGTCTACCTGCGCCGGGTCGCCACCGAACTCGGCGTGCCGGCCGAGGTCGGCTATCTGACCGGACTCGGCCGCGACGCGTACAGCGCGGAGATGCGCGCGCGCTGGGCGGCCGAGGGCATCGTGGACCGCTCGCTGACGATCGACGGCCACCAGGTCGGGCTGTACGCCGTGCAGGTCGACGCGTCGGGGGAACGCAGCTTCACCTACTGGCGCGGGCACTCCGCGGCGCGGGCGATGTTCGCCGGGACCGGCTGGGTCGAACGGCTCGACGCGGACCTGGTCCACCTGTCCGGCATCACCCTGCAGATCGCCGCACCGGAGGCCCGGCGGGCGCTGCTCGCCGAACTCCGGCGGCTGCGCGGGAACGGGACCCGGATCAGCTTCGACACCAACTACCGGGCCGGCGAGTGGAACGGCCCTGCGCAGGCCGCCGAGGCGATGGACCAGGTCTGTTCGCTCGCGGACACCGTCTTCGCCACCTTCGAGGACGAGGCGGCGATGCACGGGTGCGCGGACCCGCGGCAGGCCGCCCACCGGCTCGCCGCACTCGGCGTTCCCCAGGTCGTGGTCAAGTCGGGCGCGCACGGAGCGGACCTGCTCACCGGCGGGGTGCTGCGGCACGTACCGGCACGTCCGGTCGCCCGGGTCGTGGACACCACGGCCGCGGGTGACGCGTTCGCCGGGGCCTATCTGGCGGCCACGCTCGCCGGGCGCCCGCCCCTTGAGGCGGTGCGGACCGCGGTCGGGGTGGCGGCCGAGGTCGTCACCCACCCCGGTGCCATCACCCCCCGGGGCCTGCCCCTGCTGGAGGCCGGAACGGCGCCCGCCGCGGCCGTCCCGCCCGGTGGATGACCGGCCGAAGCTCAGGAAACACCTTCTCGGGGCACCGCCGTCACGGCGGTGCCCCGAGAAGTCGGTGACGGCCGTTCAGCCGGCCTGCCGCTCGCCCCACTCCCGGGCGGGGCAGCCGCAGGAGGCGCGGACCACCAGCGCGGGCACGCTCACCTCGCTCACCGGTGGATCGTCCGGCCGCTCGATCTGCCGGACCAGCAGCCGCGCGGCGCGCTCGCCGAGCTCCCTGGGCCGGATCGCCACCGTGGTCAGCGCGGGATGCTGCAGGGCCGACTCCGCGATGTCGTCGAAGCCGGCCACCCGGATCTGCTCGCCCACCCGGATCCCCAACTCCTCACAGGCCAGCAGGACCCCGAAGGCGACGACATCGCTGTAGCAGACGATGGCGTCCGGGGGCTCGGTGCTCCGCAGCGCCTCGAGCGCGGCCTGGTAGCCGCCCTGACGGGTCGCCGGGCCGGGATACGAGCGGGCGGGGGCGGAGCCGGGCCTGGCGGCCAGGGCCTCCGCCACCCCGCGGCTGCGGTCCCGCCGGGCCGAGGAGTCCTCCGGGCCGCCGAGAAAGGCGACCCGGCCGGCTCCGTGCTCCAGCAGGTGCTCGGTGGCCACCCGGGCACCGAGCACGTTGTCGGCGCCCACGTAGGGCGCCGGGTGCCCCTCGACGTACCGGGCGATCAGCAGGTGCGGCAGCCGGGCGGTCAGCAGCGGCTCCAGATCGGCCGCCGTGGTGCGGTGCGCCGGAGTGATCAGCAGACCGTCGGCGCCGTACTCCTGCATCACCCGGAACAGATCGCCCTGCTTGGTGAGCGACTCGTAGTTGTGCCCGAGCAGCACCACGGTGCCCGCCTCGGCCAGCGCCGCCTCCACCCCGACGGTCAGCTCCGAGTAGAAGGGGTTGGACACATCGGTGACCAGCAGCCCCACCGTGTTCGAGCGCTTGCTGCGCAGCGAGGCCGCCCCGCGGTGGTAGACGTAGCCGAGCTTCTCCATCGAGGCGCGCACCCGCGCCCTGGTGGCCTCGGCCACCAGGGGGCTGTCCCGGACGACCAGTGAGACGGTCGCCCGGGACACCTTCGCGTCGGCGGCGACGTCCATCAACGTCACCCTCGCACGGTCCATGCCCCGCCCCCTTCGCCCCGCCGGCCCCGCCGGGCTCACGCCTCACCCAGGATATGGGCCGCGCCCTTCTCCCCGATCATGATCGATGGGGCCTGGGTGTTGCCGCTGATCAGCGTCGGCATGATGGAGGCGTCGACCACCCGCAGCCCGGACAGTCCGTGCACCCGCAGGTCGGTGTCCACCACGGCCATGTCGTCGTGACCCATCTTGCAGGTGCCGACCGGGTGGTAGTCGGTCTTGGCCCACTGCCTGATGTAGTCGCGGATCTCCTTGTCGGTGCGCACCTGCGCGCCGGGCAGGTGCTCCCGCTTGATCAGCGGCGCGAAGGCGGAGGTGGCGAGCAGTTCACGCCCCTTCTCGAACGCCGCCATGGAGACCTTCCAGTCGTACGGGTCGGCCAGGAAGTTCGGATCGACCGCCGGCGCGTCGAGCGGATCGGCCGAACGCAGCGTCACCTCACCGACGCTGCGCGGCCGCAGGTTGCAGGTGTTGATGGTCACGCCGTGCCCCTTGACCCGCTGCCTGCCGTGGTCGATGACGTACGCCGGGAGGCAGTGGATCTGGATGTCGGGCGAGCGCACGTCGTCGCCGCTGCGCAGGAAGGCACCGGCCTCCGCCACGCAGGCGGTCACCGGACCGGTGCGGAACAGCAGGTACTGCAGCCCGTGCCGCAGCGCGCGATCCGGGCGGTCCTCCTGGTTGTAGCTGACCGGCGCGGTCTCGGCGGTGATGTACACGTCCATGTGGTCCTGGAGGTTCTTGCCGACACCGGGCAGGTCGTGGACCACGTCCACGCCGATCCGGCGCAGTTCGTCGCCCGGGCCGATGCCGGAGAGCAGCAGCAGCTTGGGCGAGTTGACGGCGCCGCCGCTGAGGATGACCTCGCCGTCCGCGTAGGCGGTGTGCTCGGTGCGGCCGCTCAGGTACCGCACCCCGACCGCGCGGCCGTTCTCCACCAGCACCCGGCTGGCCATCGCTCCGGTGACCACGGTCAGGTTCGGGCGGTTCCGCGCCGGACGCAGGAAGGCGGTGGCCGAGCTCTCCCGGCGCGCGTTGCGCTGGGTGACGTCGTAGTACCCGACGCCGTCCTGTTCGGCGCCGTTGAAGTCGTGGTTGTAGGGCAGGCCGATCTCCTGCCCGGCCCGCACGAACGCCTTGGTCAGCGGGTTGTGCATGAGCTGTTCGACGACGCTCATCGGGCCTTCGGTGCCGTGGAAGCGGTCGGCGAGTCGCTCGTTGCGCTCGGACTTGCGGAAGTACGGCAGGACGCTGTCGTAGCCCCAGCCCTTGTTGCCCAGCTCCAGCCAGTCGTCGTAGTCCTGGCGGTGGCCCCGGATGTAGATCATGGCGTTGATCGAGGTGCTGCCACCGAGGGTGCGGCCCTGCGGGTAGTACATCGGCCGGTTGCCCAGGTGCCTCTGCGGCACCGTCTCGAACCGCCAGTTGACCTTCGGGCTGGTGAGCTTGGTGAAGCCGACCGGCATGTGGATCAGCGGGGAGCGGTCCGGCGGGCCGGCCTCCAGCAGCAGCACCCGGTGGTCCGGGTCGGCGCTGAGCCGGTTCGCCACCACGCACCCTGCCGCCCCCGCCCCTACCACCACATAGGTGTAACGGTTGTTGATCACGTCGCCGCCCAACGGAGCCGCCTCTCGCTTTTAAACCGATCCAAAGACGCGTTTAGACCGATCTAAATGAGCCCGGGGCCCCTACGTCAAGATGCCTGCACCCACCTGTTCCGCCAGGTGCTCCGCCCTGGGGGCGCACCGCCCGCCCGGCACCACGCGCGCTCCCGGGCGCCGGGAGTCCCCCGGGCGCGCGCAGCCAGGCCACGCGCGCCCGGGGGGGGACTCCCGGACACGGCCTACGGGCCGGGCGTTCCCCGGCGAACGCTCGGCCCGGGCAGCTCGGCGCCGCCGGGCGCGGAGGCGGACGACCGGACGCGATGATGCGCGGGCGGCGATGGTGACGCGCTCGCGCACTCGTCGGGCTCCGCCGCCGAGGCCGTGCCCTCGATCGCTCCGATCGCGCGGAGGATCTCCGGCCGCTGGCCCGGCGCCGTACCGCCGATGGCCGCGTCGAGCCGCCGGTTGCGGCTCCGCTCCTTGACGACGATCGTGCGGTAGGAGAAATAGGCGCGGACGACCACGGCGGCCGGAAGCGCGAGAGCGGCGACGACTCGCACGTCCGTGGCCGCCGCAAGTAAGTCCGTGATCACTCGTACCTCCGCCCCGGTCTCATGGTGAACCCTCCACCTCGCCCCGGGCGATGACCCCCAGGGCCGTCATGTCCCGCAGGATCGTCGCCTGCCGTCCGGTGGTCACGACGCCCCTGCGCTTGAACTCCCGGATCACCTGGACGATGGACTCCCGGGACGCGCCCACCAGGTCCGCCAGCTCCCGCTGGCCGAACCGCAGCACGATGCCGTCCGGCGTCGACCTGCCCAGGCCGCCGGAGGCCAGCTCCAGCAGGGCCTTGGCGAGTCGCTGCTCGATGCCGAGGCCGGAGTCGGCGGTCTTGCGGGTCGCCTCCTCAAGGCGCTCCTCGACGGCGATCAACTGGGCGTGCATCGCCCGCGGATGCTCGTAGAGGAAGCGCAGCCAGCTGTCGGCCGGCAGATAGAGGGCCTCGACGTCGTCCAGGGCGAGGACGCTCGCCGACCGCGGCTTTCGCCGCAGGGCCGCCATCTCGCCGACGATCTCCCCGGCACCCCGGATCGCGACAACGCGCCGGCTCGCCCCCGTCTGGACCTTGACGTGCCCCGCGCGCACCAGGAGGGCGAAGTCCGTCTCCTCGTTCTCCCCGAACAGCACGCTCCCGGCCGGATAACGGATCACAGGTCCCGCGTCCTCGAGGACGGACACTTCCTCGGCGGTCAGCAGAGGTAACGCGTCGTCAATCGATCGCATGCGTTGAGAGTATTACTGCACTCAACCGGGCGCAAGGCACTACTCACCATTGCGTGAGCCTGCCCTTACCTAAGGGAACATTTCCCGCCACCCGGCAATCGGTCACAGCATCTTTCCGCGCCCCTCACCGCGTTGTGCGTGGCGCTATCCGTACCCTGTCAGAGAGCGGCGTTTTTCGGACCGACGGCCTTGCGCGCGAATCGTGAGCCAGCAGAGTCCACTTCGCCGCGGGCCAGCCGACGGCTCGCGACCGAGCGGACGACGAAAGGAGTGCTCATGCGCCCTCTTCCCGGCACGCGCCCATTGATCCACCCGGTGTTCCGCTTTCCTCTCCTGCGCCGCCTGGCCGCTTTGGATCTCGATCCGGACCACTATGCGGTGCACGGCAGTGGCCCGATGTTGGCGCACGGCCTGAAGACGACCATCGGCGATCTCGACGTCATCGCGCGCGGCCCCGCCTGGGAACGGGCTCTCGCACTGGGTGAACCCGGGTACTCGGCGTTACGGGGGGATCCCTGTGTCCGTTTCTGGCAAGGCCGAATAGAGGTGTTCCGCACCTGGGTCACGGACTACTGCACCGTCGACGACCTCATCGACGGCGCGGACGTCATCGAGGGCATCCGGTTCGTGCAGCTCCCTCATGTCCTGGCCTACAAACGGCTGCTGGGCAGGCAGAAGGACACCGCCGACATCCTGGCGCTCGAGAAGTACCTGTCGCAGCCCCACCAGGCGCCCGCGCCGCACGGCACCGGCGCCGCGCCGGAACCCGTCGCCGCCCTCTCGCACGCACTGGGCGCCGCGGCGGGGAACCTGCCGACGGAGCGGGAGCGGGCGGATGCCCCGGCGTCCGATCCGGTCGCCCCCCGAGCCACCACCAGTGGAAGGCCCGGACCGCGTGAAGCGGTCCGGGCCTTCCCCGTCGAAGGGGACGGTGGCGCCGGGGAACGCCCCGCCTCCCCGCCCGTGCGGTAGCCCGTGCCCGTGCGATAGCCCCTCGCGGTGGCCCGCGCCGCCTCGCGCCGATCGCCGAAGCCGCCCTGTTGTCGGGGCCGGGGGCGGCCACTATCCTCTCCCCGTCCGCAGCAGTCTGTGCCACATCCCCCCGCCTGCAAGGGCGGACGCATGTCTTTTCACATCTCACGTGAGGACAGTCGATGGCACACACCGTCAGACGGTGGCTGCTGGCGGGCGCGAGCACCCTCGCCCTGGCAGCAGCCGGTTCTTCCGCACCCGGCGGCGCCACCCCGGCCGCCTATCCCGCACCACGTCCGGCCGTCGCCGGGTACACCCAGCTCACGACCGGTCAGACCCCGCCCTCCCAGGCCCAGTGCGCCTCCGCGGGCCGCCGCTGCTTCGGCCCCCAGGCGATACGGGCGGCCTACGACGTGGGGCCGCTGTACTCGGCCGGTTACGACGGCCGCGGCCACACGATCGCGATCGTCGACTCCTACGGCAGCGACACCATGGCCCACGACCTGCATGTCTTCGACAGCGCCTTCGGTCTGGCCCCGATGTGCGGCGAGGAGGGCGTCGGCTGCGCGCCGGGCATGCCCACCTTCGGCGAACTCCACCTGCAGGGCGCGCCCGCCACCACGGCACCGCCGCCCACCGGCAAGGGCACCGGGCAGGAGGACAGGAGCGCCTGGGCCCTTGAGGTCGCCCTCGACGTGGAGACCGCCCACGCCATGGCGCCCGGCGCCAACATCCTCCTGGTGACCACCCCGACCGCCGAGACCCTCGGCGTGCAGGGCTTCCCGCAGATGATGGCCGCCGAGGACTACGTGGTCCGGCACCATCTCGCGGACGTGATCTCGCAGTCCTTCGCCTCCGCCGAGGACGCCTTCGGCAGCGCGCAGTCGATCGAGAGCCTCCGGTACGCCTTCGAGGACGCGGCCGCCGGGGGCGTGACCGTGCTGGGCTCCTCCGGCGACGGCGGCACCGCCAACTCCGCCAAGACGCCGGTGGGTCAGGGCGGTTCGACCATCCCGTACCCGACGGTCGAGTGGCCGGCCTCCGACCCGCTGGTGACCGGTGTCGGCGGCACATATCTGTGCACCGACCCGGACGCCACCACCGCCCGGACGGTGGACAGCGCATCGCCGCCCGCGGCCTGCCGGAACCACCCCGGGACGGCCGAGGTGGGCTGGACGTACTCGGGCGGCGGCTTCAGCCGGGTCTTCGCCGCTCCCGGCTACCAGTCCGGTGCCCTCCCGGCCGGGAGCACCGCGATCGGCGCCCGGCGCGGCGTCCCCGACGTCGGCCTCCAGGCCAGCGCGGGCACCGGCGCCCTGGTGTACCTCTCGCTCCCCCCGGACGGCCAAAGCGGCCTGTCCTGCGGGAACGCGCCGTGCAGCACGGGCTGGTACGACATCGGCGGAACCTCGCTGTCCTGCCCGCAGTGGGCCGGGCTGGTCGCGATCGCCGACCAGCTCAACGGCGGCGGGCTGGGGCCGATCAACCCCGCGCTGTACCGGGTGGCCGCGGATCCGGCCCGCTACGCCGCGGACTTCCACGACGTCACCACGGGCAACAACACCGCCGACCCGGCCGTCGCCGGCTACCCGGCGACGGCGGGCTGGGATCCCGTCACCGGGCTCGGCACTCCCGACGCGGCCAGGCTCCTGCCGGATCTGGTCGCCGCGGCCCGCGGCTGAACGGCTCCCACACCACCGGAACGGCGGCCTGACCGGCGGACCGGGCAACGGCTCACGCCAGGACGGCCGAAGGCGCCGCCCGCCGGTTC
>JBEHXI010000196.1:0-14606 GCA_048498775.1 Actinomycetota bacterium | reverse complement strand
TGGTTCACAGCGGGCCCTCGCTGTCCTGCTCGGGCAGCCAGCGGGCGGTGCGCGCGCCGACCTGCAGTTGGATGGTCTTGGTCTCGGTGAAGGCGGCGATCGCCTGGCGGCCGAGCTCGCGGCCCACACCGCTGGCGCCGAAGCCGCCGAAGGGGAGTTCGGGGTAGCCGTCCATCCAGCGGTTGACCCACACCGTGCCGGCCCGGATGCCGCGCGCGGCCAGCAGCGCCGCGTTCACGTCGCCGGTCCAGATGCCGGCGGACAGGCCGTACATCGTGGAGTTGGCGATCCGGATGGCCTCGTCGAGGTCGTCGAAGGCCAGCACCGACAGCACCGGGCCGAAGATCTCCTCACGGGCGATGGACTGCTCGGGGGTGACCCCGGTGAAGACCGTGGGCTGGAAGAACCGGCCGGCGGGCTGCTCCAGCCGGCCGCCGCCGAGGGCGAGTTCGGCCCCCGTCCGCCGGCCCTCGGCGACGTAGCGCTCGATGGTGTCCAGCTGCTCCTGGCTGACGATCGCCCCGACCTTGGTGGCGGGATCGAGCGGGTCGCCCACCGGGATCCGGCGGGCCCGTGCGACGATCGCCGCCTGCAGCTCCTCGGCGATGGAGCGGTGCACGAGCACCCGGCTGCCGGAGTTGCAGCACTCGCCGGCGTTGAAGTAGACGCCGAAGACGATGGCGTCCAGTGCCGCGTCCAGGTCCGCGTCGGGCAGGACGATCTGCGGGTTCTTGCCGCCGAGTTCCAGCTCGACGCGCTTGAGCTGCTCTCCCGCGGTGCGGGCGACCAGCCGGCCGACCGCCGTGGAGCCGGTGAAGGAGATCAGGTCGACACCGGGGTGGCCGGTCAGCGCGGAGCCGGTGCCGGCCGCGCCGGTGACGACGTTGACCACGCCGGCCGGGGCGCCGGCCTCCCGCAGCAGCCCGGCCAGGTGCACGGTGGTGCCGGAGGTGAGCTGGCTGGGCTTGACGACGGCGGTGCAGCCGACGGCGAGGGCGAACGGCAGCTTCTGGCTGACGATGAGCAGGGGGAAGTTCCACGGGGTGACCACGGCGACGACGCCGACCGGTTCGTTGACCACCATGGCCAGCACATCGGTGCCGAGGTGGTTGTGGGCGTCCCCGTAGGAGTGCCGGGCCAGCGTGGCGGCGTACTCCCACAGCGCGGCGCTGCCGGCGACCTCCTCGCGGGCCTGGGTGATGGGCTTGCCGCTCTCCAGCACCTCGGTGCGGGCCAGTTCCTCGGCGTCGCGGCGGATCAGCTCGGCGACGGTGTGCAGGATCCGGGCCCGCTCGGCGCCGGGCAGATGGGGCCAGGGGCCTTCGTCGAACGCGCGGCGGGCGGCGCGCACCGCCTGGTCGACGTCCTCGGGGCCGGCCTGCGGGACGCGGCTGACGACCACGTCGTGCGCCGGACTGCGGCGTTCCAGCCATTCGCCGGCGACGGCCGCGGCGTCCTCGCCGCCGATGACCATCAGCCGGTCCACCGGCGCTATCTGATGGGGTGTCATGTGGGTGGGTTCCTTCGTTGGCGCGGGGGTGGTGCGGTGGTCACTGTCCGGTGAAGCGCGGGGCGCGGCCTTCGCGGAAGGCCCGGACCCCCTCGGCGAGGTCGCCGGTGGCCGAGGCCAGGCCGCCGGCGAGGGTCTCCAGGACGCGCGCGGGGGCACCGTCGGCCGCGGCGTCGACCAGTTGCTTGGCGAGCTGGACGGCGACGGGCGCGGCGCCGCGCAGGCGGCCGGCCAGGTCGTCGACGGCCGCGTCGATGTCGTCCGGGGGGACGCAGGCCGCGGCCAGGCCCCAGGCCAGTGCGGTCGGCCCGTCCAGCGTCTGGCGGGCGAGCACGACCTGCTTGGCACGGGCCCGGCCCACCAGGTCGGTGAGCCGTTCGGTCCCGCCCCAGCCGGGGACGGTGCCCAGGCCCACCTCCGGCAGGCTGAGCCGGGCGTCGGCGGTGACGATCCGCAGGTCGCAGGCGAGCGCCAGCTCCAGGCCGCCACCGGCCGCCACGCCGTGCACCACCGCCACGGTGGGCTGGCGCAGCCCGGCCAGCGCGTCGAAGACCCGGTGGCCGCGGGTGGTCCACTCCCGCCACATCGGCACCGGACCGAGACCGGCGAACCGGTTGATGTCCGCGCCCACGCAGAACGCCTTCGGGCCGTTGCCGCGCACCACGACCACCCGGGCGTCGCCGGCCCGGACGCGGGCGAGTACGGCGTCGAGTTCGTCGAGCATCTCGGGGGTGAGCGCGTTGAGCTTGGCCGGGCGGTCCAGCAGGACGGTGGCGATGTCGCCGTCCTGGCGCAGCCGGACGGTGCCGGCGGCCGGGGCCTGGGGTGCGGTGCTCATCGGACACCTGCCCGATCGGGGTGGGCGGTGCCCAGCGCCAGCCCGGCCGGCTCGGGGCGGAACAGCCGCGGATCCATCTCCCGCAGGTCGTCGGCGACGGCCAGCGGGAAGGCGGCCCGGGCGAGCACGTCGCGTCCCAGGTCCACGCCCGGTGCGATCTCGATGACCGTCAGGCCCCCGGGGCGCAGTTCCAGCACGCAGCGCTCGGTGACATAGCGGACCTGGCGGCCCTGGGCCAGGGCGCGGCGTCCGGAGAAGGTGACGGAGCTGACCCGTTCGACCAGCTTGGGGACGGTCCCGTCCTGGTGGATCGTCAGCCGGCCGTCGTCCAGGGCGATCTGCCGACGTCCGGCGGTGAAGTTGCCGCTGAAGACGAGGTGCGGGGCGCGGGAGGTGATGTCCGCGAAGCCGCCGACCCCGGCGGTGACGTGCCGCCGGCCGGGCAGGTCGTGGACGTTGACGTCGCCGTGCTGGTCGATCTCCAGGAAGGACAGCATGGCGCGGTGGAAGCCGCCGCCCTGCAGCAGGGTGAACTGGTCGATGCTGGGCATCAGGGCCTGCGCGTTGAGCGCGCAGCCGAAGGCGAAGCCGGTGAGCGGCACCCCGCCGACCGCGCCCTGCTCGATCACCCAGGTGACGGCGTCGGCGAGGCCTTCCTCGGCCAGGACCCGCGGGACGAGGGCGGAGATCCCGAAGCCCAGGTTGACGGTCTCGCCCTGGCGCAGTTCCTGGGCGGCCCGCCGGGCGATGACCTTCTCCAGACCCCAGGGCGCCGATTCGATGACGTCCAGCGGGCGGCGGAGCTGGCCGCTGATCGCGGGGTCGTAGGGGGTCTGGGTGGTCTGCCACTGCTCCTCGTGCACCACCAGCGCGTCCACCAGGATGCCGGGTACCCGGACGGCCTGCGCGTTCAGGCTGCCCGCCGAGGCGATCCGCTTGACCTGGGCGATGACCAGGCCGCCGGTGTTGTGCGCGGCGTACGCCTGGTCCAGGGCGCCCAGGGTGGAGCCCTCCTCCTCGAAGGTGAGGTTGCCCGCCTGGTCGGCGGTGGTGGCGCGGATGATCGTCACGTCGGGCCGGATGGCGGGGTAGAACAACCATTCCCGCCCGTCGCGGACGTCGAGGCGGACCAGGTCCTCGGTGGTGGCGCCGTTCATCCGGCCTCCGGTGTGCCGGGGGTCGACGAACGTCTCCAGGCCGACCTCGCTGAGCACCCCGGGCTGCCGGGCACCGGCCGCGCGGTGCATCTGGAACAGCACTCCGGAGGGCAGGTTGTACGCCTCGACCTCGCCGGCCTCGATCAGCTGCCAGATCCGCGGCGGCTCGGCGGAGGACGGGCCGCTGGGGTAGGAGCCGGCGATGATGCGGGACAGCAGCCCCGGCCTGGCCAGGTGGTCGATGCCGGGCACGCCGTACATGTCGCCGGCGGCGATGGGGTGCACGGTGGTCAGGCCGCTCGGTGATCCGCTGCGGGTGAACCGGCGGCCGATCGCGTCGAGCACGGCGTCCGGGCAGCCGAGCGCGGAGGAGGAGCTCACCGAGACGACGGCGCCGTCGGGTATCAGCTCGGCGGCCTGGGCCGCGGTGAGGACGGGAACGGTTCGCATGGGTACGCTTCAGGCTTCCTGGAGTGACCGACGTGGTGTCAGGCGGATTCGGGAGTGAGGGCGACGGGGGTGGTCCGTCCGGAGCGGGCCGCCTGCCGGATGGCCAGGGCGACGGCCAGGGCGTGGACTCCGGCCCGGCCGGTGACGGTGGGTTCGCCGGTGCCGTCGACCGCGTGCCCGAAGCCCTCCAGGATCACCTCGTACAGGTCGCGCCGGCCGGGTACGTCGATCTCCCGCACTCCGGAGGCGTCGCGCAGGGTGACGGTGCCGACCGGGTCCTGGGTCATGACGTCGAGGGCGGTGATGGATCCCTCGGTGCCGTGCACCTCGAGGCCGGTGCGGGCATGGGCCACCGTGAAGGCGTCGTGCGACTGGACGAGCACGTCTCCCGCGTAGCGGACCACGCTCATCGCGGCGTCCTCGACGGCCGCCTCCCAGTCGCCCTGACGCACCGTCAGGGCGGTTGCCTCAAGCGGTGTGCCGAGCAGGGCGTTGGTGACCGAGGCGTCGTGGCTGGAGATGTCCAGGACGACGCCCGCTCCGGCGGCCGGGTCGGTCAGCCGCCAGCCGCGCAGCCGCTCGGGCAGCGAGACGGCGTGGAAGACGCGGACGGCCAGCGGCCTGCCGACGGCCCCCGACGACACCAGTTCCCGGATGCGGCGGTGGGTGGCCGCGCCGGGCAGGTGGTGGTTGACGGCGAGGACCACACCGGCCGCCGCGCACGCGTCCACCACCGCCCAGGCGTCGGCCAGCGACAGTGCGAGCGGCTTCTCGCACAGCACGTGCCGGCCGGCGGCGGCAGCGGCCACCGCGTGCGGCAGGTGCAGTTCGTTGGTGGTGCTGATGTAGACCGCGTCGACGTCGTCGCGGGCGAGCAGCGCCGCCGGGTCCGTGGTGACGAACGGGATGTCGTGGGCCGTCGCGTAGGCCGCGCCGCGCGGTGCGGAGGAGCTGCAGAGGGCGGTGACGCGGTGGCCGAGCCGGCGCATGGCCGGGATCATCCGGCCGGCCGCGATGTCGCTGGCTCCGATCAGCCCCCAGCGCAGTGTGGTCATCGGTGACTCGCCTTCCGTGTACGCGGGGCCGGGCCGGCGCCCTGGGTGGATTCGCGCACCTTCAGCTCGGGGGCGAGCAGGATGGTGCGGGGCGGCCCGGCCGGGTCCGCGATGCGGTGCAGCAGGATCTCGGCGGCCTCCACACCGGTGCGGTCCGGGTGGGTGGCGACCGAGGTGAGCGAGGGCTGCTGCCCGGCCGCGTCGGGGATGTCGTCGAAGCCGGCGACGGCCATGTCGCGGCCCGGTTCGACGCCGCCGGCGCGCAGTGCGGCCATCGCCCCGAAGGCCACCACATCGCTGTAGCAGACCACCGCGTCGCAGGTCAGACCGGTCTCGGCGAGGAGGGTGACCGCTCGTTCGCCGCCGCCGCGGTCGGCACTGGTCGGGATGGACAGGGCCGGGTCCAGATCGAGGCCGTGGCGCTGGAGGGCGTCCCGCAGGCCGCGTTCCCTCTCCACCCGCGCCGTCGACCGGGCCGGACCGCCGAGGAAGGCGATGTGCCGGCGCCCGGTTCGGGCCAGGTGCTCGCCGAGGAGTTCGGCCGCGGCGACGTTGTCCACGCCGATGTAGTCGGCCTGGTGACCGCGGATATGACGGGTGATCAGCACCTGCGGTGTCCCGGAGGCCGCCAGCGAACTGTCCAGCATGCTCCCGGTGGTGGAGTACGAGGGCACCAGCAGCACACCGTCCACCCGGTGTTCGCCCATCACCTCCAGCAGCCTGGCCTGCCGCTCCTGGTCGTCGTGGCTGTATCCGAGCAGGAGGGTGTAGCCGTGCTTGTACAGCACCCGCTCGATCGCCATGGTCAGCTCGGCGAAGTAGGGGTTGCGCACGTCGGTGGCCACCAGCGCGACGGTCTTCGACTGCCCCGCCCGCAGGTTGGCGGCCCGCCGGTCGTAGACGTAGCCGAGCTCCCGCATCGCCTCGCGGACCCGTTCCTTGGTCCGGGCGGAGACCCGGGGACTGTCCCGCAGCACGAGTGACACCGTGGCCCGTGAGACGCCGCAGGCCGCGGCTACGTCGTTGACGGTGACTCTCGACACCCGGGTTCACTCCTCAAGTAGATCGATCTAGCAGCTGGTGCTTGCAGCGGATCCTGAGGGGCGCCGCATGCCGCTGTCAATACCCGTGCCGCAAGGTCTTCGGTTCGTGCCCTGCCACGCCGGTGACCGGGGGCGGGGCGGGCTCGGCGGCGGATCGCGGACCTGGCGCGGGCCGCTGCTCGCGCTCTGGTGTATCGATCCAGCAAATTCCGTCCGCGGGGTATCCAGAAGCGGCTCGCGATGGCATCCTCGGCGCCGTGAACGACCCACCCCCCGTGATCTTCGACCTCGACGGAACGCTGGTGGACAGCGAGTCCAACCACTACGAGGCCGGACGCCGCACGCTCGCCGACCACGGGATCGACGGCTACGGCTGGGCGCAGCACGCGGAGCTGATCGGCATCGGCACCCGGGAGAGCCTGGAGATCCTGCGGGCGCGCCACCGGATCGCCGCGCCGCTGGAGGAGCTGCTGGCCGCCAACGACCGCCACTACGCCGCGCTGGCGCGGCGCCGCACGCTCGCCTTTCCGCAGATGCGCCGGTTCGCGGCGCGGCTCGCCGCGGCCGGGCACCCGCTCGCGGTGGCCTCCGGGTCCTCACGGGCCGCGATCGAGGCGGCGCTCGCCGGCAGCGGCCTCTCCAGGCTGATCGGCACGTATGTCTCGGACGAGGAGGTGCCGGCCGGCAAGCCCGCCCCCGACGTCCTGCTCGAAGCCGCTCGCCGGCTCGGGGTGGCGCCGGAACGCTGCACGGTGGTGGAGGACTCGGCGCCCGGAGCGGTCGCCGCGCACCGCGCCGGCATGCGCTGTATCGCGCTGCCCGCCGGGGCCCACGCGGAGCGGAGCGGCTTCGACACCGTCGACCTGCTGGTGCGCGGCGGTCAGCGCGAGTTCCGGGCGGACGCCGCCTACGCCTGGCTGTGCGCGGTGTCCCGGGCGTGAACGACGGGGCCGCTCCCGCCGGGTCCCGGTCGCCGTCCCGCGGCGCGGGGCGTCACGCGAGGGGACGGCTCCCGGTGGCCTCCTTCGGCGTCATCTGTGAGCAACCTTTGCAGAAGGGTCACAGGAGCTACGTGTGACCTTCGGGAAGCCTCGTTAGCGTGGCTGGCCGTTCGATACCGAGCGGCCGAGGTGAACCAGGTCAGCGGTGCCCTGACACGCGCCGAGGCGATCGCACAGTGGCGTCCCCGGTACGCGGGAGGCCGTGGCGGTTGCCCTGCAAGTCGAGGAACACGGCCCTGACCTGCCATGCGATGAGGGAGAACCCAGTGACGAGCAGCTACCCCGAGCACGACGAACTGCGGGTGGACGGCGGACGGTTGTGGGCGGGCGGGCTCGCGACAGCCGTGGTGGCCGGACTGGCCGCGGAGGTCGGCATCCTGGTCGCACGGGGCCTGCTGCACCTGGCCGTCTTCGCCCCCATCGGCGACGGGCTGTGGGGCGACGCGAACACCACCACCTACGCCGTGGGGGCGGGTGCGATCGCGCTGGTGGCCACCGGTCTGCTGCACTTCCTGGTCGGGACCACCCCGAGCGGTACCACGTTCTTCGGCTGGATCATGGGACTGCTGACCGTCGTCGCCGTGGTGACCCCTCTGAAGGTCGTCGGCACCAGCACCGAGATCATCGCCACCACCGTGCTCAACGCCCTCATCGGGCTGGTCATCACCACGCTGCTGATCAACACGGGCAACGGGGCGGTCACGCGGATGCGGCCGCGGTACCGTCAGCCCGCCTACGAGCCCCAGGAGTGGCAGGGCTGACCGGCACGGCGTCAGGACGGGCAGCCGCCCGGCCGTAGTGCCAGCAGACCGTCGCCCAGGCCGACGATGAGGCGGTCGGCGATCGTGGTCAGGGCGTGCGCCGGATAGCGGACCGGGATGGTCAGGGCGAGGCGCGCGATGGCCGGGTCCCACAGGCGGACGGTGCGGTCGGTGCTCGCGCCGGCCAGCAGGGTGCGGCCGTCCACCACCACCGGACTGAGGTCGTTGACCGGGCCGGTGTGACCTTCCAGGACACCGGCGCGTTCGCCGGTGGCCGGGTCCCACAGGGCGATGGTGTGGCCGTCGCCCGCGCCGGCCAGCAGGGTGCGGCCGCCGGTGCGCACCGAACACACCGCGCGGACCCGGCCGGGATGCGGCCCGAAGGTGCGGACCAGCGTGCCGCCGGCCGGGTCCCACAGCCGCACGGTGGCATCGCTTCCCGCGGTGACCAGCAGCGTCCGGCCGTCGACGGTCACCGGGCGGACGTCGTCGACCCCGCCGGTGTGGCCCTCCAGGACACCGGCGCGCTCACCGGTGGCCGGGTCCCACAGCCGCACCAGGCGATGGGTGGTCGCGCTGGCCAGCAGGGTGCGGCCGTCGACGTCCACCGCGCAGACGGCGTTGATCCCGTTGCCGCCTTCCAGGACCCGGACGCGTTCGCCGGTGGCCGGGTCGAACAGGGCGATGGTGCGGTCGTCGCCCGCGCCCGCCAGCAGGGTGCGGCCGCCGGTGCGCACCGAACACACCGCGCGGACCCAGCCGACGTGGTGCGTGAACGTACGCAGCGCCTCGCCGGTGGCCGGGTCCCACAACCGGACGGTGCGGTCGGTGCTCGCGCCGGCCAGCACCGTCCGCCCGTCCACCTCGACCGAGCACAGGCCCTGGACCTGGCCGGTGGGGGCCCCGGGCGCGGTGGTACGCGGCGCGGCGGCCGGGTCCCACAGCCGCACCGTTCCGTCGCCGCTCGCACTGGCCAGCAGCGCCCGGCCGCCCACCTCCACCGAACAGACGCCGGTGACCCAGCCGGTGTGGCCTCTCAGGGTGCGCCGCAGTTCGCCGGTGGCCGGGTCCCACAGCCTGACCATCGTGTCGTCGTCGCTCGCCCCGGCCAGCAGGTCCCGGCCACCGAGCGGTACGGCACACACGTCGTGGACCCAGTCCCGCAGGGTGACCGTCTCCTGCCCGGTGGCCGGATCCCACAGCCGGGTCGGGCCGCCGGCACTGGCCCCGGCCAGCAGGGTGCGCCCGTCGACCCGCAGGGAGCACAGTCCGCGCAGCCTGAGCAGGCCGTCTCCCAGCGTGCCGGTCTCCTGCCCGGTGGCCGGATCCCACAGCCGCACCACGCTGTCGTACTCGCTGGTGCTGGCCAGCAGCGTGCGCCCGTTCACCACGACGGGACACAGCCCCCGGAGCCGTCCCGCCGGGCTGCGCCACACCAGGACCTGCTCGCCGCCGGCCGGATCCCACAGCCGCACGGTGCGGTCGGCGCTCGCACTGGCGAGCAGGGTGCGGCCGTCCACCTCCACCGGGCAGACCCGGTCCACCCCGGCGGTGTGCCCGGTGAGGGTGCGGACCGGATCTCCGCCGGCCGGGTCCCACAACCGGACGGTGCTGTTGCTGCCGCCCGCGGCCAGGAGTGTGCGGCCGTGCACCGGAAGCGCGCACACCGTGCGGATCCGGCCGCCGCCGGGGGCACGCATGGCCAGGACGGGTTCGCCGGTGGCCGGGTCCCACAGCCGTACGGTGCCGTCCTCACCGCCGCCGGCGAGCAGCGTCCTGCCGTCCACCGGGACCGGACACACCGCGTCGACGCCGCCGGCGTGCCCTTCGAGGACGGCCTCCTCCTGCTGCGGAGTGACCGTCGCCCAGACGGCCTGGTAGGGGGCCCGCACGGAGGCGCGCGGCGATCTGGCCAGGCGCTGCTCCACCTCGGTCACGCCGAACAGGGCCGCCCGGACCGCCGGGGTGGCGTCGATGGCGTGGGGGGTCATGCGCAGCAGCCTGGCGCGGTCGCGGCCGTCCGCGGTGGAGGCCGTCGCCGCCGGGGGGATCAGGCGCCGCAGGTCGGCGTGGAGGAGGTAGCCGGCGTCGGTGAGCAGGTCGTCGATGACACCGCCGCGCCGCGCGTGCAGCGGCAGGGAGCGCAGCAGGTAGGCGGGGGCGGTGTGCCAGCCGTCGGCCCGGCCCAGCGCGGCGAACGCCCGGGCCAGGCACCGTTCGTCGGCGGCGAGGGATCCGCCGGCGGCCCGCCGGTTCCGGAGCGCGTCGTCGAGGGCCTGGTGGTAGAGGCGGAAGGCGCCGCCGGGTGTCTCGGCGGTGCCGTTCTCGACCAGGAAGTTGGCGGCGGAGGAGCGGGCGAACCGGCGCAGCCGGTCCTCGGCCGGTGCGGTGCCCCACAGCGCGGCGATCGCCGCACGCCACAGGCCGACAGTGAAGCCGGGGGCCTCCGCGAAGGCCAGCGCGGTGAGCACGTCGGCGGCGGGCATGCCGTCCACGGCGGGCAGCAGGGACAGGTACTCGTGCACGGCCGCGTCCACCGTGGGGGTGAAGGAGAGATCGGCCGGATCCACCGGCCGGGTGTCGTGCATGCCGTGGGCGCGGGCGATCAGGCCGGCGACGAGGAAGTTCCCCGCCGCCAGCGCCGCGATCCGCTCGGCGACCGGACGTCCGGCGCGTTCGTCGGCGTAGGGGTTGTCGGGCCGTTCGTCGCCGAGGAGTCGGAGGGTCGCCAGGGCGTACGCGGCCAGGTCCGCCGGAGCCGTGTACGCGGGGGCGTCCAGGTCCACGATCCGCGCCGCCGGGCCGAACACCGTCAGCAGGTCGCCGGCGTCGTCCTGCCGCCGGGTGCCGACGACGACCCGCACACCCAGGTGCGCGCAGGTCTCCGCGAGCGGCAGCACGATCCGGGTCACGATGCCGCGCGCCTGGTCGGGGGTGGTGGCCTCGTCCAGTGCGTCGATGACCACGGCGAAGCCGCCGGCGGGTCTGTCCTCCAGCACGGCGCGCAGGGCGGGTGCCAGATCACCGACCTGGTCGGGCACCGGGGCGGAGGCCGCCCGGGCGATCTCCCGGGCCACCTCCAGCGCGGTCTTGCCCTTGGCGTGCACCGCGCAGGAGACCGAGCCCAGCGGGGCGCGTACGGCGTCGTCCCGCGGCGGGAGCGCGGCGGCTATGCCCGGGTCGGCGGTGGTGACGACGCGTCCGAGCACCGCCGACTTGCCCGCCCCCGGCGATCCGGTCACCACCAGCACCTGCCGGCGGGTGGAGCCGTCGGCGACGAAGGAGACGATCTCGCGCAGGGCGGCGGTGCGGCCCCGGAAGCGGAAGCCGCGTTCGGTGTCGGTGCTCACCCCCCGGGCGCGCGGCCGCCAGTGCCGTCCGGCCTCCGGATCGGTCCGAAGACTCCAGCCCCACGCGGCGAGCGCGCCTTCGCCGGCCGCCTCCACCGACCAGTCGGTGAGCAGGTGGAGTTTCTGCTCCGGCAGGCACCGGTCGATCTCCCGGAGCGTCAGCGCGCGGGCGTCGCCGGTGCTCTGGCGGCCCTGCCCGAGCAGCCCGACCACGGCCTGGTAGGCCGGTGACCACAGTGCCGCGCCGCTGTAGCCCGCCTGCACCGGATACCGGGAGCCGGTGTCCAGCCGCACCCACCCGTATCCCAGGGCCTCTCCGACCACCCCGTCCGAGGAGTTCCCGAGCAGCCCGTCGGGGAAGCCGAACGACCACCACTCGCTGCCGACGAGGTCTCCGGGGGCCGGCCGGCGCAGCCGCGCCGCCAGTTCGCGCGGCACCTCCTCGTCCAGGACGAGGACAGCGACGTCCTGGGTCTCCTGCCACGCCTCGGCCGGGGCGACGACCTCCCGTACCCGGATGCGGCGGCGCATCAGCTCGTCCGCCTTCGGGAACGCGACCCACAGACCGCCGTACCCGGCCCAGCCGGGGCATGCCACATGCGCGCTGGTCAGTACGCGGTGCGTGTCCACCAGGAAGCCGGACCCCAGGGGCGACCGGTCGTCCTCGCCGGCGTGGACCGCGGCCACCCAGACGTCCGATCCCGGCCGTGGCCCGCTCCCGGATACCGCGTTCATTCCCCGTCGGTGCTCCGTCCGGCCGCGGCGCGGGGGTTCCAGGTCAGCGTGATCTCGAAGTTGGCCTCGGTCGCGGCCTTCGCCACCAGCCAGTTCGTACCGCCGTTGACCTTCACGCCGAACTTCACCTCCACTTCGTCGGGACCCAGTTCGGCGACGCTGCGCAGCACGGTCCGCGCGGCCTCCACCGCCGGGCGCACGGCGTCCCGGACCCGGCCCACCGTGCCGTCGGCGCCCACCGGACGCCAGTCGTCCGTCGGCTCGATCTCGAACTGGACGACGGTGTCCGCGTCCAGCGCGTAGGACACGACCTGTGACGCCACCCACGACCCCCTCTGCCTGCGTTCCGCCCAGCTTAGAGGTCCTGGCGCGACGGACGGCCGGTCAACCCCCCGCGGGCCGGGGTGGATTGGCCGACCGGTGAACCCTCCCGGTCACAGCGCTAGAGGATGCCGCGTTCCCCGGCCCGCGCGAGCGCCTCGATGCGGTTGCGGGCCCCGAGCTTCTCCAACGTCCGTTGCAGGTAGCTCTTGACGGTGTTGCGGGTCAGCCCCAGCGCCTCGGCGATCTCCGGATTGGTCTCTCCCATCGCCACCCGGCGCAGGATCTCGTACTCGCGGCGGGTCAGGCCGCTCTCCTTGAGCCGGCGGGCCAGCAGCAGTCCGGCGTCGCGGTCCGGATCGGCGCGCG
This sequence comes from Actinomycetota bacterium, assembly GCA_048498775.1. GTDB lineage: Bacteria > Actinomycetota > Actinomycetes > Streptomycetales > Streptomycetaceae > JBEHXI01. Next base: position 2,016 of record JBEHXI010000196.1, on the reverse strand, counting down.
GAACCTGCTCGCCTGCCGTGACCCGGCGGATGACGTCCACCAGGTCGGCCGGTTCGGCGTCCTTGACGACGACGGCCTGGGCTCCGGCGGCGAGCGCGTCCTCCAGGGAGGCGTGCTCGGGGTGGGCGGTGAACACCACCACCCGCACTCCGGGGACCCGTGAGTGCAGGGCGGGGATCACCTCCGGGGCCAGCATGTCGGGCAGCCGCAGATCGAGCAGCACCACGTCCGGCCGGAGGCGTTCCACCGCGCTGATCGCCTCCCGCCCGCTGCGGGCGTACCCGGACACGGTGATCCACGAGGCGCCGCGCAGCGCCATGGCGACCCCCTGCAGGACGATGGGGTGGTCGTCCACCACCAGGACGTGGACCGATGTCTCGCTCATGCCGGAACCCACGCCTGGACGGTGACCCCGCCGTCCTCGTTCGGCCCGATGTGCAGCCGACCGCCGACCCGGGCCAGCCGCTCGGCCATCGCCGGGTGCCCGAGGCCGTCTCCGGTCCGGGGCTCGTCGGGCAGCCCCACCCCGTCGTCCGCGATGGTGACGGCCACGCCGTCGGAGACGGCGAACGCGCTGACCACCACGGAGCGGGCCCTGGCGTGTTTCTCCACGTTGCGCAGGGCCTCACGCGCCGTGTCGATCAGTGCCTTGAGCTGCCCGGGAGGCAGTCCGGGCAGCTTGGTCACGGTCAGGAAGCGGGCGATGATGCCGGTGCGTTCCTGGAACGCGCGGCAGTCACCGCGCAGGGCCACGCCCAGGGTGACCTGGTCCGGCGGGGCGCTGAGCACCTGCAGTGAGCCGCGCAGCGCGGCGGACGCCTCGGCGGCCTGCTGCTGGATGTCGTGCAGGCGGCTTTGCAGCACGTCCCCCTCGGGCAGTTCCTCGGCGAGGCTGCGGATGCCGGTGCCGATCGTGAACAGCATCGCGCCGACCGTGTCGTGCAGCTCCAGGGCGAGCCGGCGCCGCTCCTCGTGGACGGCGACCTCGGCGGCGTGCCGGGCCCGTTCGGCGACCACGGCCGCCGCGGCGGCCTTTCCGGCGGCCTGCTCCAGCGCCTGCGTCTGCCGGTCGCCGAAGTCGGTCAGGTCCCGGTTGGAGCCGTACAGGACACCCAGCAACTGGTCGTCGTGGACCACCGGCACGGCGATCATCGCGCGCAGGCCCTCGGTCTCCGCCTGGGGGTTGAAGTCGTGGGTGATCGTGCCGGCGTGACTGTAGTCGCGGACCCACAACGGGCGGCCCTGCAGCAGCACCTGCCCGCCCAGACCGCAGCCGGCCGGCACCACGAGGCCGTCGACCGCCGAGGTGCGGGTGTTGACCGGGTGCCGCAGTACGATCCGGTCGCCGCCCTCCGGCTCGCCGACCCAGGCGACGTCGACACCGCTGAGCGCGGGCACCTCGTCCACCACCCGGCGCATGGCGGCGGACCGGTCGAGCAGGGCGAGGATCCGGCTGTAGCCCTCGCTCAGCTCCATCAGGACATCGGATACCGGGCGTCCTCGCACTGTCGTCATCGCCCTTTCGCTGCCGGCCGTCCTCCCGGCGCCTCGTGCCCGGCGATCCGGCGCGCCGGCTGCCCACAGACTATGCAGCCACGGCCTGCCCCGTGCCAAGGGCGGTCGCCTCCGGATGGACACCTCCATCCGGAGACCCCCGAAGAGAGACCTCCCCCCGGAGCTGGCCGGCCGGCCCGGTTGGGCCGAGGATCAGGCGCTACCCGGAAGCCGTCGGGCGGCCGGGCCCGCGCCGTGCCGTCGGGCCGCGGGCCCGGCCGTCATCGCCGACCGCTCCGCCCTGAGGGACCGCCCGGCCCGCGCGCACCCGCCGGCCGCGTCCGCCCGCACGGCCGCCACCCCAGCGCCGTGCGGCACCCGTCCCACGGCGCGGTCGCCCGCAGTCCCGTCTGAGCCGCACACCCGAAGGAATCTCAATGATCGTGTCAAGCCGTCTGCGTGACCGGCGGGGCGGAGGTGAACAGCCTTTTGTCACGCAGCATTGCCCACAGGACGTCGACC
>JBEHXI010000195.1:0-14610 GCA_048498775.1 Actinomycetota bacterium | reverse complement strand
GCCGGCGCCCCGGCAGTGGCTGCCCGGCGGCCGTGTTCGCCTTATCGGGCCATATCACGCCTTATCGGGCGCAATGTGCAGCCTGATCACGCCTGATCGAGCGGGAGCAACCGGTGGCCGATCGGCAGCAGGGCGATGTGGAAGCGCCGTTCCAGCGCTCCCCACAGGCCGTGCGGCAGGAGCAGCGCGAAGGCGATGGCGGTGGCGCCCAGACCGATGAGGTACCACGCGCCGCTGTCGGCGAACTGGTTCTGCAGGCTGAAGTACAGGACCGCCCCGATGACCGGCCCCTCGAAGGTCCCGATCCCGCCGACCAGCACCATGAACACCATGGAGGCGCTCCAGCTCACCCCGAAGATGGACTGCGGCTGGATGAACAGGGTGTTGGCCAGGGTCAGCGCGCCGGCCGCGCCGCACCCGAAGGCCGCGACGACATACAGCGTCCGCTTGCTCGCCGTCACCCGCACCCCGAGCGAGGCGGCCGCCTCCTCGTCGTCCCGGATCGCCTGGAGCGCCGAGCCGTGCCGGCTGCGCAGCAGCGCGAACAGCACGCCCAGCAGCAGCACGGTGAAGGACAGCGTGATCCAGTAGGTGTACGCGTGCCGCGCCTGGGGGGTGAACACGTTCAGGCCGCGCAGCGAGATTCCGGTGCCGCCGCCGAGCGTGCCGTCGAGCGTCACCACGATGGCGAAGACCTCCGCGGCCACCCAGGTACCGATCGCGAACTGGCCACCGCGCAGCCGCAGTACCAGCAGCGAGAGCGGCAGGGCGACGACCCCGGCGGCGAGCGCCGCGAGCACCATCGCCGGATACGGCGCCAGCCCGTGCTGGGTGAGGAAGACGGTGCCGTAGGCGCCGAGCCCGATGAAGGCCTGCTGCCCCACCGAGACCATGCCGCCGTAACCGGCCAGCGCGTTCCACATCACCGCGAGGATCACCAGGATCAGCAGCGAGGTCAGCTGCTGCGTGGTGGCGGCGGGCAGGGCCAGCGGGACGAGGGCGAGCGCCACCAGCGCGGCGGCCGTGCCCCCTGCCGCGATCCGGGACGCGCGGCTCCAGCGCCGTACGGCGTAACGGGCGGCGGGCACACCCGCCGCGGTGTCCGATGAGATGCTCATGCCGTTGCACTCCGGGCCGTGAGGAGGCCGCCGCGCGGTGAGGCGAGGACGGCGAGGAACACCAGGTGCCCCGCGAGGATGGCGTACTGGGGGTCGATCTGGGCGCCGACCGCCTGGGCGACGCCCAGCACGATCCCGCCCCACAGCGTCCCCCACAGGGACCCGAATCCGCCGATGACCACCGCTTCGAAGGCGAAGATCAGCTGTGTCGGCCCGCTGCCGGGGTCGACGGTGGAGCGCACCGCGAGGAACGCGCCGGCCACGGTGGCGGTCGCCACCGCGATGGCGGTCGCCCGGGCGTAGACGGCACGGGAGTTGATGCCGACCAGCTGCGCGGTGTCCGGGTCCTGCGCGGTGGCGCGCATCTCGCGGCCGGCGCCGGTGCGCTGCAGGAAGAACTGCAGGCCGCCGAGGACGGCCACGGCCACCGCCAGGATGACGACCCCGAGGACCGAGATCGACAGCCGGCTGTCGATCCGCCAGCTCGCGGAGGTGATCGAGCCGGCCGCCGCGCCCAGCGAGCGCACGTCCGGCGAGTACGTCTGCAGCAGGGAGTTCTGCAGCACGATGGACAGGCCGAAGGTGGCCAGCAGCGGCACCAGCTGGCCGCCGCGCAGGCTGCGGCCGAGCACCGTCAGGTGGAGCAGGTAGCCGACCACCAGCATCACCGGGAGCACCGCGAGCAGCGCCAGGAACGGCGAGATGTGGGTCCGGTCGACCACCGTCCACACCAGGAAGGCGCCGAGCACGGCGAGATCGCCGTGGGCCAGGTTGATGATCCGCATCACGCCGAACATCAGGGACAGCCCGCACGCGAACAACGCGTACAGACCTCCCAGCAAGGTGCCCTGCACCAGGACGTTCACCCAGGTCATACCGGCGGCTCCGATCGCTCGACGGGTGCCGCGGCGGCGGCGGACGGGCCCCGCAGGCCGAAGTACGCCTCGGTGACCTGCTCGCGGGTGAGCTCGGCCGAGGCGCCCTGCAAGGCCACCCGGCCCTCCAGCAGGCACACGGTCCGGTCGGCGACCCGCATGGCGCGGGTGAGGTCCTGCTCGACCAGGACGACGGTCGCCCCGGTGCCGATCAGCCGCTCCAGGGAGGCGTAGACGTCGTCCACCGCGACCGGCGCGAGGCCGAGGGAGACCTCGTCGAGCAGCAGCAGACGGGGATTGGTCATCAGGGCGCGGCCGATGGCGACGGCCTGCTGCTGGCCGCCGGACAGGGCCGCGGCCCGCTTGCCGCGGTGCGGCCGCAGCATCGGGAAGGCGTCCAGGACGGTCTCGGCCGTCCACGGGCCCCGGCGGGCGTGGCGGCCCGCGACCAGCAGGTTCTCCTCCACCGTCAGGTCCGGGAAGAGCCGGCGCCCTTCGGGGACGAGCGCGATGCCCCGGGCGACCCGCTGGTGGGCCGGGAGCGCGGTGATGTCCTCACCGTCGAACCGGACCGTGCCCGCGGCAAGGCGGTGGGCTCCGGCGATGCCGCGCAGCAGGGTCGTCTTCCCGGCGCCGTTGGCGCCGACCAGGGCGACCTTCTCCCCTTCCGCGACGGTCAGCGAGACACCGCGGACGGCCTGCAGCAGGCCGTGCCGGGCGTCGAGGCCGTCGACTTCGAGCAGGCTCACGCCACCGCCCCCTTGCCCAGATAGGCGTCGACGACGGCCGCGTCGCGCATGACGGACCGCGGTTCGCCGTCGGCGATGACCCGCCCGGCGTCCATGCACACCAGGCGGTCGATGACCTGCAGCAGGACGTGGACGATGTGCTCGATCCAGACGATGGCCACCCCCTGGCGGCGCAACTCCCGGATGGTCTCGACGAGTTCGGCCGCCTCGGCGTCGGTCAGGCCGCCGCCGATCTCGTCCAGCAGCAGGACCGCCGGGCCGGTCGCCAGCGACCTGGCCAGCTCCAGGCGCTTGCGCTGGAGCAGGCCGAGGGTCTCCGCCCGGCGGTTGGCGACGTCGATCAGCCCGCACAGCTCCAGCACCTCGGTGCAGCGCCGGTAGGCGCGGCCGCCGTGCAGCGCGGCGCCGAAGGCCGCGCCGACGTACACGTTCTCCAGCACGGTCATGCCGGTGAAGGGCCTGGGCACCTGATGGGCCCGGGCGATGCCGCGGCGGCAGCGCTGCTCGGGGCCGAGCGCGGTGACGTCCGCGCCCTGGAAGGCGACCGTGCCCGCGCTCGGCGGCAGCGCCCCGGACAGGATGCTCAGCAGCGTCGTCTTGCCCGCGCCGTTGGGGCCGACGATCCCGACCGCCTCGCCGGCGCCGAGGGTGAACTCGACGCCGCCGAGGACGGTCAGCGCACCGAAGCTGCGGTGGATGCCGGACGCCACCAGGACGGGCTCGGCGGCGGGTGGTGCGGTGTGGTGCTCGTGGACCATCTCAGACGTACCGCTTCAGCCGTGCGGCGACCGGGACGTTGGCGTCGCAGGAGTTCTCGCAGACGACGAAGTCCACCTTGTGCCCGCTGCCGGCGGCCGCGGCGACCCACTGGCCGCCGATGATCGGGGTGGCGACGACGTTGGCCACCGGCCCCTTGCCCCACTCCAGGGTGCCCACGGTGGTCTCGACGGACAGCGTGGACATCGCCTTGGCGACGGCCTCCTTGCTGGTCGGGTCGCCGCTGGAGGTCAGCGCCTCCACGGCGACGTCGAACAGCGCCATGCTGGGCCCGAGTTGCTGGGTCCACTGCTTGCCCTTGGCGCGCTCGTAGCCGTCGCCGAGCTGCTGGGAGGTCAGGCCGGTCAGCGGGGAGTTGTACGGCCAGGTCGGCGTCCAGTAGGCGCCGCCGGCGATGTCGATGCCGATCGGGCCCAGCGCCTCGATCTGGGAGGGGAACAGGCCGGTCTTGGCGGTCTGCACGATGGCCGGCTTGAAGCCCTGCTGGGCCGCCTGCTGCCAGAAGGTCGCGAAGTCCGGGGGGATCGGGAAGGTGCTGAAGATCTGGCAGTCCTCCGCCTTGAACTTCGCGATCTGGGAGGAGTAGTCGTTGGTGCCGTCCGAGTAGGCGCCCGGGTCGACGATGGTGTAGCCGGCCTTCTCCAGCAGCGGGCCGAGGGAGGTGCGGATGGCGTTGCCGTCCGCGTCGTTCGGCCACATCACCGCGATCTTCTGGTTGGTCTGCACCTGCGGCCACAGGTGGGTGTACGCCTGGTGGAACTGCTCGACGCCGAAGCAGAAGTGGAAGGTGTAGGTGAACGGGGACTTCTGGCCGGGCTTGGCACCGCGGCCGAAGTACCAGGCCTCCCACGGCACCACGGTGGAGACGCACGGCACACCGGCCGCCTCGCACGCGTCCGAGACCGGGTTGACGGTCTCCGGGGTGGAGGTGGTGAGCATCAGGTCGACGTTCTCGCTGTTGATCAGGTCGTTGGCGACCTGGGCGCTGCGCTGCGGGTTGGACTGGCTGTCCTTGTCGATGATCTCGACGTCGTAGTGCTTGCCGCCGGCCGTGATGCCCTTGGACAGGGCCTTGCGGGCGAGGTCGAGCACATAACCGTCCGGCTCGCCGAAGCCGGCGGCGGCGCCGGTGCGGGGGCTGACGAAGCCGATCTTCAGTGCTCCGCCCGAGCCCGCGGCGCTGCCGTTCATACAGGCGCTGAGCAGCGGGCCGGCGGCGGCGAGGCCGGCGATCCCGAGTCCGGCGCTGGTGAATCTTCGCCGGCTGATCCGGCCCTGGCCGGGGCCGGAGGTGTCGGTGTGCTGTGCGGGCATGGCTACTCCACAAAGGGGGTTCGAGGGGGGTTCACAAGGGGTTCACAAGGGGGTTCAGCGGGGGTTCGGACGGGGGTTCAGGGGTTCGTCAGGGGTGGTGCGGGTGGGCGTCAGGCGGGCATCCGCAGGACGGGCTTGAGCACCTCGCCGCGGTGGGAGGCCTCCAGGGCCTCCTCGACGTGGTCGAGGTCGAACCAGGACACCAGCCGGTCGAAGGGGAACCGGCCCTGGCGGTGCAGGTCGATGAGGGTGCCGATCAGGGCGGTGCTGCGGCCGCTGCCGCCGAGGATGCCGATGACCCGCTTGCCCCACAGGGTGCTGAGGTGGTCCAGGGAGAACTCGGCGCCGGCCGGCGCCCCGCCGATCAGCGCGCAGGTGCCGAGCATGCCCACCGAGTCGGCGGCCTGCCGCACCACGGAGATCACTCCGGTGCACTCCAGGGCGTAGTCGGCGGGGCCGCCGCAGATGTCGTGGACGGCGGCCACCGGATCGGTCCCGGAGACGTCCACGGTGTCGGTGGCGCCCAGTTCACGGGCCAGTTCCAGCCGGGAGGCGTGCCGGTCGACGGCGATGATCCGGGTGGCCGCGGTGCAGCGGGCCGCCATCACCGCCGCCAGTCCCACCGCGCCGGCCCCGTAGACCACCAGGCTCGACCCGGGCTCGGGGCGCAGCGTGTTGAGCACCGCGCCGGCCCCGGTGGACAGCCCGCAGGCCAGCGGGCCGAGCAGCTCCACGGGGGTGTCCGAGGCGACCTTCACCAGGCTGCTCGCGCTCGTCAGGGAGTACGTGGCGAAGGAGGACTGGCCGAAGAAGTGGCTGTGCAGCGGGGCGCCGTCCGGGCGCCGCAGCGCGGTGGGCCCGCCGCCGGGCCGCCCGCCGCCGACCAGCAGTTCGCCCAGGCGCAGGCAGTACCGCGGTTCGCCGCGCAGGCAGTTGCGGCAGTCACCGCACCACGGCCAGCCGATCACCACCGGATCGCCCTCGCGGACCGAGGTCACTCCGGCTCCGACGGCGGCGACCGTGCCGGCGCCCTCGTGGCCGAGCACGCCCGGCGCCGGGAAGGGCAGGTCGCCGTGGCGGGCCAGGCCGTCGGTGTGGCACACCCCGGTCGCCGCGACCTTGACCAGGACCTCTCCGGGGCCCGGCTCGTCGATCTCGGCCTCCTCGACGTGGAACGGCCCGTCCGGTTCGTCGAAGACCGCAGCGTGAATCCGCATGGACACCTGTCCTGTTCGTCATCGGGGCCCGCAGGGCGGGCGCGGTGGGAGAAGTGCCGGCGGGCGCGGTGGGAGAAGTGCCCGGCGGGGCGGTGGGGCGAGGCGAGGTGAGGTGAGCACGCGTCGGCCGGGGAGGGGGTGTCCGCCCGGGACGTGGCGAGGTTCCGGTGTCTGCCGCGGATGGGGCGGCGCGACAGCACACATGAGGTGTTCGCCCAGTGAACTTTCGTTCAGTTCCCTGGGTGAGGTGAGTAGTGTGCAAGTCAGCCCCCCGGGTGTCAACGGGATGAACGATGAAGGTTCAACCGTTCTGACCGGGGCTGTGCGCACACGACAGCGCGCCCCCACCGCCACGGGACGCGGCGACGGGGGCGCGGTGGGCCGGCGGTCCGCGCGAGGCGCACGGCGCGCCGGTACGGATCAGGGCTGGAAGGTGGGATCGGCCTCCACCCGCACCTGGAGGACCAGGGGTTCGGTCCGGTCGGCGAGCGTGGGGACGATGTCGTCCAGCGCGTCCAGCAGCGACGCGTGGCCGGACACCTCCCGCGCCGGGCAGCCCAGGGAGCGGGCCAGCCCGGCCACGTCGACCTCCTCGAACGCCGGCCACGGCGGCTTGCCGCCGTGGCTCTCGGCGAGGCGGTCCATGATGGCGTACCGCCCGTTGGCCAGGACGACGAAGAGCACGCCGACGCCGTAGTGCGCCGCCGTCCACAGCGCCTGCACCTGGTAGAGCGAGGAACCGTCGCCGACCACCGCGACCACCGGCCGCCGGCCGTCCCCGAGCCGCACGCCGATCGCCGCCGGCAGGGCGAAGCCGAGGCCGCCCATCGCCGCGCTGAGGAAGCCCAGCGGCCGGCGGGCCGGCACCAGCGCGTGCAGGTCCGGGCGGCTGGAGGGGGTCTCCTCGACCAGCACGGTGTCCTCGGGCAGCCGCTCGGCCAGGGCCGCCAGGACGTGCGCGGCCCGCAGCGGCTCGCCGTCGCGCGGCGGTGGCGGCGGTACGGCCCGCGGCACCGCGGGCGCCTCGGCGTCCGTACGTTCCGGCACCCGCGCGGCCAGTTCGGCGCAGAACGCGGGCAGCGGTGCGACGACGGCGAGGTCGACGGGGGCGCGCTGGGCCTCCGCCGGGTCGTCGGTGACGATCGCCAGCCGGGTGCCCGGTTCCGTCAACGGGCCGGGCCGGTACGGGTACTGGCGCAGCACCGGCGCGCCCACGCACAGCACCACGTCGTACGGGGCCAGGGTGGCGCGCAGCCGGGTGCGGTCGGCGGGCAGGTGCCCGGCGAAGAGCGGGTGGTCCTGCGGGAATCCGGCCCGGGCGCCGAACGACTCCTGGTAGACCGGGCAGCGCAGCCGCCCGGCCAGCGCGGTCAGCGCCTCCCAGGTGGCGGCCTCGTCGGCGCCGGCCCCGACGACCAGGGCCGGCCGGGCGGCGCCCGCGAGCAGCGCGGCCACCTCCCCCACCGGGCCCGGCGCGGCGGAGGCCGCCTGCCGGAGCACCGCGGGCGCCGGGACGGGCAGGTCCTCGGCCGGCTCCGCCCAGTCGTCCATCGGGACGATGACCAGCGCCGGGCCGCGACCGGTCCGGGCCGCGTGGGCGGCCCGGCCGATCGCACCCGGCACGTCCTGCGCCCGCGGCGGACTCTCCACACGCACCGGGTAGTCGCCCGCCAGTCCCTCCAGGCGGCCGGCGAGGAACGGTTCCTGCGCCAGGTGCCTGCGGTCCTGCTGGCCGACCACGACCACCATCGGCGCCCGGTTGGCCCGGGCCGTCGCCAGCGCGCCGGCCGCGTTCCCGAGTCCCGCCGTGGTGTGCAGCAGGACGAACGCGGGCTCGTCACGGACGACGGCCCAGCCGGTCGCCGCTCCGACGACCGATCCCTCGTGCAGGGCCAGCACGAAGCGCAGGTCCTCGGGGAGGTCGGAGAGCAACGACACCTCGGTGGAACCGGGGTTGGCGAAGATGGTGGTCATGCCGTGCCGACGCATCACGTCGAAGGCGGCATCACGTACGGTGCGCGACAACAGGCGCTTCCTTCCGGAACGGGTATGGCGGGGCGGGCGGTTCAGGCGGCGACGGCGCCGGCCGGGGTGCCCGCCGACTCGGCGGCTCCCCTGGGCCGGGTGGCCCGGACCATGGCCAGGACGGCGAACCCGGCGACCACGATCGCCGCGTCCAGCCACACCGCGCTGTTCCAGCCGCCGGTGCTGTCGCGCAGCACACCGCCGATGGCCGGGGAGAGCACCGCGCCCATCTCGCCGATGAGGTTCTGCATGCCGAACGCCGATCCGCGCAGCTCGGGGGCGGCGATCTCGGCGGTCCAGGCGTGGCCGACCGGCTGGAGGGCGTTGAAGAACAGGCTCGCGGAGAACAGCAGCAGGCCCATGACCCACAGCGACGGCTTGCCCGCGACGCTGAGGTAGAGGGCGAAGACCACGGTCAGCACGCCCTGGATGCCGGTGCAGGCGAGCATCACGCGCTTGCGGGTCCAGCCGCGGCGCGCGGTGAAGTCCGACAGCCAGCCGCCGGCCGGGAAGCCGATGATGCCGGCGCCGGCGTTGAAGCCCGCGGTGAGCGCCGCGGCCATGAAGGAGGAGTGGGCGGCGCCGACGACGATGGACACCGACCAGAAGCTGAAGAACCACAGGTTCCACAGGATGGCGATGTTGGCGATGTAGATGAGCATCAGGTCGCGGTTCTTCACCACCGGGCCGACCTCCTCGCCCTTGCGGACCAGGGCGAAGACCACCAGTCCGACGGCGAGCGCGACCTCCACGACCGCGATCCACAGGTTGGACAGGCCGAGTTGGTCGCCGAGCAGGTAGACGCCCATGATCAGGGCGAGCGAGACGGCCGAGTACCCGGCCAGGTGCAGGGTCGCCCGGCCGACCTTCGGCAGCGTGAGGTGCTCGCGGAAGCGCGCCGCCAGGATCAGGCCGACGACGAGGGTGGCCGCGCCGAGGATCCAGAACGCCATCCGCCAGGCGTCGCTGCCGTGCAGGACGCTGGTGCCCAGGCCGATGAAGTTCGGGGTGAAGACGGTGGCGATGGTGATGCCGATCGCCAGGCCGGTGATGACCACGCCCATGCCGAAGCTGCGGTCGCGCTCGGGGGTGACGGAGGTGATCAGGGTGCGGTCGTTGGAGAAGAACGCGCCCTCGCCGAGGCCGGTGACGACGCGCAGCACGATGAACATCACCAGGCCGCCCATCAGGCCGGTGAGCAGCGTGGCCACGCCCGCCCACAGCAGGCTGACCACGATCAGCGTCCGGTGGCCGTAGCGGTCCCCGAGGTAGCCGCCGGGGAACTGGGTGAGCATGTAGCCGGCGAAGAACAGGCCGCCGATCAGGCCGCCGAGGGCGTGCGGGTTGTGGGCGGCGGCGAGGAACCCGACGTGGTTGTCGATCATCCAGGTCACGACGGGCCCGGTGACCGCCCGGTCCGCGGCGCTGACGGTCCAGCCCAGCAGGAGCAGGATCCAGACGGTGTGCCAGGGCTTGAGCCCGGAGCGCGGGACGGCGGCGTCCGCGGTCGTTCCGGCCGGTGCGGGGGGTGGGGTGTCCCCGGGGGCAGCCTGCATGGGTTTCTCCTGAGGGCGAGGGTCCTCGCATCGGCGAGGGTGACGCTTGGGGTGCGCCGGATCCGGTGCGGCTCGACCGGCCGGTGTGCGGGGGGGGCGATCGCGCGGGTGCCGCGCGGGGAGTGACGGCTTGGGGTTACTCGGGGCTCGGCATTGCCTTACCTTTGCGATAGCGCTGCGGCCTGACTGTAGGCGGGGGGCTCGCCCAGCGGAACATGCGCATTTAACATTTCTGCTATGTCGAACAACTCGGGCGACGCCTATGGCGCGACCTCGGTCGCCAACGCCCTGCGCACCCTTCTCTACCTGCGTGGACGCGAGTCCGTCCGGGTCACGGACGTCAGCGACCACCTGGGGGTCGCCCGCTCCACCGCCCACCGGCTTCTGTCTACACTCCGGGCCCACGGCTTCGTCGAGCAGGAACCCGGCGGGCGCCGGTACCGGCCCGGCCCCGCGCTGCTCGGGCTGGCCCGCGCGGACGTCGACGAGCGGGTGCTGATCCGGGTGGCCCGCCCGCATCTCCAGCGGCTGCGGGACGCCACCGGCGAGACCGCGAACCTGCTCGCCCTGGACGGGCCGGACTGCTTCTTCCTGGACGGGGTGGAGAGCCCGCACACGCTGCGGGTCTCGCCGCGCACCGGCGACCATGTGCCGGCCTACGCCACGGCGGGCGGCAAGGCGATGCTCTCGGAGCTGTCACCCGAGGCGGTGCGGCTGCGCTATCCGGCCGGCCTGTCCTCGCTCACCCCGGCCACCCTGGCCGACCTCGACGCCCTCGCCGCCGACCTGGCCGCCTGCCGGCAGCGCGGCTACGCGCTCAACATCGACGAGAGCGTCACCGACGTCCACGCCATCGGCGTCCCGGTGCGCAACCGGCTCGGCGACTGCGTCGCGGCGGTCACCGTCTCCGCGCCCTCCACCCGGTTCGGGCACGCCAGGGCCGCCGAGACCGCGCCGCTGCTGTGGCGGGCCGCGCAGAGCATCACCGCCGAGCTGCACGCCGTCGCGGCGGCGTCCTACTGAAGGCTCCTGACGGAGTGGGACAGGGCCGTCCCGGCTCCGTCCCGCACCGTTCAGATCGCGTCGGGGCCGCGCTCCCCGGTGCGCACCCGCACCACACCGTCCACCGGGACGGCCCAGACCTTGCCGTCGCCGATCCGCCCGGTGCGCGCGGCGGTGACGATCGCCTCCATGACGGCCTCGGCCTCGGAGTCGTCGACGACGACCTCGATGCGCGCCTTGGGCACCAGGTCGACGCGGTACTCGGCGCCCCGGTAGACCTCGGTGTGGCCGCGCTGGCGGCCGAACCCGCTGGCCTCCGTCACCGTCAGGCCCTGCACCCCGATCTCCTGCAGGGCCGTCTTGACGTCGTCGAGCTTGAACGGCTTGACGATGGCCGTGATCAACTTCATGTGACCGGGGTCCTATCGGAATGCGCGGAATGCGGCGCCGGGCGGTGGGTGGCGTTCTGGGCCGTGCCGTGGCCCAGGACGCCGTGATCATAGGCGCTCTCGGCATGCACGGCGAGGTCCAGGCCGCCCTGCTCGTCCTCCGGCGAGGCCCGGAAACCCATCACCTTGTCGATGACCTTGCCGATGGCGTAGGTGACGCCGAACGCGTAGGCGCCCACCACCAGGACCGCGGCGGTCTGCCGCAGCAGCTGCCCGCCCCCGCCGCCGGAGGCCAGCCCGGAGACGCCGCCGGTCATCACCGCGGTGGCGAACACCCCGATCAGCACGGTCCCCACCACACCGGCCACCAGGTGGACGCCGACCACGTCCAGGGAGTCGTCGTAGCCGAAGCGGAACTTCCAGCTCACCGCGTAGGAGCACAGGACGCCCGCGACCAGCCCGATCACCAGCGCGCCGAAGACCCCCACCGAACCGCAGGACGGGGTGATGGCGACCAGGCCGGCCACCGCGCCGGAGGCCGCGCCCAGGGTGGTGGCGTGCCCGTCCCGGCGCTTCTCCACCGCCAGCCAGCCGAGCAGCCCGGTGCAGCCCGCCGCCTGGGTGTTGACGAAGGCGGCGGCGGCGATGCCGTTGGCGCCCATCGCCGAGCCCGCGTTGAAGCCGAACCAGCCGAACCAGAGCAGGCCCGCGCCGAGCAGCACCAGCGGCAGGTTGTGGGGACGCATGGCCTCCTTGCGGAACCCGATGCGCGGGCCGATGATCAGCGCGAGGGCCAGGCCGGAGGCGCCGCAGTTGACCTCCACCACCGTGCCGCCGGCGAAGTCCAGGGCGTGCAGATGGGCGAGGATCCAGCCGCCGGGGGCGAAGACCCAGTGCGCCACCGGGACGTAGACCAGCAGCGTCCAGACGGTGACGAAGACCACCCAGGCGCCGAACTTGGCGCGGTCCGCGATCGCGCCGCTGATCAGCGCGGCGGTGATGATGGCGAAGGTGAGCTGGAAGGCCGCGAACAGGAACGTCGGCACATGCCCGGTGAGGGTCGTGGGACCGATGCCGTGCATCCCCACGTGCTGCAGCCCGCCGAGGATCCCCCAGCCGCCGAGGTCGGGGCCGAAGGCGAGCGAGTAGCCGGCCAGCAGCCAGACGACGGTGACCACCGCGATCGAGATGAAGCTCATCATGAGCATGTTCAGCACGCTCTTGGTGCGCACCATGCCGCCGTAGAACAGGGCGAGGCCCGGCGTCATGAGCAGGACGAGCGCGGTGCTGGCCAGGAGCCAGGCGGTGTCGCCGGCGTCGAATCCGGTCGGCATATCGATAAGTCACCTTCCCAGTGGGCACGGCTCGGACGGGTGAGAGTCGAGGGCCGCTCCGGGAAGGGTCGCCGCCCGGCGTTTCCGGTCGCGCACAGGCGTGTTACCTCCATGTTTCGTGTTGCGTGCGGGTTTCCAAGTGTTCACCGTCACACCGGCGCGTCCGGCCGGGCTCCGGACGGCTGCGCGGGGAGGTCGTATACGCCGTCCGCCGGGCGGTCAGTCGCGCGGCAGCAGGGTGCCCAGCGGGCCGAGGTCCAGGTTCAGGTCCTGCGGCCGCACCCCGTGCCGATCGCACAGCTCCCCCATCCGCTGCTCCAGCGCCATCAGCGTCATGCCGATCCGCTCGACCTGCTCGTCGCTCAGGTCCCCCTGCTCGACCCGGCGGATCGCCTGCCGCTCCATGAGCTGCCGCAGCAGTTCGACGACGGTCAGGACCAGCGCCACCAGGTCGCGCCCGGCCGCCTCCGGATCGACGTCCAGCCGGGCGTCGGTCACAGCGGGCCCCCGTCCGCCCAGGGAGCGGGCACCCGCTCGCTCACGGAGGCCAGCAGCGCGTGCAGGGACAGCCGCACCAGCGGCACGTCGGCGATGGCGATGACCAGGTCGCCGCTGATCACCGCGCCCGTCGCCAGGACCCGGTCCAGCAGGTCCACCAGCGGGACGCCGACCGGCCCGGCCAGCGGCTCGGGGGTCTCCCAGGGCACCGGTCCCGCGGCCGTCACGGGAGCTCCCCGGTCCCGGGGGCCGTCGCGGCCGACGCGGCGTCCGGGCCCGCGAACGAGTAGGGCACCCAGGGGCCGGACAGCTCCAGGTCCGCGCCGATGCGCCGCCGCAGTGCGGCCACCTCCGCCGCGAACCGGCCGGCGTCGGCCCGGTCCACCAGATAGGCCGCGTTCAGGAGCTGGGTCCCGCGCTCTTCGGTCAGCCGTTCCGTGTGCGGCCGGAGCCGGCGCGCCGCCACCGCCAGGCCCCGCAGCACGGCGTCCGCCTCCTCGGCGGCCCGCAGCGCGGCCTGCCGGCCCTCCTCCCGGGCCCGGTGGGCGCCGCGGACCCGCTCCAGATAGGCGCGTCCGGCACCGGGGGCGCCGGCCGCCGGGGCGAGCGGGGCCGCGGCGGCCGGAGCGGCGGCCCGCGTCAGCGGCGCGTACACCTTGACCCCCCACTCGTCCCGCCCGTCGACACGGTCCAGCCCCGCGTGGAAGCGCGCCGCGTCCGCGGTGAGGGACCGGCGGGCCCGCTCCTCGCCGTCGTAGAGGGTGGCGAGCGCCAGCGGCACCACGGGCCCCCGGGCGGCGGCCGCGGTGACGACCTCGTGGTGGGCGCGGGCGCACCGCTCCAGTTCGGCCGGGTCCGACAGCCGCTCGGTCCACGAGCCGCCGCCGGCGCCGTCCGCCGGTACGTCCTGCACGACCGCGTGGAGCCGCTCGAACGGCAGGACGCGCACCGGAGCGCCGCTGATCCCGGAAAGCCCCGCCAGGACGGCCTCGTCGGCCCGGCGGCAGACGGCGAAGACATAGGTCGCCGGCGGGGCGGACTGCGTCGTCATCGCTCCGGTCGCTCCTCGGTGGCTGCCCTGGATGCCGTGGATGCCGTGCGGACCGGATCCGCGGTCCCGCCCGCCGCCGCGGGCTCCAGCTCGGCGAGCCGCTCGCGCAGCTGCCGGTTCTCCTCGCGGAGGGCCTGGCGCGCGGCCCGCGAGGAGAGCGCCGGGTCGGTCTCCCACCAGTCGATCCCGGCCTTCCTCGCGGTGTCGACGGAGGCGACGAACAGCCGCAGCCGGATGGTGAGCAGCTCGATGTCCAGCAGATCGATCTTGATGTCGCCGGCGATGACAATGCCCTTGTCCAGGACCCGTTCCAGGATGTCGGCGAGGTTGGCGGTGGACGGGCCCGGCCGGTGCTCGGGGTACCGCTCCGGATACGTCACGGCGCCACCCCGCCGACCGCCGCGGCCCCCTCCAGCCGGTCGAGGAGCCGCTCCTCCTCCTTCTCGAACTCCGCCAGGCCGATCTCGCCGGCCTCCAGCGCCTGGTTCAGGGCGGCGAGACGGGCCCGGACCACCTCCGGGTCGTGCGTCTCGCGGTCGGCGGCCTCCGCCAGCCGGTCGGCGACCCAGACCACCCCGCGCACCGGGGCCAGCGGCGCGGTGAGCAGCGCGGACAGCAGCCCCATGTCAGCTCCCCGCCCGCGCGGCGCCGACCGGCTCAGGTTCGGTGAAGCTGTAGCAGGGCAGCGGCCCGGCCACCCGCAGC
>JBEHXI010000194.1:0-14646 GCA_048498775.1 Actinomycetota bacterium | reverse complement strand
GGCGGGCGGCGGTGCCTGGCGGCCGTCCACGGCCGGGCCGGGGCCGGGGAATACCGTCCGGCCGCCCGGACGAGCGGCGTTGCCCGGGTCTTCCATCACTGACTGCTCCATCCTCGCTGCCGATCGGCGGATGCGCCGGCACGCATGCGCGTACCCCGTCGGCCGAGGATGATCCCCGTCCCGGCGCCGCGCCGCGGCCCGCGCGGCGGTCACCCGGCGGAGGTCACGGCTTGCGGGCCAGGGCGGCCACGATCAGCTGCTCCCAGACGGTGGGCTCGTGCCCGGCGTCCGCCCGCCAGACGGCGGCGGGCACGATGCCGGGCGGCAGGATCTCCAGGCCGTCGAAGAGCGCGCGCAGTTCCTCGTCGGTGCGCCACCGGCCCCGCCCGAGGCTGCCCTGCAGCGTGGCCTCGAGGGCCCGGGTCCTGGCGTCGCGCCCGGAGCGGAAGTGGCTGACGAAGACGTGGCTGCCGGAGGGCACCTGGTCGCGCCAGTACCGGACGATCCCCGCCGGATCCTCCTCGTCGTCGAGGTGGTGCAGGACGGCGCTGAGGATCACGGCGACCGGCCGGCTGAAGTCGATCAGCCGGGTGGTGTCCGGATGGCCGCGGATCTCCTCCGGGCGGCGTACGTCGGCGTGGACCACGGCGGTGCGCTCGTCGCCGGCGAGCAGGGCCCGCGCGTGCGCCGCGACCGCGGGATCGTGGTCGACGTACACCACGCGCGCCCCGGGCAGGTGCCGCCTCGCGACCTGGTGCACGTTGTCCGCGGTGGGCAGGCCGCTGCCGAGGTCGAGGAACTGCCCGATCCCGCTTGCCCGGGCGATCTCGCCGACGGCCCGCACCAGGGCCTGGCGGTTGGTGACGGCGATGGCCACCGAACCGGGCAGCTCGGTGCGGAAGCGGTCGCCGACCGCCCGGTCCACCGGGTGGTTGTCGGTCCCGCCGAGGAGGTAGTCGTAGACCCGGGCGATGCTCGGTGTCGTCACGTCCACCGCGTCGAAGCCATCGGACATCCGCGGCAACACCCCCTGGGACAGGCCGGTTCGGCCGCCATGCTACGCGGCGGCACCGCCGGCCGTGTCCGCTCCGCGGACGGACGGGTGGGGCCTCCGCACGGCACCGGATACTGTTCCCGGCCACCACCTCGAACCACCAGGGAGCGTCCGATGGGCAGGGAGCACGAGTACGCGGTCACCGTGCGCTGGACCGGCAACACCGGGTCGGGCACCGCGGGTTACCGCGCCTACGGCCGGGACCACGACGTGCTCGCGGAGGGCAAGCCCGCCATCCGGGCCAGCGCGGACCCGGCCTTCGGCGGCGACCCGCTCCGCTGGAACCCCGAGGACGCCCTGGTCGCCTCCCTCTCGCAGTGCCACATGCTGACGTACCTGGCGCTGTGCGCGCGCCACGGGGTGGTGGTCACCGGTTACGACGACACCGCCGTCGGGCGGATGGCGGAGACCGCCGGTCACAGCGGGCACTTCACCGAGGTCCTGCTGCGCCCCGTGGTGACGGTCGCCGAGGAGGCGATGACCGAGCAGGCGGCGGCGCTGCACGCGAGGGCCCACGAGACCTGCTTCATCGCCAACTCGGTGAACTTCCCCGTACGGCACGACCCCACGGTGCTGGTGCGCGAGCCGCAGCCGTGACCCTGCGCCCCTCCGCGCCGGCCGCCCGCGAAAACTCCTGGCGCCGCGCGCGCCACCACCGGACGATGGCCCCATGCTGAGCACCCTTCTTCCCTTCCTCGCGGCCTGCACGGTCATCGCCGCGGTGCCCGGTCCCAGCACGGCGCTGATCATCCGCCAGTCGGTGCGCGGCGGCCGGCGGGCCGGGTTCGCGACCGTCCTCGGCAACGAGACCGGGGTCTTCCTGTGGGGCCTCGCGGCGGCGTTCGGGTTCACCGCGCTGCTGGCCGCCTCGCGGATCGCCTCCGACGTCATGCGCTTCACCGGGGCGGCCGTGCTGATCTGGTTCGGCGTGCAGTCCCTGCTCGCGGCGCGGCGCACCGGCCGCCAGGCGGCGGACGCGGCCGACGCGGCCGACGAGTCGTCCGGGCCGGCCCCGGACCGCGCTTCGGCGCTGCGCTCCTATCGCGCCGGACTCGGCATGAACCTGGCCAACCCGAAGGCCGCGGTGTTCGCGATGTCCTTCCTGCCGCAGTTCGTCCCGCACGGGGCGCCGCAACTGCCCGCGATGGTCGGGCTGGCCGCCGCCTGGGCCGTCTACGAGGTCGGCTACTACGGCTGCTATGTGCTGTTCGTGCACCGGATGAAGTCGGTCTTCGGGCGGGCCTCGGTGCGCCGCGGCATGGAGCGGATATCCGGCGGCGTGCTGCTCGCCCTGGGCCTGCGGCTGGCCCTGGAGGGCTGATCGGGCCGCGCGGGCGAACCTCCCGGCGTGCCGGGTGCGTCCGGCGGGACGCCCGGAACCGGCGGTGGCATGGTGGGCCCGAGGTGAACTCGATGGCCCGCGCTGTGGAACTGCTGTGGTGGTGGGGCGCCGCGGTCGGCATCTGGCTGCTGACACTGTCCTCGGTCGGAACGGCCGAACTGGTGGTCGCCGCCGCCTGCGGACTGCCCTGCGCGGTGGCCGCCCGCGCCGGCCGGGCTGCCGTGCGCGGCTGCTGGACGCCCCGGGCGCGCTGGGCGTGGTGGCCGGCGCCGCTGGCCGCGTCGATCGTCGCCGACTCGGCGCGGGCGCTGCTGGTGGCGGTGCGCCGGATCGGCGGGACCGAGCAGCGCGGCGGACTGCGCGAGGTGCGGCTGCCGGCCGGTGAGCCGGAGCCGGTCGCGGCCGCCCGGCGCGCCCTGGCGACGCTGGCGGTCACCTCGACCCCCGGCACCCTGGTGGTCGACACCGACCCGGACCGCTGCCTGCTGGTGACGCACTCCCTGCTCCCGGGCCCGTCCCGCATCGAGAAGGCGGTGGGCCGGTGAGCCCCTGGCTGCTCGGCACGATCGTCCTCCTCGCCGGCGGGCTGGGCCCGGCGGCCTGGCTCGGCACCCGCGGGGACCCGGTGGACCGGCTCATCGGCCTGGAGATCGCCGCGGTGGTGGCCACGCTGCTGCTCCTGCTGTTCGCGCAGGCGGCCGGTCAGCCGTCGTACCTGATCGTGCCGCTGGTGCTGGTGCTGCTGTCGTTCGCCGGGACCCTGGTGTTCACCCGGCTGCTGGCGCCGCGGTCATGAGCGGTGCCGCCCGCACGGCCGTACTGGTGCTGTGCGCCGCCGGGATCGCCGTCGTCGTCGCCTCCGCCCTCGGGGCGGCGGTGATGCGCAAGGCGTACAACCGGATGCACTTCATCTCCCCGGCGACCTCGCTGGGGGCCCCGCTGATCGGGGCGGCGCTGGGGATCGAGAACGGCTGGGGCCTGACCACCGGTCTGATCGTGCTGATCGTGGGGCTGCTGGCGCTCACCGGGCCGGCGCTGGAGGCGGCGACCGGCCGGGTGGCGGCCCAGCGCGAGGGACTGCTGCCCGAGGAGTCGCCGCAGTGACCGTCCTGATCGCCCTGGCGCTGACCCTGACCGGTGCGGTCGGGACGGCCGTGGTGCTCACCGGCGCGCCCGAGCGGCAGGCCGTCAGCCTGTCGGTGTTCGGCATGGTGCTGACCGTCCTGTTCGTGGTGGAGCAGGCGCCGGACGTGGCGCTGTCGCAGCTGGGCATCGGCGCCGCCGTCGTCCCGCTGATGGTGATGCTCTCGGTGCGCCGGATCCGGCGCGACCAGGAGGCCCGTGCCGGCGACGGCACCGGGGACCGCGGCGGGGCGGACGGGTGAGCCGCACCGCGCGCCTGCTGCTGTTCCTGGCCGGCGCCGCCGGGACGGCCGCGCTGCTGGGAACGGCGATCGCCGGGATGCCGGCCTTCGGCGGCAGCACTCACCCCTACCGCGACCTGGCCGTCCCCGCCGCGGTGCGGCACGCCACCGCCAACGTCGTCTCCTCGGTCAACTTCGACCAGCGGGCGATCGACACCCTCGGCGAGGAGACCATCCTGCTCGGGTCGGTCGTCGGCGCCGCCGCGCTGCTGCGCCCCGCCGAACGCGAGGAGGAGCGGCGGCCGGCGGGCGGCGGGCGGACCCTGGAGGCCACCCGGCTGCTGGGCTACCTGCTGCTTCCGGTGACGCTGATGGTCGGCATGGACCTGGTGGCGCACGGCCATCTCACGCCCGGCGGCGGCTTCCAGGGCGGAGTGGTGCTCGCCACCGGACTGCACCTGCTCTACCTGACCGGCAGCTACCCGGCCCTGCAACGGCTGCGCCCGGCCGGGGCGTTCGACGCGGGGGAGGGCGCCGGGGCGGCCGCCTTCGCCGGGCTGGGGCTGGCCGGGACCGCCCTGACCGGGTTCTTCCTGGCGAACGTCATCCCGCAGGGCACGTTCGGGCGACTGCTGTCGGCGGGCACCGTGCCGGTCCTGAACGCGGTCGTGGGACTGGAGGTCGCCTGCGGCATGGCCGTGCTGCTCACCGGCTTCTTCGCCCAGGAGATCACCGTGGTGCGGGTGGACCGTCCCACCGGGGGCGGCGGATGAGCGTGTACCCGTACTGCGTCGCCTGCTGGCTGCTGCTCGCCGGGGCCTACGGCATCGTGCGCAGCCGCAACATGGTGCACACCGTGGTCTCGCTGTCGGTCGCGCAGTCCGGGACGTACGTCCTGCTGCTGGCGGTCGGCTACCAGCGCGGCGCGACCGCGCCCGTCTTCGGTTCCACCACCGCGCCCTCGACGCGGGTCGTCGATCCGGTGGTCCAGGCGATGACGCTCACCGACATCGTGGTCTCGGCCACCGTGACCGCGCTGCTGCTGGCCCTGGCCATCCAGGTCAACAAACGCCAGGGCACCGTCGATCCCAACGAACTGCCCGCCCTGAAGGGATGACGTGGCCCCCGACACGCCCGCGGCCCAGCTGCTCCCGCTCCTGATCGCCGCCCCCGTGGTGGTGGCCTGCCTGCTGGTCGCGGTGGGCGGCCGGATGCCGCACGCGCTGCTCGACGCGCTCGCCACCGGCACCGCCCTGGCCGTCACCGCGCTGTCCGCCGCCCTGCTGGCCGGCACCGCGGGCGGACGGCTCGTCACCTGGACCGGCGGCTGGCGCCCGGTGCGGGCGGTGGGCGTCGGCATCCCGCTGGTCGCCGACGCGATGAGCGCGGGGCTCGCGGTGCTCGTGGGGGCGCTGGGCACCTGCGCCCTGCTGTTCGGCCGGCGCCACTACGCGGCGGTACGGGGGCGCTACCACGCCCTGATGCTGCTCTTCCTCGCCGGGATGGAGGGCTTCGCGCTGTCCGGCGACGTCTTCGACATGTTCGTGTTCTTCGAGCTGATGGGGGCCGTCGCCTACGCGCTGACCGGAATCAAGATCGAGGACAGCACGGCCGTGCAGGGCGGGCTGAACTTCGGCGTCGTCAACTCCTTCGGCGCCTATCTGTCGCTGACCGGAGTCGCCGTGCTGTACGCGCGCGAGGGCCGCCTCGGACTGCCGCAGCTCGGCGCGGCGCTGACCGGTCAGCGGCCCGACGCCCTGCTGACCGCCGCGTTCGTGGCCGTCGTCACCGGATTCCTGGTCAAGGCGGCCGTCGTGCCGTTCCACTTCTGGCTGGCGGACGCGCACGCGGTGGCGCCCGCGCCGGTGTGCGTGCTGTTCTCCGGTGTCATGGTCGACCTCGGGCTGTACGGGGCGGCCCGGGTGTACTGGGTGGTCTTCGGGGCCGCGGTGCCGGCCGGTGACATCCGCCGGGCGTTCACCGCCGCGGGAGCGCTGACAGCGGTGGTGGGGGCGTTGATGTGTTTCGGGCAGCGGCACCTCAAACGGCTGCTGGCCTACTCCACCATCGCCCATGTGGGCCTGTTCACCATGGGGTTCGCGACCCTCGCCGCGGACGGCACGGCCGGGACGGCCCTGTACGTCGCCGGGCACGCGGGGGTGAAGGGGGCCCTGTTCCTGCTGACCGGCGTGCTGCTCGCGGTGTACGGGAACGTCGACGAGCCGGACCTGCACGGCCGGGCCCGCGAACAGCGGTTCGCCGGCGGCCTGTTCCTGCTGGCCGGCCTGGGCCTGGCCGGGCTGCCGCCGTTCGGCACGGCCCTGGGCAAGGCGGTCGCGGAGGACGGTGTCGCGGCGGCCGGATACCGGTGGGGTCCCGCCCTGTTCGTCGCGGTCTCGGCGGTGACCGGCGGGGCGGTCCTGCGGGCGGGGCTGCGGATCTACCTGGGGTGGGGGCCGCGGCCGGCGGCGGACGGGGCGGGCCCGGAACGCACCAGCGGCCGGATGGAGCGCCCCGAGACCGAGCCGCTGGACCGGCCGCCCGCCACCATGCTCGCGGCCCCCGCCCTCCTGGTGGCGGCCGCGCTGGCGCTGGGTCTGCTCCCCGGGGTGGGCGCGGCATTCGGCCACGCCGCGGACGGCTTCGTGGACCGGGCCGGCTACCTCGGCGGCACGCTCTTGGGGGCACCGCCCGGCCGGGCTCGCCCCGGGACGCCGGTGGACTGGACGGCGACGGGCGCCGGTGTCGGCCTCCTCTCGGCGGGTCTCGCGGTGGCGGTCGCCTGCCTGGCGGTGTGGGCGCCGCGGCTGCCCGCACCGCTGCGGGTCCTCGGCCGGCCGGTCGCACCGGTCCTGGCCGTGCTGCGCCGCCTGCACTCGGGGCACGTGGGCGACTACCTGGCCTGGCTGCTGGCGGGCGTCACCGGGCTCGCCGCGCTGGTGGGCCTCCCCCTTCGCTGAACACCCCTTCCGGCAGGGCGGGTTCAGGCCGACGTCAGCTGCCGGGCGAGGGCGGGCAGGTCCTCCGCCGACCAGGCCGGCGCGGTCATCACCGGCGGGTACAGGCGGGCGCCGCGCCGCAGCCAGGCCCCGCGCAGCCCGGCCCGCTGGGCGCCGTCGACGTCCCAGGGGTGGACCGCGACGAGAACCGCCTCGGCGGGCCGGACGCCGAGCCGCTCGACGGCATGGTGGTAGGCGCCGGCCGCGGGCTTCCAGCAGCCGGGGCCGCTGACGTCGAGCAGCATGTCGAAGCAGTCCAGGAGCCCGGCCCGGTCCAGCAGGCGCTCGGTGGTGGCGACGCTCCCGTTCGTCAGCGTCGCCAGGCGCAGACCGCCGGCCCGTAGCCGCCGCACCCCCTCGGGGACGTCCGGGTGCACGCGCAGCTCCCCGAAGCCCTCGACGACCCGGCGGGCCGCGGCCCGTGGGTCCTCCGGCGGGCGCGGCAGCCCGGACAGCAGGTCGGCCAGCACCGCGGACGCCACGTCGGAGAAGTCCGCGTACGCCCCGGCGGCGGTCAGCGCGAAGCCGTCGCGGAGCACCCCGGCGAACCAGGCGTCCAGCAGGGTGCCGGGCGCGCCGGCCGCCTCCAGCAGCCCGGAGAGCGGCGAGAGATCGCTGAGGGTCTCGTTGACGTCGAACACCACAGCGCTGACGGTGCCGGCAGCCTCGGTCACCGGGCGGCCTCCTTGCCGGATCGGGCGTCCAGGCTCACCGTGCCCCGGCGGTCAGCGGTGAAACCCGCCCGGGGGAGGGCCCGTCGGGCCGGCACGGGTGCGGGGCCGGGCGGGGGCGGCCGGTCAGGGCGTGGTGGCCGCGCAGACCGCTGTGGTCGGTGAGCCACTCGACGAGCCGCTCCAGCCAGCGGGGGCCGCCGTCGTGCGGGGGCGGGACGGGACGCCCGGAGTGCGCACCGGGACGGTGCCGGACGCAGGGGCGGCCGCGGTGTGCCACCGGCAGGGCGCCGATCGGGCGGCGGGCGCCCTCACCGCGGTCCGGGCGGACGGCGGGCGTCACCGGGCGGTCCACGGCGGCTTCCGGCGCCGCCGCGGCCGGGGCCCGCCGCAGGTCACGGCACGCGGCGGGGAAGACGCCGCAGTAACTCGGGGCGGTGGGGCCGGAGTCCGCCGCCAGCAGGGCGTGGGTGATCGCCCGGGCCAGGGTGTCGGCCCCGGCGCGGTAGATCCGGGCGAGGGTGCGCTCGGCCCGCGGACCGGCGTCGAGCCGCGGTCCCGCGCCGGTCGCCAGGGCGAAGACGGTCGAGCCGTCCCGGTGGCCGGGCGCGGGCGCGATGGCCCGGGCCACACCGTCCTGCGCCGCCACGGCCATCCGGGTGGCGGCGGGGTGCCGCAGGCCGGCGTTGGTGGCGATGACGGCGATGGCCGCGCTTCCGGTGCGGTTCCGGCGGCCGGCGCGGTAGGCGGCGCACCGCGCCGGGTCGGGTCTGCGCAGCCCGGCGAACTCCCCGCCGACGCCGCGTGCGGCGCCCGGCAGCGTGCAGTCCCGCGGATCGATGGGGGAGCCGGCGGTGTCCACCACGACGAGGGCGCCCACCACGATCCCGTCCTCCAGGCGGACGCTGGCCGTTCCGACACCGCCCTTGAGGCCGCCGGCGACGGCACCGGTGCCGGCCCCGGCGCTGCCCTGGCGCACCGGTCCGCGGGCGGCGGTGCCGATCGCCTGATAGCCCCAGACCCCGGTGGGGTGGGCCGGTGGGGCACCGCCGTCGCCCAGATCCTGGATGGCGGCGCCCGGGGCGACCGGCACGGCCGTTCCGTGCTGCTCCAGCCAGCGCAGTACCCCGCCGGCGACGTCGAGTCCGTAGGGGCCGCCGCCGGTGAGGACGACGGCCTGGGCGGCGGGCGCGGGGCCGGCCGCGCCGATCAGGCCGGTCTCCCAGCTGCCGGGGGCGGCGCCGCGCGCGGCGACGGCCGCGACCATGCCGCCGGGAGCGTGGACGACGGTGGTGCCGGTGGCGTACGGCGGGCGGGTGGACTGCACCTGGCCGACCCGCAGTCCGGGCACGTCCGTCAGGGCGTTGAGCGGGCCGGGGCTGCCGGGGCGGGCGGTGTCGGCGACCGGTGGGAGGGTGCCGGCGGCGGCCCTGGGGGTGGTGCAGACGCCGGCCAGGGCACAGACCGCCGCGGCCGCAAGGACACGGGACCGATGTGGGGCCATGCCGCCTTCCTCCCGTCGCGTCGGGCCGGGGCACCGCGGCGGAGGCCGTCCCGGCGGTCCGGCCCTGCGCCGCGTCAGCGGTGTCCGCTCTTCGGAAAGTTACCCACCGGCGGCGGTTCCCGCAGGGCGAGACGGCCTGGTTGGGCCGGCCGGGTGGCTTTCGCGGCGCGGTGCGGACGACCGGCCGGACATGAAGCGGACACGAAGCGGACATGGTGAAGCGGTCGCGCCCGCCGTTGCGGCAGGGCGCGACCGCTCGCCTTCGGTCCCGGGCCGTCCCGACATGGGGAGGGGGACGGCCCGGGTCGCTCGGGGGAGGTCACACGATCGGGTGCGAGACCTCGCAGCCGCCGGCGCCGCCGTTGTAGTCGTTGGCCCAGGTGGACTGGACCGGGAAGGTGCCGGTGGTCAGCGTGATGTTCTGCGAGGCGCCCTGGCCGGAGGAGATCCAGGCGCACTTGTCGCCGTTCTCGTAGCCGGTGCTGTCGGTCCAGCCGCCGGCCGGGTTCTGGTCGGTGATGGTCTCGGCGTACTCGTGGCCCTCCACGATGGTCACGCCGTCCAGGGTGCCGGGGCTGTTGACGAACCCGGCGCCGCAGCTGCTGCCCATGTCGGTGACGTAGGGCAGGTTGGTGAAGGCCATCTGGCCGTAGGAGGAGGAGACCGCGCCGCCGCTCAGCGTGGTGTCACCGGTGTAGTCGTGCCAGGCGCAGAACTGGCCGCTGGAGGTGTTGAAGCCGTCCGGGTGGGTGCCGGAGGGCGACACGATGACGTACTGGTTGTTGCGGTTGGAGGTGGCGGTGGTGTTGCCGAAGTGGCCCGCCGCCTTCACGGCCTCCTTGCCGATCTGGTTGCCGGTGGCCTGGCTGGGGGCCGCGGAGGAGGTGTCCACCCACACGCCGGCCAGCGCGCCGCCGGTCGGGTAGCCGACGTGGGCCGCGCTGCTCGGGCAGGTGGTGGCACCGGTGGAGACGCCCTGGCAGTACTGGGTCATGACGCCGGACCAGGTCTCGCTGCCGGTGCCCAGGCCCTTGAAGAAGCCCTGCAGGACGGGCGCCATGCCCTTGGAGTCACCCGACAGGGTGGTGTAGCCGCTGGAGTTGGTGCCGGAGGTGCCCCACTGCGAGCCCCAGAACACCAGGTAGACCTTGGGCGCGCCGGTGGTCACACCGATGTTCGGACTGCCCGCGCCACCGCCGTACATGAGGTTGTTGGAACCCGCGGCCAGCGGGGCGGCCTTCTGCGCGCCGCGCAGCGGGACCACACCGTGCCGGTAGGCGTGGCTCTGGGTGGCGGCCTGCGAGGCGGCGGCCTCCGGGAGCGCCTGCGCCGGGGCCGCCGCGGCGATGCCGGCGGTGGCCAGGGCGGCGGCGGCAACGGCCGCGGCGGCCGCTCGGCGGGTCCGGTGGGTGGGGCGGGCTATACCCATCAGGGGGTTCCTCTCTGCTTCCGATCACCACGGCGGTCAGTCCGTGCTGATCCATGTGGGGGGTGGTGCGCGACGGAACCGGAATCCGCTCGAGCCCGGCACGCGGCGCTCTTTCCCGGCCGCCCTCCCGGCAGGACGGAAAAGGGCAGGGAAATAGCGTGGAGCCGTGCTCGTGAGGAAATTCCGGTTCGCGGCGGTGCAAATTCGGCGGCGCCGTTCTCTCGCTGCCGGGTCAGAGCATTGACGGGCGGTGGTCAGGTCGCTGAACGAGAGTCCGGCAATCTGTCACCACTGGGAGTGGTGCTGTTTGCCGAGCAGAAGCAAAGCAGAGCGCCGGAACCTCGTCAACAGGCACTGCACAGGTTTGCGGAAGTCCCTGTTAACAGCTGGTAACACGTCAGCTGACCTGCGACGCAGCGGAGTTGCGCCGGTGACGGCCGGCAGCCGTCCGGCATCCGGACGGCCCCCGCCGGGGCGCGGCCGCCCGGCCGGACGGGGGCGAACTCCACCCAACGCCCTATCCGGAAGGTTTTCCCATATGGCGTCAGCATGCTCTTTCGGATACCGGGCCACCTGAATCCGGTCATGGCGATCCGGCCGGCGCGCCCCCATTCCCGTTCGCCACCGGGGCGAACGACCCTGAAACGGCGGTGTTTTCCGGCCGACGGCTCGTCACACCCGCCGGATCCCCCCGCGGCACACCGGGTGTGCGCCACCCGGCGCGGGGGCAGAAGCCGCGGTGCGGGGCGGTGTCCGCCGGATGGCGGAAGCCCCGGCCTCCCCGGCGTGCCGGGACGGGCAAACAGGCGGTTCGGCCGGGCGGACGAGGTATGGATGACCGTTGTGTTCCCGCGCACCACCGGGGCGCCGCCGCCCCGGGCGGACGGCCGATGTCACGCGGGGCTTCGCCGGCCGAAGGAGCGAGCGGATGAGGACCGTCGCCGGGAGGACCGACCATGTGGTGGTCGTCGGGGCCGGACTGTCCGGCCTGGCGGCGGCCCTGCACCTGCTCGGTGCCGGACGCCGCGTCACCGTGGTGGAGCGGGAGGAGGTCCCCGGCGGCCGGGCGGGCCTGCGCACCGCCTCCGGATACCGCATGGACACCGGACCCACCGTCCTGACCATGCCGCACCTGCTCGACGAGGCGTTCGCCGCGGTCGGCGAGAACCTGCGTGACCGCCTCGACCTGACGCCCCTGCACCCGGCCTACACCGCCCGCTTCGCCGACGGCAGCCGGCTCGCGGTCCACACCGACGCCGACGCCATGGAGGCCGAGGTGCGCCGCCTGGCCGGCCCCCGCGAGGCCCGCGGCTACCGTGAGCTGCGCACCTGGCTGCGGCGGATCTACCGCGCCCAGATGCGCCGCTTCATCGACGCCAACTTCGACTCCCCGCTCGGCCTGCTCACCCCCGACCTGGCCCGGCTCGCGGCGCTGGGCGGATTCGGCCGGCTGGACGCGGCGGTCGCCCGGCGGCTGCGCGACGAGCGGCTGCGCCGCGTCTTCACCTTCCAGGCCCTCTACGCGGGCGTGCCGCCGCAGCGCGCGCTGGCCGCCTACGCGGTCATCGCCTACATGGACACCGTCGCCGGGGTGTACTTCCCGCGCGGCGGGATGCACGCGCTGCCCACGGCGATGGCCGCCGCGGCCCGGGACGCCGGGGCGCGCCTGCGCTACGGCACCGAGGCGGCGCGGCTGGAACGCGGCACCGGCGGGCGGATCAGCGCGGTCCACACCGCCGGCGGCGAACGCATCGCCTGCGACGCCGTCGTCCTCACCGCCGACCTGCCGCACGTCTACGGCCTGCTGGCCGGGGCGCCCCGGCGGCCGGTGCCGCTGCGCTACGCCCCCTCCGCGGTCGTCCTGCACGCCGGGACGACCCGGGACTGGCCGGACTTCGGCCACCACACCCTGCTGTTCGGCGCCGCCTGGCGGCGGACCTTCCACGAGATCACCCGCGCCGGACGTCTGATGACCGACCCGTCCCTGCTCGTCACCCGCCCCACCGCCACCGATCCCACGCTCGCCCCGCCGGGCCGGCACCTGGCCTACGTCCTCGCGCCGTGCCCCAACCTGCGGACCGCGCCCCTCGACTGGCGGTCCCTCGGCCCCCGCTACCGCGACACCCTCGTCGCCGAACTGGAACGCCGGGGCATGCCGGGCCTCGCCGGCAGCATCGAGACCGAGCACCTGGTCACCCCCGCCGACTGGCAGGCCCGTGGACTGGCCGCCGGAACCCCGTTCTCGGTGGCCCACACCTTCGCCCAGACCGGGCCGTTCCGCCCCCGCAACCTGGTGCGCGGCGCCCCCAACGCCGTCCTCGCCGGCTGTGGCACCACCCCGGGGGTGGGGGTGCCCACCGTGCTGCTCTCCGGAAAGCTCGCCGCCTGGCGCATCACCGGCCGGCCCGACCGGCGGAGCACACGATGACACGCCACGAACTCGACGCGGCGGACATCCGCGACCCGGCGCTGCGCGAGGCCTACGCCCGCTGCCGCCGCCTGAACGCCCGGCACGGCAAGAGCTACTTCCTGGCCACCCGGCTGCTCACCGCGTCCCGCAGGCCCGCGGTGCACGCCCTGTACGGCTTCGCCCGCTGGGCGGACGACGTCGTCGACGACCTGGCGGCCACCCGCACCACCGCCCAACGCGCCGCGTTACTGGACCGGTTGGAGGCCGAACTGGTCACCGGGCTGCGCACCGGGCGCAGCGGGCACCCCGTCGTCGCCGCGCTCGCCGACACCGCCCGCCGCTACCGCATCGACCACCGCCACTTCACCGACTTCATGGCGTCCATGCGGATGGACCTGGTGGTCACCGACTACCCGACGTACGAGGACCTGCGGCGCTACATGCACGGGTCGGCGGCGGTGATCGGCCTGCAGATGCTTCCGGTGCTCGGCACCGTCGGCCCGCGGGAGGAGGCCGAGCCGCACGCGGCCGCCCTGGGGATCGCCTTCCAGCTCACCAACTTCCTGCGGGACGTCGGCGAGGACCTCGACCGCGGCCGGGTCTACCTGCCGGCCGACCGGCTCGCCGCCCACGGCGTGGACCGCGACCTGCTGCGCTGGTGCCGGGAGCGCGGCCGGTCCGATCCACGGGTGTGCGCCGCGCTGTGCGAACTGTGCGCGCTGACCCGCCGGATCTACCGCGAGGCGGCGGCCGGCATCCCGCTGCTCGCCCCCGTCTCCCGGCCGTGCATCGCCACCGCCTTCACCCTCTACCGGGGCATCCTCGACCAGATCGAGTCCGCCGGCTACGACGTGCTGCGCCGCCGCGCGGTCGTCCCGCGCCGCCGCCGTGCCGCCGTGGCGCTGCGCGGCCTGACGGGTGTCGCGCTCGCCCGGGCGCGACACGGACGACCCGGAGTCCGCCCGTCGCGTCCACCCCGTGAGGAGGCCACCTGGTGAACCGCCGACCGCTGCGGCGCCGCATCCCGCTCAGCCTGCTGCGGCGCACCCCCTGGCCGGAGCAGAAGCCGACCTGGCGGGAGGCCTCGCCGGCCCGGATCGCCGCCGCCCTGGAGCGCGCCACGGCGCGGCCGGCCGGCAACTGGTACGTCGTCGGCTCCAGCCGGGGCATCCGCCCGGGACGCCCGTACGGCAGGACGGTGGCCGGCACCGAGATCGTGCTGTGGCGCGACGCGGACGGTGCGCTGCGCGCCGCCCCCGGCTCCTGCCCGCACCTGGGGGCACCGCTGTGCGACGCGGTGGTGGCGGGCGGCGAGCTGGTGTGCCACTGGCACGGGCTGCGCCCGCTGGACGGCGGCTTCCCCGCCTGGGCGCCGTATCCGGCACACGACGACGGGGTGCTGGTGTGGGTGCGCCTCGACCACCTCGGCGGCGAACCGGCGAAGCGTCCCCAGGTGCCGCAGCGGCCCGCGGGCGGCCGGATGGTCGACGCGGTGCTGACCGCGATCGGGGCCTGCGAGCCCGAGGACGTCGTCGCCAACCGCCTGGATCCCTGGCACGGGTCCTGGCTGCATCCGTACTCCTTCACCGACCTGACGGTGGTCGAGGAGACACCGGAGCGCCTGCTGGTGTCCGTGGCCTTCCGGCTGACCGGGCGGCTGGGGGTGCCGGTCCTGGCGGAGTTCGCCGCTCCGGGGCCGCGCACGGTGGTGATGCGGATCGTCGAGGGGGAGGGGGAGGGCAGCGTGGTGGAGACCCACGCGACCCCGCTGCGGCCCGCCGGGTCACCGCGCCCGCGCACCGCGGTCGTCGAGGCGGTGGTGGCCACCTCCGAACGCCCCGGCTTCGCCCTGGCGGCCACTGCCGCGCCGCTG
>JBEHXI010000193.1:0-14659 GCA_048498775.1 Actinomycetota bacterium | reverse complement strand
CGACGAGGGCTACCTGCTGCGGACCTGGCATCCGTCGACCCGGCCGCCCGGCGTCGCGTTCGATCCGGCGACGCGCTGGACGCGGCTGGAGATCCTCGGCGGCAGTGGCGGCAGCGCGTTCCACGGCGAGGGCACGGTGGAGTTCCGCGCCCACTACACCGAGCGCGGCCGGGCCGGGGAGCTCCACGAGAACAGCCGCTTCGTGCGCCAGGACGGCGCCTGGACCTATCTCGACGGCACGGTCGGCGACTGATCCGCCGGGCGGCCGCGACCGCCCGCGGTGCGCTGCGCCTACAGTGGTGGCGTGTCATCCGGGAACGCCGTCGTCGCGCGCAACATGCGCTTCCTCCGTGAGCAGCGGGGGCTGTCGCTGGCCGAGCTGGCCCGCCAGGCGGGTCTGGCCAAGCAGACGCTCTCCAAGCTGGAGCAGGGCACCGGCAACCCCACGGTCGACACGCTGTTCTCGATCGCCGGCGCGCTGGGGGTGCCGGTGACACGGCTGGTGGCCGAGCGGGAGCAGGTCATGACCGTCCAGCGCGGCGCGGAGGTCGTCTGGACGCGTCACAACGGCTACGAGAGCCGGTCACTGGACCATGTCTACGGCTCCGGTGTGATCGAGAACCACCTGGTGCGGGTGCCGGCCGGCCAGGAGGAGGCGGACGGGGTCTCCGAGGCGCATCCGGCGGGCACCCTGGAGCACCTGTACGTGATCAGCGGCCGGGTGCGCGTGGGCCCGGTGGACAGCCCGGTGGAGCTGGCCGCGGGCGACTTCCTGCGCTTCCCCGCGGACCGGCCGCACGTCTACCGGGCGCTGGACGGGGACAGCCTGCTGCACGTCGTGGTCAGTGTGCCGCGGGTGCAGCCGGGCACCGGCCAGAACGGCTCCGGGCGGTCCGTCACGCCGAGGTAGCGTCCCCGCCGGCGGCCCGCCGCCCCTTGGCGGCCGCCAGCGAGCGCGAGGCCTCGTAGGCCACCCGCCGCAGGGCGGGCGCCACCCGGCCGGGGTCGAACGAGCCGGCCGGTCCGGCCACCGACAGGGCGGCGACCGGGCGGCCGGCGGCGCCCATCACCGGCACCGCGACGCAGGACAGGCCCAGGGCGGCCTCCTGACGGTCGTAGGCGACGCCGTCCTGCCGGATGCGCCGCAGTTCGGCTCGGAGCAGCCCCGGGTCGCCGATGGAGTACTCGGTGCGGGTCCGCAGGCCCTCGGCGATGGCCCGTTCGACGGCGTCGTGGTCGAAGGCGAGCAGCATCTTGCCGACCCCGGTGCAGTGGGCCGGCAGCCGCGCGCCGATCTGCGACGGGGAGTGCGCCGCCCGGTGGCCGTGGATCTTGTTGACGTAGACGATCTCGGTGTCGTGCAGCACGGCGAGGTGCACGGTCTGGTGGGTGTGCTCGTACAGGTCGGCCACGTAGGGCAGGAGCCGTTCGCGCAGCCACAGTGAGGTGGGGCCGTAGACCCGGGTGCCGATGTCGAACAGCCGGGCGCCGAGCCGGTAGTTGCTGCCGACCCGTTCCACCAGTTCGTTGCGCTGCAGGATGCCGAGCAGCCGGAAGGCCGTGGACTTGGTGAGCCGGGTGCGCCGGGCGAGTTCGCTGACGCCGACCTCGCGGTCGTGCTCGGCCAGCGACGCGAGCAGGGTCAGTGCCTTGTCGACGGCCGTGTACGAGTCGCGACCGGTCGTCGCCGCCTCGGTGGCGCGGGGCGCGGTGGTCTGGTGGTGGGGCAAGACGGCCTCCGGAGTGCGGACTGCGGAACGACCATCGAAGTGGACGTGCGTCTACTTTAAAAGACCACCGCGGCACTGTAAACGCGTCACGGGTGTGACATGGGACGTCCCTCCCGTGACGCGTGGCAACCCGGGAAGCCGCCTGCTCAGGGCCGGACGACCACCTTCCCGCCGAGCCGCCCGCCCAGCATCGCGCGGAACCCGGTGTGGATCTCCGCCAGCGGCAGCACCCGGTCGATCCGCGGCCGGATCCCGGCGTTGTCCACGAAGCGCAGCATCGCCTCGAACTCCCGCCGGGTGCCGCCGGTGGAGCCCAGCACCCGCTGCTGGAGGTAGAAGATCCGCCCCAGGTCGGCGGGCGGGTTGGCGCCGCTGGTGGCGCCGGCCACCACCACGGTGCCGCCGGGCCGCAGCGACTTCAGGGAGTGCTCCCAGGTGGCCGCGCCGACCGTCTCGACGACCACGTCCACCCGCTCCGGCAGCCGCGCGCCGGACGGCACCGCCGCGTGGGCCCCGAGCTCCCTGGCCAGCTCCAGCTTGGCCGCCGAGCGGCTGGTCGCGTACACCGTGGCGCCGGCCGCCCGCGCCAGGCGGATCGCCGCCGTGGCGACCCCGCCGCCCGCGCCCTGCACCAGCACCCGGTCGCCGGGCCGGATCCGGGCCTGGGTGAACAGCATCCGGTAGGCGGTCAGCCACGCCACCGGCAGGCAGGCGGCCTCCTCGAAGGAGAGCGAGGCCGGCTTGGGGACCAGGTTGCGGCGCGGCACGCACAGCAGCTCGGCGAACGCGCCGTCGTGCCGTTCGGACAGCAGCGCCCGGTCCGGGTCGAGGGTCTCGTCGCCGCCGCCGGCCGCCGGGTCGCCGATCACCGGGTGGACGACCACCTCGTTGCCGTCCTCGTCGATGCCCGCCGCGTCGCAGCCCAGCACCATCGGCAGCCGCTCCGCGGGATGCCCCACGCCGCGCAGCGTCCACAGGTCGTGGTGGTTGAGGGCGGCGGCCACCACCCGCACCACGGTCCACCCGGGGGCCGGGGACGGTTTCGGCACCTCGCGCAGTTCCAGACCGCTCAGCGGGTCGTCCGGGTCCTGGCGCACGGCGACGGCGGCGAGCATGCGGGATACCTCCTGGGGGCTGCGGATCGCGGGGACGCGCCCGACGATCCCCTCGCGCGGCCCGTGCCCTCCAGCCGTCGTGCCGCCTCCCGGCACGGCCACCCGCGGCCCGGCCGCCGTCCGGGCCGGTGTTCCACATCCCGGCACGCCCGCTGGCCGACGGGTCCGCGCGGGGCGTCTGCTGTCCTGCGGCAGGGACGCGGCACCACCGGGCCGCCGGCCCACCCGGGCGAGGGACACGCCGGACGGCCGTGCCTCTCACTCCCACCCCCACGCTCCGGACACGCGACCGGCGGCCGCCCGCGCCCGCCGCCTCCGTGCCCGGCCCACGAGGACCCACTGAGCACAAGAGCAGGAGCCGCGATGCAACTGAGCGGACTGGGATACTTCGGCCTGCGCAGCCGCCGGATCGACGAGTGGCGCGCCTTCGCGGAAGACGTCCTCGGCCTGCAGGCCCGCACCACCGACGACGGGCTGCGGCTGCGCGCCGACGAGCGCGACTGGCGGATCGCGGTGCACGAGGGCGACACCGAGGAGTTCGCCTACGTCGGCTGGGAGCTGCCCGGCCCGGCCGAACTGCGGTCGGCGGCGGCCGAATTGGAGGCCGCGGGCATCAGCGTGACCTGGGCGGACGAGGACCTGCTGCGCCGCCGGGACGTGCTGGGGATGTTCCACCTCCAGGACCCGGACGGGGTGCGCCTGGAACTCTTCCACGGCGCCCGCACCTCCGTGACCGGGTTCGTCTCCCCCACCGGCGCCCGGTTCGTCACCGGCGAGCAGGGCCTGGGCCATGTGGTGTTCTCGGTGTCGGACTACGCGGCGAGCCTGCGTTTCTACACCGAGCTGCTGGGATTCCGCATCAGCGACTTCTGCGACCTGGGCCGCAAGCGCATCGCCTTCCTGCACACCAACCCGCGCCACCACTCCCTGGCGTTCGCCGGCCTGATCGTCGACCCCGGACGCACGGCACACGGCGACATCGCTCCCGGCGAGCTGTTCCACTTCATGCTGGAGGTGGCCGACCTCGACACCCTCGGACACGCCCTGGACCGCTGCCTGGCCGGCGCCGCGCCCGCCGCCATGGGCATCGGCCGGCACAGCAACGACAGGATGCTGAGCTTCTACGCGATCACCCCGTCCGGCTTCGAGGTCGAGTACGGCTCCGGCGCGATCACCGTCTCCGACCCCTGGGTCGCCACCCGGGTGGACGGCACCAGCCTGTGGGGCCACCACCGCCTGCCGCGGCCCGCCGGGACCGCACCGGAAGGAGCACAGCAGTGACCCGCGCCTCGCGCCCCGCGCCCCGCCTGCCCGGATCCCCGGAGGCCGGCACCGACGTCAGCGGCTACTTCGACCTCGCCGACGGCCTGGTGGACCGGACCATCTTCAGCGACCCGGCGATCCACCGCCAGGAACTGCGCCGGATCTTCGCCCCCAGCTGGCTGTTCCTGGCCCACGAGAGCCAGTTCACCAAGCCGGGCGACTTCTTCACCACGTACATGGGCGAGGACCCGGTCATCGTGGCCATGGGCCGCGACCGCCGGCTGCGTGCCTTCCTCAACGTCTGCCCGCACCGCGGCGCCCGGGTGTGCCGCGCGGACTCCGGCGCCACCAAGGCGTTCACCTGCAGCTACCACGGCTGGAGCTACGACACCGCCGGCCGGCTGGTCAACGTGCCCAACCGCGAGGACTACCCGGAGAGCTTCGACCAGGACCGCTGGGGACTCGCCGAGGTCGCCCAGCTCGACACCTACAAGGGCCTGGTGTTCGCCACCTGGAACCCCGAGGCTCCCCCGCTGCGCGAGGCGCTGGGCGGCATGACCTGGTACATGGACGCCATGCTGGACCGCGACCCGGCCGGCACCGAGGTCATCGGCGGCGTCCACAAGTGGGTGCTGGAGGGCAACTGGAAGCTGGCCGCCGAGCAGTTCGCCTCCGACTGGTACCACGTCAACATCTCGCACGCCTCCGCGCTGATGGTGATGTCGCCGTCCGGGAAGGGCCCCAAGGCGGAGATCGCCGACACCCCGGGCCGGCAGTACACCGACCCGCTCGGGCACGGCGCCGGCTTCCCGACGCATCCGCGCAGCCGCTTCGACGACTCGGTGGTGCACGGGTACTACGACTACGAGCGCCTGCGCGAACGGCTCGGCGACGCCCGCGTCGAGGGCCCGATGACCACCGGTCACGCCACCGTCTTCCCCAACTTCTCCTACCTGCCGGTCAACGGCAGCATCCGCGTCTGGCACCCCAAGGGACCGGACCGCATGGAGGTGTGGGCCTGGACGCTGGTCGACGCGTCGATGCCCGACGAGGTCAAGCAGGCCCAGCGGCTGTACAACACCCGCACCTTCGGACCGACCGGCATCTTCGAGCAGGACGACGGCGAGAACTGGAGCGAGGTGCAGGCCACCGCCCGCGGCTTCATGTCCGCGCGGCTCACCCTCAACTACCAGATGGGGCTGGGCCTGGACGGCGAGGACGGCGTCCACCCCGGCACCACCGGGCGCCTGTACAGCGACGGCGCGGCCCGCGGCTTCTACACCCGCTGGCGCGACCTGATGAACACCCCCGCCTGGCACGAGAGGCCCCACGACCCGCAGGAGACCCGATGAGCACCACCACCGGCACCGGCATCCGGGTCGCCGCGGCCGGCGAGATCCCGCCGGGCGAGGCGCTGCGGGTGCCCGCCGAGCGGACCGGCCACCACGACGCCATCGCCGTCTTCCACGACGAGGACGGCTATCACGCCCTGGACGACACCTGCACCCACGGCCAGGCGTCCCTGGCCGAGGGCTGGGTGGAGGCCGGCGAGGTCGAGTGCCCGCTGCACAGCGCCCGCTTCTGCCTGCGCACCGGTGAGGTGCAGTGCATGCCCGCCACCGTCTCCACCCGCACCCACCGGGTCGAGGAACGCGACGGTGGCGTGTGGCTGTACCCCGGTGAGGCGGCCGGCCGATGAGGCGGATCGCCGTGGTCGGGGCCGGTCTGGCCGCCGTCTCGACGTGCGACGCGCTGCGCTCGGCGGGATACGACGGCGAGCTGGTGGTCTTCTCCGCGGAGGACCGACTGCCGTACGACCGGCCGCCGTTGAGCAAGGACGTCCTGCTGGGCAAGGCCCGGCGCGCCGACATCGCGCTGCGCCCCGAGGACTGGTACGCGCGGCACGACGTGGAGGTGCGGACCGGGACCGCGGTGCGTGCCGTCCGCCCGGCCGAGGGCGGTGTCGAGCTGGCGGACGGCACGGTGACCGGTGCCGACCGGATCGTGCTGGCCACCGGTGGAACGCCCCGCGCGCTGCCGGTGCCCGGCGGGGACGACCCGGCCGTGCACACCCTGCGCACCTGGGAGGACGCCGAGGCGCTGCGCGAGCGGCTGCTGCCCGGGGCCCGGGTGACCGTGGTCGGCGCCGGCCTGATCGGTGCCGAGACGGCGGCCGTGGCGGCCGCGCTGGGCTGCCGGGTCACCCTGGTCGACCCGGTGCCGGTGCCGCTTGCGGCGGTGCTCGGCCCGCGGATCGCGGAGGCCCTGCACCGCAGGCATGCCGCGGCGGGCATCGCTGTGGTGACCGGCGGCGTGGAACGCATCGAACGCCGCCCGGGCGCCGGGGCCGTGACCGTGCGTGTCTCGGGGGCCGCCGAGCCGGTTCCCGCGGACGTGGTGGTGGTCGGCATCGGCATCCGCCCGGCGACCGGGCTCGCCGAGGCCGCCGGGCTGCGCACCGGCAACGGCGTCGTGGTGGACGCCGGTCAGCGCACCAGCCACCCGCACGTCCTCGCCGTCGGCGATGTCGCCCGGCGCGACGGGCACGCGGTACGCCACGAGCACTGGGACGCCGCCCAGCGTTCCGGCCGGGCCGCGGCCGCCGCCCTGCTGGGCCGGCCGGCGCCGCCGGAGCAGGTGTCCTGGTTCTGGTCCGACCGGCACGGCAGCCGTCTCGAAGCGGTCGGCAGCATGGCCGACGCGGAGCGGACGGTGCTGCGCGGCGCGCCGGATAGCGGTGCCTTCACCGCGTTCGGACTGCGCGGCGGCTGTCTGGTGGCGGCGGCCGCCATCGACCGCGGCCGGGACGTCAAGGCCGCCCAGCGGCTGATCGACCGGGCCGTCCCGGTCGACGCCGCACGCCTCGCCGACGAGAACACCGACCTGAGAGCGCTGCTGCGCGGCTGAAGCGGCCGCCGTGCCGCGGACCGGCACACGCGCTCCCCCGCCGCGCCGCCCGGCGATGGAATGCCGCCACGCGGCGGCACCCGAGGAGGATTTGATGAGCATCCACCTGCCGGAGACCCCGGCGGCCGCCACCGGCGTGCCACTGGACGACGAGATCCGGCTGCACTTCGAGGTACAGCGCCTCTACACCCTGGAGGCGCGCCTGCTCGACCAGCACCGCTACGCCGACTGGCTGGAGCTGCTCGCCGACGACCTGCACTACTGGGCACCGGTCCGCAGCAACCGGCTGCGCCGCCAGCAGAGCCTCGCCGACGGCGCCCCCGGCGAGGTGGCGATCTTCGACGAGACCAAGGCCAGCCTGGCCTGGCGGATCCGCCGCTTCGACTCGGGAATGGCCTGGTCGGAGGACCCCCCGTCGCGCACCCGGCACCTGGTGACCAATGTGGCGGTGCGGCCGGCCGACGACCCGGCCGCCGGCGGCGACCTGGTCGCGGAGTCGTCGTTCCTGGTCTACCGCAACCGCCTGGAGCACGAGGTCGACCTCTACGCCGGCAGCCGCACCGATGTGCTGCGGCGCACCGCGGACGGCGGTCTGCTGATCGCCCGCCGCACGATCCTGCTGGAGCAGAACGTCCTGCTCGCCAAGAACATCAGCACCTTCCTCTGATCGGAGCCGTTCGTGACCACTGCGGAAACCGCGCTCACCGAGCACACCCTGTCCACCTCACTGGGCGCGATCTCGGTCACCGAGGCCGGGTCCGGCCCGGTGCTGGTGATGCTGCACGGCGGCGGCCCCGGGGCGAGCGCCGTCGCCAACTACCGGCAGAACCTGCCGGCCCTGGCCCGCCACTTCCGGGTGGTGCTCCCCGACCAGCCGGGCTTCGGCGGCAGCTACCGTCCCACCGAGGCCGACCTCGACGAGCGCAGCATCACCGAGATCACCGTCGACGCGCTGCTCCAGGCGCTCGACGCGCTGGGCATCGACCGCTTCCACCTGCTGGGCAACAGCCTGGGCGGCGCGGCGGCGCTGGCGCTGGCGCTGGCCGCGCCGGAACGGGTGGACCGGCTGGTGCTGATGGCGCCCGGCGGCGGCTGGCTGCCGTTCGGCCCGACCCCCACCGAGGGGCAGAAGGCGATGTTCCGCTACTACGGCGGCGAGGGCCCCACCGTGAAGAAGATGCGGGACTTCATCCGGGTGATGACCGCCGACCCCCGCCGCTGGGAGGACACCGTCCAGGCCCGCTACGAGGCGTCGCTCGACGCGTCCCACATCGCCTTCTACCACGCCTACAACGCCGCCTTCGCCAAGCGGCACGGCATGGACCCGCTGTGGCGGCGCGTCCACGAGATCGCCTCCCCGACCCTGCTGCTGTGGGGCCGCGACGACCGCACCATCACCCTGGACGGCGCTTCGCTGATGCTCCGTCAGATCCCGGATGTGCAGCTGCACGTCTTCGGGCGCTGCGGGCACTGGGTGCAGTTGGAGCGGCAGGCCGAGTTCGAGCGCCTGGTGACCGACTTCCTCATGGCGGGCTGACGCGATGGGGTGGCTCACGGGCGAGGTCGCCCTCGTCACCGGCGGCGCCTCGGGCCTGGGCCGGGCCGTCGCGCTGCGCTACCTCGCCGAGGGGGCGAGCGTGGCCCTGGTGGACCGCGACGCGCGGCGCCTGGACGCGGCGGCCGCGGACGCGGACGCGGCAGGGCACGCCGGGCGGGTGCTGACGGTGTGCGGTGACGTGCGGTCCCCGGGCGACATGCACCGGGCGGTGGACGCCACCGTCGAGCGCTTCGGCAAACTGGACGTGCTGGTGCCCAACGCGGGGATCTGGGACTACCACCGCAGTGTCACCACGCTGGGCGGCGAGGAACTGTCCGCCGCCTTCGACGAGATCTTCGCGATCAACGTCAAGGGCTACCTCCTGGCGGTGGAGGCGGCCTGGCGGGCCCTGGTGGACACCCGCGGCAGCATCGTGATGACGCTGTCGAACTCCTCGTTCCACACCAACGGCGGCGGCCCGATCTACACCGCGAGCAAGCACGCCTGCCTGGGGCTGCTGCGCGAGTTCGCCTACGAGCTCGCGCCGAAGGTCCGGGTCAACGGCGTGGCGACCGGCGGGATGCGCACCGCGCTGAGCGGACCGCGCAGCCTCGGCCTGGAGGGACGCTCCCTCGCGGAGTCGTTCGCCAGGAACGAGGCGTCCGGCAATCCGCAGCCGCCGCTGATCCCGCTGTCCGGTGCCGGCGTCGAGCCGGAGGACTTCACCGGTCCCTATGTGCTGCTGGCCTCCCGCGCCGACAGCGGCACCATCACCGGCGCCGTCATCCCGGCCGACGGCGGCATCGCCGTACGCGGCTTCCGCACCCCGGCCGGCGGCACCGGCCTGTGATCCCCTGACGCTCGCCCGTCCCCCGCCTTCCGTCCCGTTTCGACAGCCATCGAAGGAGCCGTCGTGGTCGCCGTCGACATCAGTCCCGCAGCCGCGGTCCACCGAAGAGCCCGGTACGCGCCCGATGCCACCGCCCTGGTCTACGAGGAGCGGCGGATCACCGCCGCGGAGCTGTCCGGAACCGTCCGCCGACTGGCCGGCGGGCTGGCCGCCGGCGGGGTGCGCCGCGGCGACCGGATCGCCTACCTCGGCCTGAACAGCGCGACCCTGCTGGAGGCCCTGCTCGCCGCCGCGCACCTGGGCGCGGTGTTCACGCCCGTCAACTTCCGGCTGGCGGCCGACGAGGTGCGGTACATCCTCACCGACTGCGGGGTGCACACCGTCATCGTCGAGGAGGGCCACCGCGCGCTCGCCGAGTCGGTCCTCGCCGACCTGCCCGCCCGCCGCCTGGTCCTGGTCGACACCGATCCCGCCTGCCCGGCGGCCGGCCCCGCGCCCGCCCCCTGGGTGCCGCTGTCCGCGCTGCTCGGTCCGGACTCCCCCGGCCAGGACCCGGTCGCGCTGCACGAGGGGGACCTGGCGATGCTGATGTACACCTCCGGCACCACCGGCCGCCCCAAGGGCGTGATGCTCACCCACGGCAACATCTGGTGGAACGCCGTCAACGTCGACAGCGTGGTGGACACCCGGCCGGCCGACGTGAACCTGGCCGTCGCCCCGCTGTTCCACATCGGCGGGCTCAACGCGCTGACGCTGCGCGCCCTGCTGCGCGGCGGAACGGTGGTGGTGCGCCGCGTCTTCGACCCGGCCCGGTGCCTGCGGGACCTGGCCGCCCACCGGGTGGACAGCCTCTTCGCGGTGCCCGCCATGTTCGCGGCGCTGGCCCGCACCCCCGGGTTCGCCGAGGCCGACCTGACGGCGCTGCGGGCCGTCGTGGTGGCGGGAGCGCCGGTCCCGCCCCAGCTGATCCGGGAGTACGCCCGGCACGGGGTGCTGCTGCAGCAGGCCTGGGGGCTGACCGAGACCTCGCCGTTCGCCACCTATCTGCCGGCGCCGCTGACCGAGGCCAAGGCCGGATCGGCCGGGGCACCCATGCCGTACACCGAGGTCTGCCTGATCGCCCCGGGCAGCGGGGTGAAGGTGGACGAGCC
Source organism: Actinomycetota bacterium (assembly GCA_048498775.1). Classification (GTDB taxonomy): domain Bacteria; phylum Actinomycetota; class Actinomycetes; order Streptomycetales; family Streptomycetaceae; genus JBEHXI01. The sequence goes on along the minus strand of JBEHXI010000193.1, from coordinate 4,106 downwards.
GGGGGTGCGCGGGGAGCTGTGCGTGCGCGGCCCGAACGTCACACCGGGCTACTGGAACAACGCGGCGGCCACCCGGGAGGCGTTCGACGAGGCGGGCTGGTTCCACACCGGCGACATCGCCCACCGCGACGCGGACGGCTACTACTACATCGTCGACCGCCTCAAGGACATGATCATCAGCGGCGGGGAGAACGTCTACCCGGCCGAGGTCGAGCGGGTCCTGAGCGAGTACCCGGGTGTGGTGGAGGTGGCCGTCGTCGGCGTGCCGGATCCCCGGTGGGGCGAGACCGTGCTGGCGGTCGTCACCCGCGAGCCGGGCATGGCCGTGCCGGACGTCGAGCAGGTGCGGCAGTTCGCCGCCCGCCATCTGGCCCGCTACAAGCTGCCCACCCGGCTGCTGGTCATCGACGAACTCCCCCGCAACGCCAGCGGCAAGCTGGAGCGCCGCCCGCTGATGCGATGGGTGCGGCAGCAGGTCGCGGACGCCGAGGCCACCGGCTGAGCCGGCGCGGGCCGGGAGCGTTCCTCGTCCTCCGCCCCCGGCCCACGGACCGGCCACCCCGAGCACACCCCCGGAGAGCAGATGCCCCTCGCCCTCGACACCGTTCCGGCGCCGCCGGTCCCCGCCCTCGGCTCACGATGGTCACTGCGCACCGCCGATCCCGCCACCGACCTGCCCTTGTTGACGCGCTGGCGGAGCGCGCCGCACGCCGCCGGCTTCCGGGCCGCCCCGGCCTCGCCCGCGCACCTGGCCGCCGAACTGCGCGACCGGCTCACCGGACGCGCCACCCGCCCGCTGGTGGCCGCCTGGGACGGCGAGCCGGTCGCCTACCTGGAGCTCCACCGCGTCCTGCACCACCCGCTGCGCGGCTGCTACCCGGTGGGCGCCCACGACCTGGCCGTGGACCTGCTGGTCGGGGACGCCGAACGCACCGGACGGGGACTGGCCCCCGACCTGCTGCGGGAGCTGGTCCCGGCGGTGTTCGCCGCGGATCCGCGCTGCCGCCGGGTGGTGGCCGCCCCGGACGAGAGCAATGGGCCCGCGGTGCGCGCCTTCCGGGCCGGCGGCTTCCGCGCCGCCGCCGAGGCGGACCTGCCGGACCGCACCGTCGTGCTGCTGGTGGCCGAACCGCCGCGGGTGGCGGGTGTGCCGACGGCTCTGGACGACATGCCGCACTGAGGGGCACGGACGTGTGCGCCGGGTGCGGGCGGGTACCCGGCAGGTCCTTGCCCATGGCCGGGGCGGGGGACCGCCGGCCCGCACGCTGCCGAGGAGTGAGCGCGATGGCCACCACGACGAAGACCGCCTCGACGAGGGGCGCGTCGGCAAGGGCCGCTTCGAGGACCGCCTCGGGCTCGACGAGGTCCGCCTCGACGCGGGCCCACAACGGCCGGGCCGCCGCCTCCGGCGCCCGTGGGGCGGCCCCGTCCCGGGGTACCGCCCACTCCGGGCGCCGGGCCGCCGTCCGCGCCGGTGAGAAGAACTCCGTGCGGCTGGAGCTGCCGTGCGTGGGTGCGGTGACACTGCCCTCCACCGACCAGCTGGCCTTCCTGGGCGGCGTGGCCACGCTCGCCGCGGTGGGGATCATCGAGTGGCCGGTCGCCGCCCTGCTCGGGGTGGGGCACCTGCTGGCGGCCAGCCGCGGCAACCGGGTGCTGCGCGACTTCGGCGAGGCCCTCGAAGAGGCCTGACCGCCCGCCCCCCGCGCCGCGGGCGGGGGTCCCGCATGCCGTCGCCCGCCGTACGGCGATGCCCGCGAACGCCTGGACCGGGCGGCCGCGTGATGTGACTTCGCCGTGCCCGCGCCGGGGATCGTGGACAGCCGGTCAGCCGGAGCGCCGGAGCGCCGGCTGAATCAGCGGAAAACCGAGTCGGAGGACTTCCGGGAATTAGTTGATGCTTCAAGTAGTTCGCACTAGGGTGGGACACGCCCCACCGGTTTCCTGGAGGTTTTCACCCATGAGCACTGCCACCGACTACGCCGCCCTCACCGGCGAGTACACCCTCGACCCGACGCACTCCCGGATCGGCTTCGTCGCCCGGCACGCGATGGTCACGAAGGTGCGGGGCTCCTTCAACGAGTTCAGCGGCTCCGCCCGCATCGACGGCGCGGACCCGGCCAAGTCCTCGGTCTCGGTGACCATCAAGGTCGAGAGCATCGACACCCGCAACGCAGACCGCGACGGCCACCTGCGCACCAACGACTTCCTGCAGGTCGCCGACTACCCGGAGATCACCTTCGCCTCCACCTCCGTCACGCAGACCGGCGACGACACCTTCGACGTCACCGGCGACCTGACGATCAAGGGTGTGACCCAGTCGGTCACGGTCCCCTTCAGCTACGAGGGCACCGCCCAGGACCCGTTCGGCAACACCCGCATCGGCCTGGAGGGCTCCACCACCATCAACCGCAAGGACTTCGGCGTCACCTGGAACGTCGCCCTGGAGACCGGCGGCGTGCTGGTGAGCGAGAAGATCGCGCTGGAGTTCGAGATCTCCCTGATCAAGCAGGGCTGACCGAGGCGGCCCGCGGGCGCGCCGGATCCCCGGCGGGCCCGCGGTTCCCCTGGCCGGCAACGGCCACCCGTGATCCCGCCGGCCCGTCCGGCACCACCGCCCTCGGATCCCGTCCGGGAGGACGTCCATGACAGCCAACGACACCGCCGCGCTGGCGGCCGAGCGCGCCCGCATCCGCGCCGCCCACCTGCTCCCGCCTGAGCGGCGCCCCGCATCCGCCGCCCGCGGACTGCACCACACCGCGCTGGTCAGCAGCGACGTCGAGCGGACCATCCGGTTCTACCAGGACCTGCTGGAGTTCCCGCTGACCGAGCTGATCGAGAACCGCGACTACCCCGGCTCGTCGCACTTCTTCTTCGACATCGGCAACGGCAACCTGCTGGCCTTCTTCGACTTCCCCGGCCTGGACCTCGGTCCCTACGCCGAGGTGCTCGGCGGCCTGCACCACATCGCCATCTCGGTGGAACCCGGCCGCTGGCGCACGCTGGTGGACAAACTGGCGGCGGCCGGGGTCGAGCACGTCGTGCACAGCGAGGTCTCGGTGTACTTCCGCGACCCCGACGGCGCGCGCATCGAGCTGATCGCCGATCCGCTCGGCGAGATGTACGGCAGCGCCGTGCTCTGAGCCGCGCCGTCGCGGCCTCAGGCGCCCACCCCGGTCGGCCGGCGCTCGCGCAGCCGGGTGCGGGGCAGCGCCGCGTACCGGGTCGGCGCCCAGCGCAGCAGGGCGGATCCCACCGACATGCCCCCGCCGAAGCCGCACAGCAGCACCAGGTCGTCCTCGGCGAGCAGCCCCTGCCGGTGCACCAGGTCCAGGGTGATGGGGATCGACGCCGCACCGGTGTTGCCGTAGCGCTCCAGCGCCAGGTGGAGAGCGGCCGAACCGAGCGCCAGCTGCGGCCACACCTCACCGATCATCACGGCGTTGGCCTGGTGCGGGACGAAGTGCCGCACCTGCCACGGTGGGACGCCGGCCGACCGCAGCAGCCCGTGCACCGCGGCGGGCAGCTGTTCCTGGACGAAGGCGCGCACTCCCCTGCCGTCCATGGTGAAGTGGTGCGCGCCCTCCGCGACGGTCGCCGCGGAGGCGGGCCGCCGGCTGCCGCCCGCCGGGACGCTGATCAGATGGTGCTGGTCGCCCCGGGTCAGCAGGCTCGTCGCCACCGTGCCCTGTCCCCGCGGGACCGGGCCGACGACCACCGCCCCGGCGCCGTCGCCGAACAGCACGGCGGTCCTCCGGTCGGTGACGTCCAGGATGCGCGAGTAGATGTCGGCGCCGACGACCAGCCCGTACCCGCCGCCCGGATCGGCGGCCACCAGCCGCTCGGCGACGGTCAGCGCGTAGACGAAGCCGCTGCACACCGCGTTGACGTCGAAGGCCGCGGCCCGGCGCGCGCCGATCAGGTGCTGCACGATGGCCGCGGTGGCGGGCTGCGGGTGGTCCGGAGTGGAGGTGGCGACCACCAGGTAGGACAGCCGGTCGGCGGTCAGGCCGGCCTGTTCCAGGGCGCGGGTGGCGGCGGCCGCGGCCAGGTCGGAGGTCGCCTCGTGGGGCGCCGCGCTGCTCCACTGCATTATCCCCATCTCT
>JBEHXI010000192.1:0-14716 GCA_048498775.1 Actinomycetota bacterium | reverse complement strand
GGAACGTCGCCCGGGTGAGCCAGGTCACAGGGGCCCGCGCCCGCCGGCGGTGCCCGGAGACCGAGTCGAAGATGGCGCCGGATACCGGGTCAGAGACCGAGAAGGAACAGCGTGGGATCCCAGCCGGTGTCGTCGCCGCCCGCCGGCGGCTCCGCCACCGCCGCCGTCCCGGTCACCGGCCGGGCCTGGAGGACCCAGGTCCCGCCGTTCCCGTCGACGGCCCACTCCAGGTCGACCGGGTGCCCCAGCACCTCCTCGGCACGGCACACCGCCTCGACGACGCCGCCGGTCTCGGCGGCGGACAGCAGCGGCCGATGCCCGGGACCGCTGTGCCGCAGGACACGTCCGTCGCTCTTGCCGACCTCGGTGCGCTCCGGCGTCGTCCCGTCGCCGGCCACGGCGCCGCCCGGCCCGGGGGCGCTCTCGATCACGACGCGGTCCCGGCTGCCGGTGACCGGGTGCAGGGAGAACGCCACACCGGACGCCCGGGCGGGCACCATCTCCATCACGCCGACGGCCATGCCCAGGGCGTCGTGCGGCAGTCCGGCGTGCGCCCGGTAGGCCAGCGCCCGGTGGGTGAACAGGCTCGCCCAGCAGTCGCGTACCGCCTCCAGCAGCGCCTCCGGGCCCCGCACGTCGAGGAAGCTCTCGAAGGCGCCCGCGAAGCTGTGGTCGGCGCCGTCCTCGGCCACCGCCGAACTGCGGACGGCCACCGGCGGCCGTGCCGTCCCGCGCCCCGCGCCGAGTTCCGCGTAGCCGGCCAGCACCCGGTCGCGCAGTTCGGCTCCGGGGCCGGTCGCGCGCACCAGCCGGCGCAGTTCGGCCGAGGCCGCGGCCCGGGCGGTGTGGTCCCGCGGATCGGTGGCGGTGGCGAGCAGGGCGGGGACCAGGGCGGCCAGGCCGGTGTGTTCCAGGTGCCGGGCGAACGCCCCCGCGGTGACGGCGAACCCGGCGGGCACCCGCAGCCCGGCCCGGCCCAGCAGGGCCAGCCGGGCGAGCTTGGCGCCCGCCACCGTCACCGCGTCCGGCCAGGTCAGCCGGTCGAGGGCGAGCACCGGGGGCCGGGAGCCGGGCAGATCGGAGGGGAGCCGGTGAGTGGAGAGCCGGTCGTTCATGGCCGCAACACCCGCACCGTCCCGGTGGTCCCGTCGACCTCCACCTCGTCCCCGTCGCGGATGACCCGGGTGGCGGTGCCGACCGCGGTGACCGTGGGCACCCCGTACTCGCGCCCGACGATCGCCGCGTGGGAGAGGATGCCGCCGCAGTCGCACACGCAGGCCGCGATCCCGGCGAAGGCGGGTGTCCAGTTGGGCGACGTGGACTCGCACACCAGCACGTCACCGGGGCGCAGCAGATGCAGGGCGTCCGCGTCGCGCAGCACCCGCGCGGTGCCGCGGGCCACCCCGCGCGCGGCCGGAACCCCCGTCAGCCGGGTGACCGCACCGCCCGCCGCGGTGCGGACGTTGTCCAGGAACGTGCGGTCGATCCCGAAGATCTCGGCCAGGATCGGGTCGTCGATCCGGTGGGGCACCGTACCGAGCACCTTGGGCATGTCGGGACGCCGGTCGCGCCAGTGGTCGAAGTAGTCGCGCCGCTCCCCGACGAGGGCCCGCAGCCCGCCGTAGCGGCGGCCGCCCTCGGCGACGCCGACGAGTTCGGGCCAGAAGAGGAACATGGTGTCGTCGCGGCGGTCCGCGCCGACCCGCTCGGCGATCTCCAGAGCCGCCCACCGCATCGGCAGCGCCACCCGCAGGTCGATGACGACGTTGTGGTCGTCCTGCCAGGTGGGGAAGTTGGCCACCCGGCAGGACTCCAGGGCGGCGTCGAAGATCCGCTGCTCCTCGCGGGTGAGCCCGGAACGCGCCGTGTCCACGGCGGCGGCGCCCCGCTCGCGGGCCCGGGCCTGCTCGGCGTCGATGTCCCGCTCGGCCGGCAGCCGGAGCAGCGACACGATGGTGCGCAGCACCGGGGTGGGGTCCTCCAGCCAGCTCGGCAACGCCACATCCGAGGTGCCCTCGGTGCGGTGGCCGTGCACCCGCAGGAAGTCCGCGAAGCCGGTGGCCCACCGCGCGGCCGCACCGCCGGCCGCGGCCAGCGCGGCCGGCAGCCGCTCGGCGGGCGTGGTGAGGAAGACCCGCTCCAGTCCCGCGGCCCGGGCGGTCCGGGCCAGCCGCCACACCTCCCGGTCGGTGTCGGCGACCCGGGTGTTCTCGCCCTGCAGGAAGGCGCCGACCAGCGCCGGGTCGATGCCCAGCGAGGAGCACAGCCGCTGGAAGGCGATGTGGTTGGCCAGCAGCGGATACATCATCTCGAAGTGGATCTCGAAGGCCCGCCGGTGGAAGCGCCGTGCCTCCTTCAGGTAGCCGCCGAGAGCGGCGGTGGTGAGCGTGGACAGGTCCACCGCCGCCAGCCGCTGCCACCACCGCTCGATCTCCGCCTCACGCTCGGCCCAGGTCCGCGGGAAGCCGGCGAGGAAGCCGGAGAGCCCGGTCCGCAGCCGGGCGGCCCTCTCCCGGCGCTCGTGCTCGTCCGGGACCGGTATCGCCGAGGCGTAGGTGTGGGTGCCGGCCATCCGCTGGGCGACGCCCCGGCCGGTGGGCAGCGACAGCGACTCGGCGGCCAGTTGGGAGCCCCAGCTGTAGCCGTCCTCGTTCCACACCAGGCCGAGCGGGGTCAGGCCGCGCGGCCAGTGGAAGTCCAGGAACCAGAACCGGGACTCGTCCTCGGCGCGGAACGGCCGGACCGGCTCCACCACGTACGCCGAGCCGCCCGGGTCGGGACGGTGGCCGGGATACCACTCGTCCAGGTACCCGTCCAGGGAGACGACCGTGTTCACCGGCGGCGTCAGACGCCGAGGGAGCGGGCGATCCTGCGGGCGGCCACGGTCACCAGCCGCCCGGGTCTGCCCAGGTCCCGGGCGATCTCCGCACGCGGCCCGACCAGCGATATCGCGGCCCGGGCGCGACCGGACCGGTCCAGCACCGGCGCGGCCACGGAGGCCGCGTCGGTCCGGGCCTCCCCCAGGTTGGTGGCGTAGCCGACGCGGCGCACCTCGGCCAGCGCGCGCTCGAAGTCGGCGGCGCTGCGGATGGTGGTGTCCGTGCAGGACGGGAAGCCGGCCGCGGTGCGGGCGGCGGCCAGGGTGGGGTCGAACGCCGCGATCGCCTTCCCCGAGCTGGTGCAGTGGGCGGGCCAGCGCCGCTGGGCCCGCTCCATCAGCGGGATCGCCCGCAGACTCTCCAACCGCTCGATCTGGAGCACATCGGCGCCGTCGGCGACGGAGAAGTGCACCGTGCAGCCGCTGGCCTCCCGCAGCTCCTCCAGCATCGGATAGGCCGAGCGGCGCAGCTCCATCCGGCTGTGGGCGATCTGGCCCAGCTCGATCATGTGGAGGCCGAGCCGGTACTGCCGGGTGACCGGGTTCTTCTCGGCCAGGCCGCGGCTGCACAGCACGGACAGCAGCCGGTGCGCGGTGCTCTTGGCCACGCCGAGGCGGCGGGCGATGTCGCTGACGCCGAGTTCCTCCTCGGCGGCGAAGCACTCCAGGACGTCGAGAGCGGCGCCCACCGACCGCAGCAGCCCGTCGGAGCCTCCGAGCGCGTCCCCCGACCGTGATCGGGCATCGGCGGGGACGGCGGGAGTTTCCTCGATGGTCCCAGTCATCCGACAACCTCCGCGCTGAGAGCCGCTGCTTGTTTCATGGACTTTCGCCTGGCAGGGGCCAGAAAGCAAGGCATGGCGGGGAAAGATCCCGCGGCCTCGGAACACCGCGGCCGCGGTCCCCGCCCGGGCGGGCGGAGCTCAGCCGCCCAGCGCGGCCGCGCCCGCCTCGGCGACGATCCGGTCCTGCTCGGCGGTGCCGCCGGAGACCCCGACGGCGCCGACGAACACCCCGCCGGCCAGCAGCGGCACTCCCCCGCCGAAGACGACCAGGCGCTCGGTGTGCACGATGCCGTGCAGCAGCGCCGGCTCGCCGGCGATCATCCCGTACCACTCGTGGGTCGGCACCCCGTTGAACGCGGCCACCGTGTAGGCCTTGTCCTGGGCGATCCGCACGGACAGCAGCGGCGCGCCGTCCATCCGGTCGAAGGCCGGCAGGTTCCCGGCGGAGTCGGCGGCGGCCAGGCAGCACGCCACTCCCATCCGCGCGGCCGCCCGCGCCGCCGCGTCCAGCACCCGGCGGGCGCCCTGCCAGGTGACCGTGGGCCGGTTCGTCACATCGGGCGGCACGGCGGTCACCTCCTGATCAGCGGGGAGCGCACCGCCTCGGCAGCCTGGCTGCCGGAGTCGAAGAAGTCCTCCCGGTAGATGTCACGGGGGAACAGCCGGCGGCTCATCAGCGTCTTCAGGGCGGCCTCGACCATCGCGGGCGGCCCGCAGACATAGCCGACGTGGCCGCGCAGCGACGGGTGGTCGGCCGCCAGGACGTCGGTGACCAGGCCGGCGGCGAAGCCCTCGGCCTCCTCCTCGGACAGGCAGGGGCGGTAGCGGAACCGGTCCGGGTACCGCCGCTCCAGGTCCTGGAAGTACTCCACGTCGTACATCCACTCGCGGGTGCGGGCGCCCTGGTAGAGGGTGAGGTGGCCCTGGTAGGCGCCGTTCTCCAGGGCGTCGCGGATCATCGACTTGATCGGGGCCAGGCCGGTGCCGCCGGCGACCAGCACGGCGGGCTCGTCGCGTTCGGTGCGCAGCACGAAACGGCCGTAGGGGCCGGACAGCGGGACGCGGTCGCCGACCGCGAGGTCCTTGAAGATCCAGCCGTCGGTCGCGGCGCCCCCGGGGCTGCGCCGGACGTGGAACTCCAGGCGGCGCGCCTCGGTGGGCGGTCCGGCCAGGGAGTAGGTGCGGACCTCGCCGCTGCCGGGCACCGTGAAGCGCACGCACTGGCCGGCGTCGAAGGCCAGGTCGGCGTCCGGTTCGACGACCAGGCGCCGGGTGTCCCGGGCGACGTCGTCCAGCGCCACGACGGTGCCGGTGAAGTCCCGCACCGGGTGCACGGGGACGTTCTCGTCGACGTCGACGTCCGCCTCCAGGACGACGTCGGACCGCGGGCGGGCACAGCAGGTGAGGGTCTTGCCCGCGTCGCGTTCGAAGTCCATCAGCGCGAAGGCCGACGCCTCGCCGTGGTCCACTTCGCCTTCGAGGATCTCCGACTTGCAGGTGGCGCAGGTGCCGTGGGTACAGGAGTGGGGCAGCCAGACGCCGGCGCGCAGGCACGCGTCGAGGATGGTCTGGTCCTCCCGGCACTCGACCTGGCGCCCGGTCGGCTCCACGGTGATGCGGTAGGTCTCGGTCATGGTGGGGCTCCCGACTGTGGCCACGCGCCCGTGTGGCGGACCGGGCACGGGCGCATGGCCACGGTGATGCGGTGACGGATCGGGGACGGACGGATCAGGTCAGGACGCTGGTGAAGCGCTCGTTCAGCTCCCGGCCGACGTAGAAGATGCCCTTGGCGAGCTGGTCGGGCGTCCAGACCACGCAGGGGCGGTCCGGGTAGGCGCGGTAGCCCCCGGAGAACACCTCGTTGCGGTTGCCCGACGGGTCGAAGAAGTAGATCGTCTTGCCGCGGGTGATGCCGTGCCGGGTCGGGCCGACGTCCACGGCGACGTCGTCCATGGCGAACAGGTCGCCGGCCCGCAGGATGTCGGACCACTCGCCGAGTTCGAAGGCGAAGTGGTGCAGTTTGCCCTGGGGGCCCTTGATCAGGGCGATGTCGTGGACCTTCTGGCCCGCGCTCAGCCAGCTGCCGATGTACTCCGCGTCGCCGTCCAGCGAGGTCTGGACCCGCTCGGTGGCGTAGAAGTCCAGCACCTCCCGGAAGAAGCGGTCCATGAGGTTGATGTCCTCGGCGGTGATCAGCGCGTGGTCGATGTTGGGCGCGCCGACGCCGACCAGGTGGCGGGGGAACGCCTCCGGGTTGTGGGTGCCGACCTCGGTGCCGACCATCGTCATGTCGTGGTACAGCTCCAGCACGTGCTCGGACGGTGTGAAGATCCGGATGCCGTCGCTGACCTCGGGGTTGTCCCCCTTGCTCATCCGCTCCACCCGGCAGCCGAACATCCGGGCGCGGGACTCGAAGCCGTCGAGGTCGGCCTCGTGCTCCACCTTGTAGCCCAGCTTGACCAGGCCGACGCCGCCCTCCTCCAGCACCACGGAGTGGTGGTCCCACTCGTCCCAGCCCTTGAGCAGCAGCCGGTCCGGCTCCTCCTGGACGGGGTAGAGACCCATCGTGTTCACGTAGTGGCTCTTGGCCTCGGCGAGGTCGGTGACCCTCGTGTGGACATAGCCCAGGCGCATGATTGCCATGACCAGACTCCTTATTCCTGTCCGCCGGTGCGGTCGGCGGTCCTCGTCCTGTTCAGGGACGCGAGCAGCGGATTGGTGCAGCGCAGCGTCTCGTCGCGCAGCGCGATGGTGATGTCGCCGGCGGGGACCGCGCGGCAGGTCAGAGCGGTGCCGCCGGCCCGCTCCTCGGCCGTCAGCACGGTGTCGGCGACGGGCTTGTGGTATTCGACCGGGCCCTCGACCAGATCGACCTTGCAGATCCCGCAACCGCCGCGCCGGCAGCCCGTCCGGTACGCGTAGCCGGCCCGGTACAGACCCGCGAGCACGGTCTCGCCGGGGTGCAGCGCCACGGCGATCCCGCCGGGCTGCACGGTGACGGTGGGCATGGCCGGGTGCCTACCGCTGGAAGGCGACAAGGCTCTTGTGGCCCACGCCGAGGGCCTGCAGGGTCTGGTCGCCGGCCGGCTCGACGGGTTCGCCGTCCACGGTCCACCGGTACTCGGCGGACGGATCGAAGTCGGGGTCGGCCGAGGCCCACGGGTCCACCATGGCCGAGCGGAACTCGGCCCAGGTCATGGCCCTGGGTGCGCGGAAGCAGGCGGCGGCGGCGAACCACCCGTTGTCCCGCCACCACACGTGCACCAGCTGGTCGTCGCCGTACAGCTCCTGCCGGGAGCGGGAGGGGAAGTCGTACGGTGCTATGGCGCGTACGGTCATGGGTCAGCTCCTCGTCGCCGCGCCGGAGTGCCAGCGCCGCCAGTTGGTGTCGTCGATCGATCCGGTGTGCTCGCCGTTGTCGCCGTCCTCCACGCCGTACCAGGCCAGCACGTCGGGGACGGTGGGCCCGCCGCAGTTGCCCTGGTAGATCTGGTGGACCGGCAGCCAGGCCTGCACGTACTTCTCCGGCTCGCGGTCGAAGACCCACTTGCAGCCGTCGGAGCAGAAGTCGTACCGCTCGCCGCGGAACTCCGAGGAGCGCTGGCAGAGCACCGTCGGGTCGCCGGGTTCGGTGAAGACCATCGGGATCTGGCAGACCTGGCACAGCTGCGGCAGGCCGGGGAAGAAGAACCGCCCGCCGTCGTCCACGACCTGCTGCGCCTTGTCCCAGCGCGGCTTGTAGTGCTTGTCGAAGGTCTCGGGGTAGGTCTCCGAAAGCCACTGCTGGTGCTCGGTGTCCGGGATGGTGGTGGTGAACGCCGCCGCGAAGCTGAACTGGTAGAGCGTCCAGTAGACCTGGTGGCTGAGGATCTCCTTCTCGTCGATCGCCTGCTGCACGTGACGCGGGGGCCGGATGCCGTAGAACTCCAGGTCGGGGAAGAGCCCCTCGAGCATCTGCTGCTCGAAGTACAGCTCGAAGGCCTCCTTCCAGCTCATCACCTTGCGCGGGAGCATGTAGTCGAGCATCTGGGCGATGAGGGCGGTGACGCGGTACCCGCGCCAGAACCACTTGTCGATCCAGGCCTGGACGATCGGCACGTTGGCCTCGTCCTGCTCCAGCAGGAACTTGATCGCCTCCAGGCCGAGGGTCATGTGCCGGCTCTCGTCGCTCTGCGCGGAGAAGCCGAACGTCATGGTCGGCAGGTCGCCGTTGAAGCTGGCGCCCGACATGAAGGGCACGAACAGCAGGTTGGTCAGCAGGTACTCGAAGGAGAACCCGATGGCGATCAGGAACTCGAAGGGGCCGGCCGACAGGGCGTCGTCGAAGTACGACTTGGGGACGCTCAGGTACCACACCCGGTCGTGCATCCGGTTCCACGAGTGGAATCCGCTGTAGTACTTGTTGTACGTCGACAGGGTGTGGATCTCGGTCTGGGTGTGCCGCATCTCGTCGATCGACTGGCACAGCGCGGCGAACCGCGGGCCGGGACCGTTGAGGTGCCGGGCCAGGTAGGCGAAGTTGCGGTGCGCCTGGTACTCCAGCGGGCTCACGCCCTGGAGGAACAGCTTCATCGCGTTGAGGTAGGTGCTGTCGGACAGCGACAGGTGTCCCTGGCTCTGCGCGGCGCCGTCCAGGACGGCGTACAGCCGCTTGTCCTTCTCCGCCTGGTACTTGCAGTAGGCGTCGACGGTCAGCCGGAAGGGGTCCTCCCACTTGGACCAGTCGTGGATCTTGATGCCCTCGAACTCGGTGTACGGGAACACCTTCTTGGAGTCGACGTAGGACGGCTCCCAGTCGAGGTCGCGGGTGAGCGCCGAGTAGCGCTGCTTCATGGAGAGTTTGCGGGGCGTGTTCGCCATGTCGTGCGGCTCCTTGATGGTCCCGGGACTCAGTGGTCCCAGGCGATGACGATCTCGTCCTCGTCCCACTCGGCGATGTGGCCGTAGTACGAGACGATGGCGAGCTGGAATTCGTGCGTCTCCCACGGCCGTCCGAGCCGCTCCTCGACGCTCTCCCGCGTGATCACCAGCCGGCCCGGGGCCTGGAGCTTCACCACGCCGGGCATATGACGTACCGTCAGGTCGGTGTTGACCGACTCGATCGCCTCCACCAGGGCGCGGGTCTCCTCGCTCTCCTGCAGGTCGACGCCCACGTTGCGTACCGGCCGCTGGGTGCCGGTTCCGGTGCTGGTCATGCGTTCCTCTCCTCGGCCGGTGCGCCCGTCCGGCGCAGGGCGGATGCCGCCTCGTCGGCGGCGCGGGCCACGGCCTCCACGCAGCCGGCGGCGACGTGGGCGTCCGCGGCGGCGGCCAGCGCGGTCACCGCCTCGGTGGCGCGGGGCAGCAGGGTGCCGGCCGCCCGGGCCAGTGCCTCGGCGTTGTGGGTGCCGTGCTCGGGGTCGGCCACCCACGCCCGGTACAGGGCGTCGACCCAGCGCCGCTGGTCGGCGAACCAGGTCGCCAGGTGCTGGGCCACCAGGCTGTAGCCGCCGGCGCCGCCGGACAGCGCGGCCTCGTCCAGGTGCCGGTAGCACAGGGCGTAGATCAGCTGGTCGGCCAGGTCCAGGCCGATCATCGCGACCGCCCAGTCCTCCTCGACCAGCAGTTCCTCGGTGTACCGGCGCAGCGGCTGGAGGTCACGGTCCTCCATCCAGGCCTGCTTGGCGCCGTCCAGCAGTCCGGCCGAGCCGCCGCCGAGGATGATCCCGGCGCGGCTGAGCATCTGGGCGTTGCCGATCCGGTCGAAGGCCGAGTAGGCGCAGCACTGGGCGATGGTGGCGCCGTAGCAGAAGCGGGCGGCGGCGGTGCCGACCATCTGCGCGCCGGACTCGTAGTGCCGCAGCGGCAGCACGACCCGGGCGACCAGGTCCTTCCACTGCTCCGGCAGCCGCTCCAGCAGGCCGCGGCTCTCCAGGTAGTCGAGCGTCCTGCCGAACGCGTCGTGCAGGGAGGCACGGGCGGTGACGTAGGGCGCGTAGTAGTACTGGCGGGGGTCGGTGAAGGAGTACGGGTCGGTGAGCCGGAAGGTGGTCCAGCTCTCGTCGTACAGCTCCTTGTCGGGCGCCCACAGCGGCCGGTAGTGGAAGTTCTCCGTGGGCTGGACGTCGATGGTGCCCTCTTCGTACCGGGACGCCGGGCGGTCGCCGTAGCGGTCGATGAGGTACTGGAATGTCTTGCGTCGTGGCTCGATGACCTGGGTACGCAGTTCGTACTGCAAAGTCGCCTCCTTGGGCCTTGCGAGGACTGTGGCCGCGGCACGGGACCCGGGCCAGCGGCGTTCCGCAGCGGGGAACGGCCCGCTCACACGCCGGTCGGGTGCCGGGGCACGTCCGACTCGGCCAGCAGCAGCATCAGCAGGTCGGGCAGGGCCTCGGGGCCCTGCAGTTCCCGCGGTTCGGCGTACTCCACGCCGCCGCCGAGCAGTTGGCCGTAGGCCGCACCGCCGGCGAAACGGGTGGAGACCCGCGCCGAGCGCCCCCGGTAGCGCACCGAGAACGCCAGCTCGTCGCCCGAGATCTCGTCGCTCAGGCTCAGGCGGGCGTCGGCCGCGGCCAGGACCGCGTTGGCCTCGCACACCAGTTGCTCGGCCAGGGCCCGGATGGCCACCTGCCGGTCGGCACCCAGGCCGACCGAGGTCGGCACGCTGGTCCGGGTTCCGGGCACCGGCGGCTCGTCGAATTCCGCGTCGCGGCTGAGCAGTTCGGCGACGCGGAGCATGAAGGGGGTCACGGGTATCACTCCTCCCGGCCGGTCGGTGCACGGCCTGGGTAAGAAGGTGGGGTGCGCGGGGCGGCCACGCCACCGGCGTTCCGGGCTGCGGAACACCGGGAGGGGCAAAGCGTCCGTCGGCAGGCGGGGAAGAGCCGGGGCGGGCCGGATCAGGTCAGGCGAGCAGGAAGCCGGCGACCAGTTCGTTGAAGGCGTCCGCCCACTCGATCTGGGTCCAGTGCCCGCACCGGCCGAAGACGTGCAGCTGCGCGTCGGGAATGAGCTCCAGCAGCCGCAGCGAGGTGGCCGGCGGGATCACCCGGTCGTCGCGGCCGTGCACGAGCAGCGTGGGATGCGGCAGGGCCCTGATCTCCGCGTCGTCGGTCGCCAGGGCGTCCACCCACCGCTGCCGGGGTTCCGGGAACAGCGCCGAGAACGACTCCTGGAAGCCCGGCTCGATGCTGGCCCGGTAGCGGACCTCGGCCAGCTCGTCGGTGACCAGCTCGCGGGAGTACGCGAAGATGTCCAGCAGCCGGCGCATGTTCCGCGGCGACGGCTGGTAGCCCCACACCGCGTCCAGTCCCTCGGTCAGCGGGAAGGGCACCCCGGCGCTGCCCATCAGCACCAGCCGGTCGACCCGCTCCGGGTGCCGGGCCGCCATCCGCAGGGCGATCGCGCCGCCGAAGCTGTTGCCGACGAGGGAGGCGGAGGGCAGCTCCAGCGCGTCCAGGAACCCCACGAGCTGGTCCACCCAGGTGTCGACGCCGTAGACGTGCCCCGCGGGCCGCTCGGTGAAGCCGAAACCGGCCATGTCCGGGGCCAGCACCCGCATCCGCTCGGCCAGCGCCGGGATCGTCAGGCGCCAGTTCGCGTACGCCGTGACCCCCGGCCCGGAACCGTGCACCAGCACCACCGGGTTGCCGGACCCCGCCTGCAGGTAGTTGGTCCGGATGCCGTTCGCCACCGCCTCGGCGCCCACTTCCGGACGCCCGTGTCCTCCCATGCCCGCTCCCGTCCCTTCGCGTCGGTGCCGCTTCGGTCACCGGCGATGCTGCGCGCTTCCCGGGCCGCGGGGCAGCGCTGTTCCGGGGTGCGGAACGGGAGCGGCGGGCCGCGCGCCCTGGGCCACCCCGGTGCGTGGCCTGTCCGCCGGACCCGCATCTCCGCCCCGGGATTTCCTCAGGGCTCGCGGGGCCCGGTCCCCGGCGAAAGTAGGGGAGGACGCCGCCCTGACGACCGATTCGCGGGCCCGTCCCGCTTCGTAGCGTCGTGCTCGTGACCCATGATCCCCATGACCGAGTCCTCAACCAGCGCGACGCGGACGGCTGGCTCCTCCTCGGCGAGACGCTGCGGCGCCTGTGCACCGTCGACGCACGCGCCAACAGCCGCCTGGCCGCGGCCCTCGCGCGGCCGCTCCGCGCACGTGGGCCGCGCCCGGCCGCCGTGCTCCAGGTCGGCGCGGGAACAGGAGCGGTCACGCGCGCCCTGGCACGCCACCTGGATCCGGCGCACCGCCTGGACGTGGTGGAGGCGAAAAGCTGTCACGCCCGCCGGCTGCGGCGATCGATACGTGAGCACCCCTGGTCGGCCCGGACCGCCGACCGCGTCCACGTCCACCACGGCCGCATCCAGGACACCACCCTCGGCCGCCGCTACGACCTGATCCTCTCGGGCCTGCCGATGGCCGAACTCCCGCCCGCCACCGCGCGGGGAATCGTCCGGCGGTACCGGGAACTCCTCGCTCCCGGCGGGGAGATCGCCCACTACGGACACCTCACGGCCGACGTCCTGCGCTCGCTGCTCCCCGGCGGCGGCGCCGCCGGCCATCGCGCCATGGATCGCCTCCTGGCCACGGCCGACGGTGACTGCCGGATCACGTGCCACACCGTGTGGGCCAACCTGCCACCGTCCCGCATATGGCGGCAGCGGTGGCACACCGATTCCCCCCGGAGCGGCTCGTGCTGAACGAGGTGCGGCAGGCGCTCACCGGGTTGCCCGCCGGCTGGGCCTACGCCGTGCTGGGCGCCGCGGTGTTCGCGGAGACGGCGCTCCTTCTCGGGGTGTTCGTTCCCACGCTGACGTTGATGCTCACGGCGGGCGCCCTGGCGCGCACCGGAGCACTCGACCTGCCGGTGGTCGTCACGGTGGCGTGGGCCGCGGCGGTCGGCGGCGACGCGGTGGGTCACCGCACCGGCCGCCACCTCGGAGCACGGCTCTCCCCCGGGTATCCCGGGTATCCCGGGCGGCGGTTCACCCGGGAGACCGCCCGGCGCACCCACGCACTGGTCGGCTCCTACCGCGGACCGGGCGTCGCGGCCTGCCGGTTCGTGCCGATAGCCCGCACCCTCGCCCCGCACCTGGCCGGTGCCGCGGGCCTGCCGTATCGCTCCCTGGCCCCGTACAGCGTCCTGGCCGGCCTGGTCTGGGCGGGCGCCGAGGCGGGCGCCGGCTACGCGGCCGCCGCCACCCTCGACAGCCTCACCACCTGGACCGGCACCCTGCCGACCGTGCTGGGGGCCGTCATCGCGGTGTGCGCCCTGCTCGTCCACCTCGCCCGCCGTCGCCGCACCCGCTGCCGGGAGGAAGGCTGATGCGGCGGGCGTAGGACGGGCATCCGGCTTCGTCGGTGACGCGCCGGTGAGTGCCGCGGTGGGATTCCACCAGTGCGCCCACCGGACGCCACCCTCGTGCGGTCAGTTCACGGTGAAGGAGTAGTCGTAGGAGGCCAGGTCGAGCCCGTCCCTGGTCGTCGCATAGACCTGAAGGTCGTAGGAACCACTCTGGTCGGGGGTCCAGCTCAGCTGGGCCTTGCCGTCGCCATCCGCCGGGACGGTCTCGCTGGTTCCCCAGTTGAACGAGTAGGTGTAGCTCACGACGTCCTTCACCTTGGGGGTGAAGGAGAAGGTGCCGGGAACGCCGGCACCACCGCCGGACCCGTTCTCCGGGTAGACGTCCGAGCTGACGGTGGGCGTGGTGTCGAAGGGGACGTTCAGCCATGCCGCGTCGCTGACCCAGCCGTCCTCGCTCCTGCTGCTCACCTGGAGGGAGTTGCCGGAGGTGCCGTTCAGGGTGAGCGTCACCTCGGCGGTGCCGTCGTCCGACGCCTTGACGTCGACGGTCTGCTGGCTCTGCCCGCCGAGGATCTGCACGGAGTAGCCGGTGACCGGGCTTGCCGTCTGCAGCGCGGCGTCGGGCTTGAGCAGGAACGTGGTCGGCCTGTCGAACTCGGGCGAGGGGACCGGCGAGGTGACCGTCGGCGCCGTCGACTTGACGAAGAACTGATAGGTGGACATCGCCGACTCGTTGAACGCCCGGTCCAGGCTGGCCACAGAGAGCGTCATCGGGCCGGATCCGGTCGGCGGAACCAGGCTCACCGAGGCCGATCCGCCCAGCGTGGTGGCGCGCGCGAAATACCTCGGGTCGGAGTACGGATCACTGGGCTGCGGGATGCCGTAGGAGCCGATGTTCGTCCCCGGGACGGGGAGCACGCCCTGCCAGGAGTAGACGAAACCGGCGACGTCGCTGACGCCGTTGGCGTCGAGGGTGAACTGGACAGGCGCTCCGCCCTGGTCGGGCTGGCCCTGCGGGTAGTTCGACGAGGAGATCGTCGGTGCCTTGGCGGGAACGGTGTCGTCAACCGTGAAGTAGCACGGCGCCGACCAGGCCGAAGCGTCGCTCCCGGCCACCGTCTGCGCCCGCCAGGCGTAGGTCTGCCCGTCGGCCAGGACGCTCGACGGCACGGTGGCCGGTCCCTCGAACCCGGTGGAAACCAGGGTGTGGGAGAGCGTGGTGGTCTGCGCGGGGTCGGTGACCGGCCAGACCTGGTAGCCCGCGGTGAGTTGGGGGTTGTCCGGGGTGTCGGTGTCCCCCGGCACTCCTTCGATGACGACGCCCTGCCTTCCGTCGAGGTAGGTGGGCGAGTTCGCATCGGTGGAGCAGTTCTGGTAGCCGTTGAAGAGGCTGGTGGGCGTCGTGGGTGTTCCGCTCGCCGCGAGCGCGGGCGAGGCCGCGGCCAGTAACAGCCCGAGAGCCGCCAGGGAAGCGGAGGCGGCACGGATCCGTGCTCTCGGGGATATGCGCAAGTGAATCCCTCCTGAAGATGCCCGAGCACAGTGCCCTCAGGTGCACTGTGTCGCGGGCGACGAGGGATGGTAACGCGGGTTAGCCGGGAGATTCCGCCGAATAACGTCGGCGGCTGACGGGGCGCGCACCGGGGCCCGTCCGTGATCCGGGAGGCACTCGGAGGGCTGAGCCGGGCACGGCGTTCACGCAACGGACAGGCTGTCGGGCGGACGGGGCGAACGGGGCGAACGTAAGGGCCGGGCCTCAGCCCTCGCGGGCCCTG
>JBEHXI010000191.1:0-14729 GCA_048498775.1 Actinomycetota bacterium | reverse complement strand
GCGCCACCCCCCTCCCCGCCCCCGTCGAAGGCGAACCACTCCTCGCCAGCCGCCCCTGCCCACCCGGCACCCTGCCCGGCAACACCGCCGCCTGGTGGATCAGCGACCGTCACACCGCCTGACCCCGCGGCACCCCCGATCCCCGCACCACCATCCGATGGGAGAGACACCATGATGAGACGAGCAGCAACCGGCTTCACCACCCTGGCCCTCGCGCTGACCTGCGCCGCCTGCGGCTCCGGCTCCTCCGGCTCGGGCACCGCGGCCGCCGGGCACGGCGGTGCGCCGGCCGTGCCCCACACCGTCACGCTGCCGGACCTGCACGGCCAGAGCCTCCAGGTCGCGGCCATCTGGACGGGCAGCGAGCAGCAGAACTTCCTCAAGGTGCTGGCCGAGTTCGACAAGCGCACCGGCGCGAAGACCACCATGGTGCCCACCGGCGACGACGTCTCGACGTTCCTCGGCACCAAGGTGCAGGGCGGCGCGCCGCCGGAGGTCGCGTTCCTCCCGCAGGTCGGCGTGCTCCAGCAGTTCGCCAAGTCCGGCTGGATCAAGCCGGTCTCCGCCGCCGTCGAGTCCCAGCTGGCCAAGAACTACGCCACCGAGTGGAAGGACCTCGGCGCCTTCGGCGGCAAGCAGTACGGCGTGTACTTCAAGGCAGCCGACAAGTCGACCGTCTGGTACAACACCAAGGTCTTCCAGACCGCGGGCGTCGCCACCCCCACCACCTGGGCCGACTTCCTCAAGACCGCGCAGACGGTCTCCGACTCCGGCACCCCGGCGGTCTCGATAGGCGGCGCGGACGGCTGGACCCTCACCGACTGGTTCGAGAACGTCTACCTCTCGCAGGCCGGCCCCGCGATGTACGACAAGCTCACCCAGCACCAGATCCCGTGGACCGACGCCTCGGTCACCAAGGCGCTCCAGACCCTGGCCCAGCTGTTCGGCAAGGACACGCTGATCGCGGGCGGCGCCAAGGGCGCGCTGCAGACCGAGTTCCCCACCTCCGTCGACCAGACCTTCGCCGACACGCCCAAGGCCGGCATGGTCTACGAGGGCGACTTCGTGGCCACCAACATCACCAACGAGACCAAGGCGAAGATCGGCACCGACGCGAAGTTCTTCCCGTTCCCGGCCGTGGACGGCGGCAAGCCGCCCGTGGTGGCCGGCGGTGACGTCGCCGTGGCCATGAAGGACACCCCCGCCGCCCAGGCGCTGCTGACCTTCCTCGCCTCGCCGGACGCCGCGACCATCGCCGCTGCCCAGGGCGGCTTCCTCTCCCCCAACAAGGCCGTGGACCCGTCCGTCTACCCCAACGACACCGCCCGCGGCATCGCCAAGTCCCTGATCGGCTCCGGCAACGACTTCCGGTTCGACATGTCCGACCAGGCACCGGCCGCGTTCGGCGGCACCAAGGGCGAGGGCGAGTGGAAGGACCTCCAGGACTTCCTCGCCAACCCCAAGGACATCGCGGGCGCGCAGCGCAAGCTCGAGGCCGACGCCGCCAAGGCCTACGGCCACTGACCGGGAGAACACACCTCATGGCCGCCGCACCGGCACCACCCGTACCCGTGACCCGCGCGCCCGCGGGCCGGGCGGGAGCGCCCCGGCCGACGAAGGGGCGGGTGCTCGGCACCCGCCCCTGGGTCGCCGCGCTGTTCCTGCTTCCCGCCCTCGTCCTGCTGGGCGCGCTCGTCCTCTACCCCATCCTGTGGTCGATCGCCCGCAGCCTGTACGGCATCGACGACTTCGCCCACTTCGTGGGGCTGCGCAACTACGGCTCCATCTTCACCAGCGGCACCATCCTCACCGCGCTGCGCAACAACGCGATCTGGGTGGTGGTCGCCCCGACCATCACCACCGCCCTGGGCCTGATCTTCGCCGTCCTGACCGAACGGGTGCGCTGGGGCACCGCGTTCAAGCTGGTCATCTTCATGCCGATGGCCATCTCCATGCTGGCCGCGGGCATCATCTTCCGCCTGGTCTACGACCAGGACCCGAACAAGGGCGTGGCCAACGCGGTCGTCGTCGGCGTCCACGACACCTTCGCCAAGGCCTCGGTCTACCCCGGCGCCCGGCCGCGCGCCGGCGGCGACCTGACCGCCACGGCGGGCGGCTCGTTCACCACCACGAGCACCGTCGCGCCGGGCCGGCCGGCCGCGCTGCCGCTGGTCGGCCTCGCGCCCACCACGCTGACCGGGCAGGCCCAGGCGAAACCGCCGGCCGCCGTACCCGGCCACGTCAGCGGCACCGTCTGGCTGGACTTCACCCCCGGCGGCGGCACCCCCGGCCGGGTGGACCCCGGTGAGAAGGCGCTGTCCGGTGTGGTGGTCGAGGCGGTGCGCGGCAACGCCGTGGTCGCCCGGGCCACCTCGGGCCGGGACGGCGCCTTCACCCTGCCCGCGTCCGCCGCCGGAGCGCGGCTGCGGCTGCCCGGCAGCAACTTCACCGCCCAGTACCAGGGCGTGCAGTGGCTCGGCCCCACCCTGGTCACCCCCGCCATCATCGGCGCGTACATCTGGATGTGGGCCGGCTTCGCGATGGTGCTGATCGCGGCGGGGCTGACCGCGGTGCCGCGCGAACTGCTGGAGGCGGGCCGGATGGACGGCGCCAACGAGTGGCAGGTCTTCCGGCGGATCACCGTGCCGCTGCTCGCGCCCGTCCTGACCGTCGTCATGGTGACCCTGGTCATCAACGTGCTGAAGGTCTTCGACCTCATCTACATCATCGCCCCGGGCGCCACCCAGCAGGACGCCAACGTCCTCGCCCTGCAGATGTACCTGTCGTCCTTCGGCGGAGGCGGCGACCAGGGCGTCGGCAGCGCCATCGGCGTGATCCTGCTGCTGCTGGTGCTGCCCGCGATGCTGTTCAACATCCGCCGCTTCCGCAGGGAGAACCACCGATGACGACCCTTCAGCAGGCGGTCCCCGTCCCGGCCGCGCCGGCGCCGCGCCGCCGCCCGCCCCTGCCGGCCCGCGCCGCCGCGCGCCTGGCCGGGGGCGCGGCGCGGGTGGTGCTGGTGCTGGTCGGCCTGTTCTGGCTGCTGCCGACCATCGGACTGCTGATCTCCTCCCTGCGCGGCCCGGTGGACATCCAGCAGTCCGGCTGGTGGCAGGTCTTCACCTCACCGGCGCAGCTCACCCTCCACAACTACGCCGCCCTGTTGTCCAACGACGCCATCACCGGCTCGCTGGTCAACACGGTGCTGATCACCGTCCCGGCGACGCTGCTGGTCATCCTGATCGCCTCCCTCGCCGGCTACGCCTTCGCCTGGATGGACTTCCCCGGCCGCGACTGGGCGTTCCTGGTGGTCATCGGGTTGCTGGTGGTGCCGGTGCAGGTCGCGCTGATCCCGGTGGCCAAGCTCTTCGGCGACCTCGGGATCTTCGGGTCGATCACCGGCGTGGTGCTCTTCCACGTCGCCTACGGCCTGCCGTTCGCGGTCTTCCTGCTGCGGAACTTCTTCGCCGAGATCCCGCGTGAACTGCTGGAGGCGGCACGGCTGGACGGGGCGGGCGAGCTGCGGCTGTTCTTCACCGTGGTGCTGCCGCTGGGCGGCCCGGCGATCGCGTCGCTGGGGATCTTCCAGTTCCTGTGGGTGTGGAACGACATGCTGGTGGCGCTGATCTTCGCCAACGCGGACTCGGCGCCCATCACCGTCGCCCTCCAGGACCAGGTACGGCAGTTCGGCAACAACATCGACGTGCTGTCGTCCGGCGCGTTCGTCTCCATGATCGTGCCGCTGGTGGTGTTCTTCGTCTTCCAGCGCCAGTTCGTGGGCGGGGTGATGGCGGGCGCCATCAAGTAGCGCGCCCGGTCCGCCGCCCCGGCGGACCGGCCGCACTATGATCGGCCGTGGCCGCGCGGAGAGCCGGCACCGGGGGCCGCACGCCCTGGTACCGCTCGCCCCCCGTTCCCAGGAGTGATGTGACGTCCACCGCCCACAGCGCCGGCACCTGGCTGTCCGGCGCCCGGATCGCCCCCGAGGTCGCGGCGCTGCGGCCCGACTACCGTGCCCTGCTCGTGGTGGCCGAGGGCCTGCGCCCCGGGCCCAGCGACGAGACCAGCGAACGGCTGCTGGCCCAGGCGGAGAAGACCGCGCGGGACCTGCTCGCCGAGCGGCCCCTCGCCGAGCAGCCGCGGATCGCCGCATGGCACGACGCGTTCCGCGCGGCCGGGATGAAGCCGAAGCGCACCCGGCCCAGCGTGGAGGCGCTGCTGCGGCGGCTGGACGACGGGCTGCCGCGCATCGACCGGCTCACCGACGTCTACAACGCGATCTCCATCGCCCACCTGCTTCCGCTGGGCGGCGAGGACCTCGACCACTACCGGGGCACGGCGCGGCTGCTGCGGGCCACCGGTGCGGAGCGCTTCGAGACCACGGCCGCGGGCGAGCCGGTCGTGGAGCACCCCGAGCCGGGCGAGGTGGTGTGGGCCGACGATCTCGGCGTGACCTGCCGCCGCTGGAACTGGCGCCAGTGCACCCGCACCCGGATCACCCATGCCACCACCCGCGCGCTGTTCGTGCTGGACGCGCTGGGGGCGGTGGACGACGAGGCTCTGGCCCGGGCCGGCGAGGAGCTGGTCGAGGGCTTGCGCGCCCTGGACGGCGGGGTGCGGGCCACCACCCGGCTGGTCACCGCCGAGAGCTCCTGACGGAACGGGCGCCCCGCCGGTAGGGAGCTCTAGGAGCTCCGAACAGAATGGGCGGTCGATCAGACCGCGGCGTCTGGTGCCGTGGATCGCAAGGCGCCGGTCCGTCCTCGTACTGGACGTACTCGGATGAACCGGCAACGCAGCGAGGTGCGGTGCCAGGCGTCGCGGGCCGGGCGCTCATTCTGTTCGGAGCTCTAAGCCGGACCGCCCGCGGGTACCCGTAGGGGGAAGCCGTAGGAACAACGGGGAGGCGTCCGAGCCGGACGGCGAGGAGGGCCGGAGCATGTCCCACCGGCAGCACCACCGCGACTCCCCGGAGAACCTGGTCCGCGCGGCCCGCGCCGGCGGGGTGCGCGACCCGCGCCTGCTGGAGGCGATCCGGAGCGTCCCGCGGGCGCCCTTCGTCCCCGAGGCGCACCGCGACGAGGCCTGCTTCGACGAGCCGCTCCCGATCAGCCACGGCCAGGTCACCTCGCAGCCCTCACTGATCGCCATGATGATCGGCGCGCTGGACCTGACCGGATCCGAGCACGTCCTGGAGGTCGGCACCGGCTACGGCTGGCAGACGGCCCTGCTGGCCCGCCTCGCCGCGGACGTGGTCAGCGTCGAGCTGTGGGCGGACATGACGGACCACGCCCGGCGCGGCCTGGCCGGTCAGGGCGTCCGCAACGTCGAGCTGGTCGTCGGCGACGGGACGCTCGGCGTGCCCGAGCGCGCGCCGTACGACGCCGTGATCGTCTGCGCCGCGTTCCCCGAGGTGCCCCCGCCGCTGGTCGAGCAGTTGCGGATCGGGGGCCGGCTGGTCCAGCCGATCGGCCCCGGCGGGGCGGAGGCGGTACGGCTGTATGAGCGGCGGGAGGAGGGACTGGTGCGCCGCCGCACCGTGACCCCGGCGAGCTTCGTCCGCCTGTACGGAGCCCACGGCTACTCCCGGAACATCGGCTAACGCGCTCCTGACCTGCGCGAATACCCCGCTTCGGGGCCATTGTCAGTGGTGCGGTGCAGACTCGGTGGTGCCGGATGGTGACCGGCGTCACAAGAGCCGGCGTCACAAAGGAGTGATGCGTCATGACCGAAGTGCTGCTCGCGGTGGGCACACGCAAGGGCCTGTTCCTGGGCAGGCGGGGCCGGGACGGCGGCTGGGAGCTGTCCGGCCCGCACTTCCCGATGCAGGCGGTGTACGCGATCGGGGTGGACGCGCGCCGCTCGGTGCCGCGTCTGCTGGTGGGCGCGGACAGCCC
This sequence comes from Actinomycetota bacterium, assembly GCA_048498775.1. GTDB lineage: Bacteria > Actinomycetota > Actinomycetes > Streptomycetales > Streptomycetaceae > JBEHXI01. Next base: position 8,832 of record JBEHXI010000191.1, on the reverse strand, counting down.
GCACTGGGGGCCGTCGGTGTTCCGCTCGGACGACCTGGGGGCGAGCTGGCAGGAGCCCCGGCAGCCCGCGGTGCGCTTCCCCGGCGACACCGGGGTCTCGCTGGAGCGGGTCTGGCAGCTGGAGCCGGGCGGGCCGCGGGAGCCGGACGTGGTCTGGGCGGGCACCCAGCCGGGCGCGCTGTTCCGCTCCGAGGACGGCGGGGAGAGCTTCGAGCTGGTCAGAGCCCTGTGGGAGCATCCGCAGCGGGAGCGGTGGGGGGCCGGCTACGGCGGCCAGGCGGTGCACACCGTGCTGCCCGACGCCCGGGACGCGGACGCCGTCACGGTCGCGGTCTCCTCCGGCGGTGTCTACCGCACGGCGGACGGCGGCGCGAGCTGGGCCCCGTCCAACGAGGGCATCCGGGTGACGTTCATGCCCGAGCCGTTCCCGGAGTTCGGCCAGTGCGTCCACAAGATCGCCCGGGACGCGCAGGACCCGGACCGGCTCTACCTGCAGAACCACGGCGGGGTCTACCGCAGCGACGACGCCGGAGCGCACTGGTCGGCCATCGACGAGGGCCTCCCGGCGAGTTTCGGCTTCCCGGTGGCCACCCACCCGCGGCGCGGCGGCGTGGCGTACGTCGTCCCGGTCGAGGCCGACGTCAACCGGGTGCCGGCCGGGAAGCGCTGCCGGGTCTACCGCACGGAGGACGCCGGCAAGAGCTGGCAGGAGCTGTCCGCCGGGCTGCCCGACGAGGACCACTACGGCATGGTGCTGCGCGACGCGCTGCGCCTGGACGACGGCGATCCGGCCGGCGTCTACTTCGGCAACCGCAACGGCGAGGTGTACGCCAGCGCGGACGAGGGCGACTCCTGGCGGCTGGTGGCCGCGCACCTGCCGGAGGTGCTGTGCGTGCGGGCGGCGGTGGTCGGCTGATCGCGAGTGGTGATCGGGGCCGGTGGTGAGCCAGTAGAGTGACGGACCGTGGCTGGACGACCCTTGAGCGAGATCGTGGAAGCGGGCTGGGCCAAGGCCCTTGAACCGGTGGCGGACCGCGTCGCGGCGATGGGCGACTTCCTCCGTGCGGAGATCGCCGCGGGGCGGACGTACCTGCCCGCCGGGCCCAACGTGCTGCGGGCCTTCCAGCAGCCGTTCGACGACGTGCGGGTCCTGATCGTCGGCCAGGACCCCTACCCGACACCCGGGCACGCCGTCGGGCTCAGCTTCTCGGTCGGTCCCGACGTGCGTCCGCTGCCCGGCTCGCTGATCAACATATTCCGCGAGTACAGCACCGACCTGGGCTTCCCGCCGCCGTCGAACGGCGACCTGACGCCCTGGACCCGCCATGGGGTGCTGCTGCTCAACAGGGCGCTGACCACCGCTCCGCGCAAGCCCGGCGCGCACCGCGGCAAGGGCTGGGAAGAGGTGACGGAACAGGCCATCCGCGCGCTCGCCGCCCGGGGCAAGCCGCTGGTGGCGATCCTGTGGGGGCGTGACGCCCGCAACCTGCGCCCGCTGCTCGGTGATCTGCCGGCGATCGAGTCCGCGCACCCCTCCCCGATGTCCGCCGACCGCGGCTTCTTCGGCTCCCGGCCGTTCAGCCGCGCCAACGAGCTGCTGCTGCGTCAGGGCGCCGAGCCGGTGGACTGGCGCCTGCCCTGAGGACGGCCGCGGACCGCCCTCGCCGGTTCACCCGGGCCGGCGGGGGCCGTTCGGTAGTGTGCCGCCGTGACGACGCACCCGAATCCCGAGGCGGGCTGGTACGCGGACCCGCACGGCACCCCCCACCAGCTGCGCTGGTGGGACGGCAGCCGCTGGACCGAGCACACCCACGCCGACCCGCGGCAGGCCCCGGCCGCGGCGGCGCCACACGCCCAGGTCCCACAACAACAGCAGCAGCCGCAGGCCCCGGCCTACGCGCCGCCGCAGCCGCAGGTCCCGCCGCAGGCCCCACCACAGGCCCCGGGGTACGCCGCACCGCAGCCGGGCGCCTACCAGGATCCGGGACGGATGCGGCATCAGGTGCAGCGCCAGGTGCAGCAGCAGGCCGGCGTGGCCCCCGCCGCGGGCGGCTCCGGAACGCTGTTCACCGAGCCGGTCCTGGTGGTGAACCAGAAGGCGAAGATCATCGAACTCACCAACGAGTACGCCGTCTTCGACCAGGCCGGCCACCAGATCGGGTCGGTGGCCGAGGTCGGCCAGAGCGCCGTCAAGAAGGCCGTGCGGCTGATGAGCAACGTCGGCCAGTTCCTGACGCACAAGCTGGAGGTGCGCGACGCCTACGGGCAGCCGGTGCTGGTGCTCACCCGCCCGGCGAAGCTGCTGAAGTCCCGGATGGTGGTCGAACGCCCGGACGGCACCCAGGTCGGCGAGATCGTGCAGCAGAACGTCATCGGCCGCATCAACTTCGGCCTGATGGTGGGCGGTTCGCAGATCGGCGCGATCAAGGCGGAGAACTTCCGCGCCTGGAACTTCTCCCTCGTCGACCACACCGACACCGAGGTGGCCCGGATCACCAAGACCTGGGAAGGGCTGGCCAAGGCCGTCTTCACCACCGCGGACAACTATGTGCTCCAGATCCACCGCCCGCTGCCGGACCCGCTGCTGAGCATGGTCGTCGCCTCGGCGCTGACCGTCGACACCGCGCTGAAGCAGGACAACCCGAGCGCCTTCCGGTGAGCGCGGCGGCGGACGGCCACGGCGGGTGGGTGCTGGGCGTCGACTCCGGTGGTTCCGGGCTGCGGTGCGCCCTGGCCCCGGCCCACGGCCAAGGCCCGCCCGCGGCCAGGGCGGCGAGCGAGCGACCGGTGCGCACCGGCCCCGGCGGACTGGACGCCGAGGACCTGATCGCCCGGCTGCGCCCGATGCTCGCCGAGCTGACCGCCCGTGCCGGCGCCGGCCGGATCCGGTGCGCGGCGATCGGGGCCGCCGGCATGGCCAGCCTCGGGGAGCGGGTGCGCGCCGTGGTCCCGGGCTGGCTGGCGGACGGGTTCGGGACCGAGCGGCTGGCCCTGGCGGCCGACGCGGTCACGGCCTACGCGGGCGCGCTGGGCCTGCGGCCGGGTGCCGTCGTCGCGGCCGGGACGGGGCTGATCGCGCTGGGCACCGGCCCCGGCATCACCGGCTGGCGGCGCGCCGACGGCTGGGGCCATCTGCTCGGCGACTGCGGCGGCGGGGCCTGGATCGGCCGCGCGGGCCTGGAGGCGGCGCTGCGGGCGCACGACGGGCGGGCGGGCGGTTCACGGGCCCTGCTGGCCCGGATGGAGGCGGTGTTCGGCCCCGCGGAGCGGCTGCCGGGGCTGCTGTATCCCCGTAGTGATCGGGCCGCGGTACTGGCCTCGTTCGCCCCCGAGGTGGCCCGGTGCGCGGCGGATGACCCGGTGGCGGCGGGCATCCTGCGGGAGGCGGCGCGGCACATCCTCCAGACGGCGGCCGCCGTACGGCCCGAAGGGCCGGCCCCGGTGGCACTGACCGGCGGGCTGCTGCGCCTCGGCGAGCCGCTGACGGCACCGTTGTACGCCCAGGCGCCCGGCATCCTCGGGGAGACCGCGCTGGTGGCGGCGGAGGGCGACCCGCTGGACGGCGCGCTGCGCATCGCCACGGCCCTGGCGGACGGCATGCTCGAGCTGCCCCAGGACGGGGCACTGCTCACCCTACACGGACCACCGCCGCCCGGATCCCCCGTCTCCTGACGGGCGCTCAGCCGCCGGACGCGCCCCGCGATGTCGCGATGTAGTCCCAGAACAGCCGCCAATCCGGACAGACCGGGACGGCCGGGTTGCCCTGCGCACCCGGCCTGACGTGGGCGCCCGCGGAACCGTTAGCATGCGACGCCATGAGCTCTGCCACTGGCCCCGCACCCGGCCTGCCCGTACGAATGCCGCGCCCCCGACAGCCCGGTCGGCACCGGCGCCCGGAGACCCTGGCCGTCCCGCCGGACGCGCCGACGCTGGTACTCGCCGTGCCCGGCACGCCCGCCGCCGCGACCCGCTCGCTGGCGGAAGAGATCGTCAGCATCGCCCGGACCGAGCTGTCCGGGCTCGACCCCCGCATCGCGTACCTCGACGTGGACGGCAGCGAGGACGAGCGGGACTTCCCCGCCCTCGGCGCCGTCCTGGCGCAGGCCGCCACCGTCGAACGCGAGGGCGACGGCCCGGCGGCCGTGGTGGTGCCGCTGCTGGCCGGCCCGGAGGCGTCCGTCCTGCGCCGCATCCGCGCCGGAATCGCGGAAAGCGGCGTGCGCGCCGAGCTGACCGACGCACTCGGGCCGCACCCGCTGCTGGCGGAGGCGCTGCACGTGCGGCTCTCCGAGGCGGGTCTGGCCCGTGCGGACCGCGCCCGGCTGTTCACCGTGGCGACGGCCGCCGACGGCATCGTGCTGACCACCACCGGCGGCGAGGAGGCCGTGCAGGCGGCCGGCGTCACCGGGCTGCTGCTGGCGGCCCGCCTGGCGGTCCCGGTGCTGGCGGCCGGCCTGGACATCGAGGGCTCCATCGAGCGCACCGCCGAGCAGCTGCGCGCCTCGGGCTCGACCCGGCTGGCGCTGGCCCCGTGCGTGATCGGCCCCGAGCTGGGCGAGGGCGCGCTGCGGGCCGCCGGCGAGATGGCGGGCTGTGAGTCCGCCGAGCCGCTGGGCACCTACCCGGCGATCTCCAAGCTGGTCGTCGCCAAGTACGCGACCGTGCTGGGCATCAGCCCGCAGCAGCCGCAGGGCGCGCCGGCCGTCTGACGCGGTGCCCGGCCGACCGGGCACCGCGCGCCCCGGCGGACCTCCGGGTGCGCAGGCGGCGGCGTCAGGCCAGTGCCCGCCGCCTGCGCGGCCCGTCCGGCCGCGAGCTCACCCGTGCGGGTGATTCACCCCCGCCGGTGCCGCCGCTTCCCCGGCGGGCGCCCGGGAAGCGATCAGCACCCCTCCGCGTTGGTAGAAATGTGAACTACTTCAGCGCGGCCCCGGATGTCCCGGCCGAGGTGGACGTCGTGGTCATCGGCGGCGGCCAGGCCGGGCTGTCGGCGGCGTACTTCCTGTCCCGGGCCGGACTCCGCCCCGGCGAGGACTTCGTGGTGCTGGACCACTCCCCCGCTCCCGGCGGCGCCTGGCAGTTCCGCTGGCCGACGCTCACCTACGGCCGCGCGCACCGCGTCCACGACCTGCCCGGCCTGCCGCTGACCGGAGCCGACGGGAACCGCCCGGCCGCCGAGGTGGTCGGGGCGTACTTCGCGCGCTACGAGGAGGTCTTCGGCCTGCGGGTGCGGCGCCCGGTGGACGTCACCGCGGTGCGCGAGGGCCCGGCGGGGCGGCTGCTGGTCGAGTCGGACGCGGGGCTGTGGTCGGCACGGGCGCTGGTGAGCGCCACCGGCACCTGGGACCGCCCGTTCCTGCCGCGCTACCCGGGCCAGGAGACCTTCCGCGGGCGGCAGTTGCACACCGCTCGGTACCCCGGTCCCGAGCCGTTCCGCGGCAGCCGGGTCATCGTGGTCGGCGGCGGCGCCTCGGGCACCCAGCACCTGATGGAGCTCGCCGGGGTCGCCGCGCGGACCACCTGGGTCACCCGGCGGCCGCCGGAGTTCGTGCCGGGCCCGTTCGACGCGGCCCGCGGGCGGGCCGCGGTGGCGAAGGTCGAGGAGCGGGTGCGCCGCGGCCTGCCCCCCATCAGCGTGGTCGGGGTGACCGGGCTGCCGCTCACCCCCGCCGTCGAGCGGGCGATGGCCGAGGGAGTGCTGGTACGGCACCCGATGTTCGAACGGATCACGCCGGACGGCGCCGTCTGGAGCGACGGCCACGAGGTGGCCGCCGACACCATCCTGTGGGCCACCGGCTTCCGCGCCGCGCTCGGCCACCTGGCGCCGCTGCGGCTGCGCGAGCCGGGCGGCGGCATCGCGCTGGAGGGCACCCGGGTGGTCCGGGACCCCAGGATCCATCTGATCGGCTACGGCCCGTCCGCCAGCACCATCGGGGCCAACCGGGCGGGCCGCGCCGCCGTCCGCGAGATCACCGCGCTGCTCGCCGCGCGTGGCCGGGCCGCCTGACTCACCGCTCCAGGGGCCGTCGCGCGGTCTCCGGCAGCGTCAGGTAGACCCCCGCCGAGACCAGGCAGAGCACCGCCACGTACCACGGGAACCAGCCCGGGTGGCCGGCCTGCTTGAACCACGTCCCCACATACGGCGCCGTGCCGCCGAACAGCGCCACCGTCAGCGAGTACGGGAAGCCGATGCCCGCCGCCCGGACCCGCGCCGGGAAGACCTCCGCGTTCACCGCGGCGGCGATCGCCGTGTACCCGGTCAGCAGCACCATCCCGGCGCACTGCACCAGCAGCAGCGAGAGGAACGCACGGGTGACCAGGTGCAGCAGCGGCACCGCCAGCACGGCGAAGCCCACCGCGAACGTCAGCAGCAGCGGCCGGCGCCCGATCCGGTCCGACAGCATGCCGCCGAGCGGCTGGAGCAGCGCGAAGAACGCCAGCGAGATCGTGCCCACGGTCAGCGCCGCGCCCTTGCCGAAGCCGGCGTTGACGGTCGCGTATGTCGGCAGGTATGTCGTCCAGGTGTAGTAGGCGATGGTGCCGCCCACGGTGATGCCGCAGATCAGCAGGGACTGGCGCGGGTGGCGCAGCAGCGCCTCGAACAGCCCCGGACGCGCCTCGGACGGCACGTCGAGGCCGCTGCGGGTCTCCACCGCGCCCTGCCGGATCCAGAAGCCCACCAGGCTGATCAGCGCGCCCACCACGAACGGCAACCGCCAGCCCCACGCCCCCATCTGACTATCCGTCAGCAGCCCGGCGCACAGCGCGGAGATCCCGGAGGCGATCAGCTGGCCGATGGTCGTCGAGACGTACTGGAAGCTGGAGAACAGCCCGCGCCGCCCCGGTCCCGCCGACTCCACCAGGAAGGTCGTGGAGGCCGCGAACTCCCCGCCCACCGACAGCCCCTGGACCAGCCGGGCGACCACCAGCACCACCGGCGCGAGCACCCCGGCCGCCGCGTAGGTGGGGGTGACGGCCAGCAGCAGGCTGCCGCAGCCCATCGCCAGGATGGTGACGGTCAGCGCGGCGCGCCGCCCGCGCCGGTCGGCCACCGCCCCCATGAGCAGGCCGCCGACCGGGCGCATGAAGAAGCCCACCGCGAAGACGGCGAAGGCCGACAGCAGCGGCACCAGCGAGCCGCCGGCGCCCTTCGGGAAGATCCGGCCCGCGAAGTAGACGGCCAGGAAGGAGTAGGCGTACCAGTCGTACCACTCGGCCGCGTTGCCCACCGACGCGGCGGCGAGCTGCCGCAGCGCGGAGGAGCCGGGCACCGGGACGGTGCGCTCCGCCGCTCTTGATCCGGAACCGCTCATCCGCCGCCCTCCCGTGTCCACGACCGCCGCGATCCCGGGAGCCTGCCACGCGCCGGGCGCCCCCACACCCGCCACCGATGACATTCGTATGACGAATGCCGGGGGCGGGGTGCCTCAGCGCCGCCGGTGCAGGCTGGAGGCGCGCACCGCCAGTTCCGGCTGGAAGACGATGCGCTGGTGGACGTGCTCCTCGCCGCTCTCGCCGGTCTCGGCCATCAGCAGCTCGGCGGCGACCCGGCCCATCCGGTACGCGGGCTGGCGCACCGAGGTCAGCGGCACCACCGCCGCGGCGGCGAACTCTATGTCGTCGTATCCCACCAGCGCGATGTCGTCCGGGACCCGCAGCCCGGCCGCGTACAGCTCCTGGAGCACGCCGAGGGCCAGCAGGTCGTTGGCGCAGAAGACGGCGGTGGGCCGCTCCGGCATGCCCAGCAGCCGGGCCGCCGCGTCCCGCCCGGCCGCCACGTCGAACCGGGCGACCTCCAGCGCCGTCAGCCGCTCCTCGGGCAGACCGGCCTCGCGGAACGCGGCCAGCGCCCCGGCCTTCCGGTCCCTGGACTGCTGCTGCTGCGCCGGGCCGCTGACGTAGCCGATCCGCTCGTGGCCCGCGTCGAGCAGGTGGCGCACCGCGAGCCGGCCGCCGGTCACGTCGTCCACCGACACCGAGCACGCCTCGCCCGCCGGGACCGCCCGGTCGGCGTAGACGAAGGGGATGCCGCGGCGCCGCAGCGCCTCCAGGCTGCGGCCGCTGCCGTCGACGGGCGTCACCAGCACGCCGCGGACCTGCTGCTCGGCGAACATCGCCAGGTAGTCGGCCTCGTTCGCGGAACTGCCCGCGCTGTTGCAGACCATCACGCCCAGGCCCGCGGCGCGCGCCGCCTGCTCGGCGCCGCGTGCCATCTCCACGAAGAACGGGTTGCCCATGTCCAGGACCAGCAGGGCCATGATGCGGCTGCGCCCGGCGCGCAACTGCCGCGCGGACTCGCTGCGTACATAGCCCAGCCGGTCGATGACCGCGAGCACCCGCTGCCGGGTGGCCTCCGCGACGGCCTCGGGCCGGTTGAGGACGTTGGAGACCGTGCCGACCGAGACCCCGGCCTGCTTGGCGACGTCCTTGATGCCCACCATGCCGCATCTCCGTTCAGCACCACCTGCAGGTGAAACCTGGGGACGATACCACCGCGGCAGCCCCTCCGGCCTGGGCCGACAGACCTCCGATGTCTGCTTCACAGCGTCCGGCGGGTGCGGCAGTATGAACCACGCGCAACACCAGCCAGGCATGCACGTCCCCCGAAGGTGGTACAGCCCCCGCAGGCACCGCCGTACCCGCCCGGCCCCGGGCCGTGTCAGGCCCGCCGAAGGAGGAACCCGTGCGCGTAGCCCTCTTCATCACCTGCGTCAACGACGCGCTCTTCCCGGGCACCGGCCAGGCGGTGGTGACCCTGCTGGAGCGTCTTGGGGTCGAGGTGGACTTCCCGCTCGGCCAGACGTGCTGCGGGCAGGTGCAGTACAACACCGG
>JBEHXI010000190.1:0-14736 GCA_048498775.1 Actinomycetota bacterium | reverse complement strand
CAGATCGTTCCCGAACGACGCCGTCTCCGAGGTGAACCGGTCACCCGTCAACTGCATACCGTCACCGGAATCCCCGGCGAACCGGATCACCACCCGGTCGCGGGTGCGCACCTGCCCGGCACGGCCGGTTTCTCCGGTCAGGACGGCGGGTTCAAGGGTGATGCTCACGGGACACCTCGCGGTCGGGCTCGTCGAACAGGCTCAGGAAGTAGTTGATGTCCCCGGTCAGGCCCGCCAGCAGCGACCCGATCCGGGGCTCGGCGTCCGTGCCGTGCCGCAGCGCCTCGCTGTTGCGGCGTGCGGTGCGTCCGGAGAACGGCAGCGAGCCGGCGGACAGGTAGCGGATGGCGCCCTCGGCGTCCCGCTTGGGGATGATCTCGGACTTCGCGTACCGGCTGGCGCTGAACGGGATGTCCAGCGTGCCCGCCTCGAAGGCCCGGCAGACGGCGCCGATCAGGTCGGGGTGTTCCAGCACCGGCTCGACGATGTCCGCGACCTCGGCGAGGATCCACTCCTGCTCCTCCCGGACGCGTTCACCGTCGACCGAGACGAAGTCCAGCAGCGGGGAGTTGGCCCGGTCCGCCAGGCGCAGCCCGTCGATGTTGGCCTGGGTCTCGGGGATCCCGTAGGCCTCCTGGTAGGTCTTGGTGATCAGCTTGGACGCGCCGCCGAGCCGGGCCACCAGGGCCCCGTAGAAGATGAGGTCCTCGGCGTTGCCCCGGATCCGGGGGAAGACCCCCATGAACTCGTGGAGGACGGCGTGGACCCGCACCCCGGCCGGCAGGTACCGGTCGGCGAGCAGCGGGATCGCGCGCAGCGCGGCGACGTCCTGGACGAGGTGCCCGCCCTGCGGATACGCCACCGAGACGCAGCGCACCCCGGCGCGGGCGGCCAGCACCGCCTCCAGCACGCTGATCGCCAGGCTGATCGACGGCGGGACGAGGACGGCGGTGAGCGTGCCGAACAGCTCGCGGTCTATGACCACGCCCCGTTCGGCCAGTTCCCCGCAGCGCCGGTCCACGTCCTGCCAGGCCGTCAGGGACTCGGTCAGCGGTACGGCCTTGGAGTAGGGCAGGTTGTAGGAGATGCCGCCGCCCTCGAAGGAGGTGATCCCGGAGGCCACCGCGACGTCGAACAACCGCCGGGCGTCCGGGGATCCGTGCCGCACCTCCAGCGGCGCGGTGACCGCCTCGTTCAGCTCCCGGCCGCGCTGCCAGCCGTGGGCGACGAGCGGATAGCCGTTGAGGTCGCCCGGGCTGAGGTTGAGCGAGCGCAGGGCCTGCTCGAAGCGCTTCAGCCGGGTGTGGGAGTCGATGGTCAGGGTGAGGATGTCGGGTGCGGCGGCGGTCTCCAGGGCGACCAGCAGCGCCTTCATCTCCTGGTGGCCGCCGACTCCGCAGCGGGGCTGGATCGCCACCCGGCCCCTGGCGTGGGCGGCGTCGAGGACGTCGGCGGCGGTGGGCTTGCCGAGCGAGGTGATGTAGTCGACGGACTCGTCGAGCGGGGGCAGCGCCGCCGCCTGGTGGGGGCCCTCCCCGGCGCCGGTCGCGCCGAGGAGGGTGACTCGCGCGGTCATGACGCGACGAGGACGGGCTCGGCGGGCTCGGGCCGGGCCGTGTGCAGCCGGTCCAGGGCGGCGGGCAGGTCCGCGGGGTCGGTGAGGATGCGGTCCACGCCGAGCCGGTAGAGCCGTTCGTGGGCCGAGGGGTCCTTGCGGCTGCCGACGGACAGGTTGCCGCCGACGATGACCGGGCAGTGGATCGCGCCGGCCTCCTTGGCCGCGGGCAGGTCCCGCAGGTCCTCGTGGATGTGGCCGTTGAGACTGCCGATGACGACCGCCTCGGCGTCGCGGTGCTCTCTGCAGGCTTCGGCGAACTCCTCGACCGGGGTGCAGGTGCCCAGGTTCACGACGGTGTAGCCGAGGCCGCGCAGGCTGTGCGCGATCAGGTGGTTGGCCACCGCGTGGCTGTCGCTCGCGGCCACTCCGAGGATGACCTTCCGCTGCTGCGGGCGCATGTGTACTCCTTGGTGCGTGTCGTCGGTGCGGGGGGTGGGGGCGAGGCGGGGGCGCCTCAGTCGTCGAAGGCGGCGAACAGCTCCCGCTTGCTGACCGAGCCGAGCAGCGAGACGTCGTACTCGGCGGGGTCGGCGGCGCTGAGGGAGTCGAAGACGTAGGTGATGGCCGGGACGAGTCCCCACACCTCGCGGTAGGCGGGCCAGCCCTTGTGTCCGGCGTCGATGTCACGCTGGCGGGCGAAGATGTAGTCGAACCACTCGCGGCTCGACGGGTAGCGGTGGTGGTAGTCGTGCACGACCGTGTCCCCGGTGAGCACCAGATAGCGGGACGGTGCGTGCACCAGCAGCATCCGGGCGGTCCACCGGAGCCAGGCGAGGGCCCGGCGTCCGGCCGGCAGGTCCTGGCCGGGGGCGGGCTCGCCGATGAAGATGGCGTTGGTCAGGCTCGCGAAGTAGTCGCGGCCGCGGCGCACCGTGGTGCCGGCCGGCGGGAAGGTGTGCTTCACGCACAGCCGCAGGGTGTTGCTGACCTGGAACAACGGCAGCAGCGGTACACACCACACGACGAGGAAGGCGGGCCAGGTGCCGGTCGCCACGGTGACCGCGACGGCCAGGCCGTACAGGGTGAGGGAGGTGGCCTTCTCGCTGCGGGCGGAGTTGTGCCAGAAGGAGCGGACGCGGGAGACGGCGAAGGCGAGGTGGAAGCGGGGCGAGACGAGCTTGGCCAGCAGCCTGCGCCACATCTGACGGGTCGTCATCCCGGGGTGCATGTCCAGGCTGACCAGGAACGCCTGGACCGTGGGGTCGCGCAGCGTCATGTGGTGTGCGGCGTGGTGGTCGCTGACGTGCTCGCGGCTGTAGCGCTCGAAGTTCTGGATGATCAGCAGGCTGGAGGTGGCGCGGCCGATGGCGGCGTCGAGCCTGCGCCGCCGGTACATGTTCCGGTGGGAGCACTGGTGGTAGACCATCATGCGCAGGTTGCGCATCCCGTGCAGGGTCACCGCCCAGCCGGGGACCAGCAGTAACAGGAACCATCCGCCCAGCGTCCAGCCGAGGCAGCCGGTCAGCACGCCCGCCACCATGGCGAGGACGGCGGCGCCCAGGTGGAAGGTGGGGGTCCAGGGCAGGGAGGTCTGCCCGGCCAGCGGTTTGCCGGTGAAGACGGTGAGCGGGTACTGCAGCACGCGGGGCAGGGTCCGCATGGTCTCCCGCGGATCGGGGGGCGGCGCCGCGGGGCCGGGGCCCGCGTGCCGGGTCTCCACGTCGGTGAGGGACACGGGGAAGTCATCTCCTCTGGATGGGTCGGTGTGACGCGCGTAGGCGGGCGGGCGAAGCCGCCGCCCGGTCGTCTCGGGGTCGTCCGGGCATGGCTGATCGCGCCGCCGGGGTCGTGCCGAACGGAAACCGTGGATTCACCTTCGGTGAATTCCGCGTTCTTTCGAATTCCGCGTTCCGTGGTCCGGAAGACAGGCCGGCGCATGGCTGAGGGCAGCCGAGAGCCGACACAGGAGGGCCGACCGGCTGGTCCGTTCCCTCCGGCTTCCGTGCCGCTCCTTTTCTAGTGGCGGCCGGTTGCGGTGTGAATTGAACCTTCGTACAGCAGGCGGTAGGCGAATGCCGCCAGACCCGCCTTCAACCGTGAATCGACGTCGAGTTTCGCGAGGATCTGGGCGACGTGCGCCTTGACCGTGCGCTCCGTCACACCGAGGCGTGAGGCGATGGAGCGGTTGGAGTGGCCGACGCCGAGGAGCAGGAACACCTGCGTCTCCCTCGCCGACAGCGCTGCCACCCGCTCGATCACCTCGGACCAGTCCGGCAGGGACTCGGCCAGGCCGGCGCCGCGGTCCTCGCGGTGCGCGACTGCGGTCGTCACAACTGGCTCGTGCATTCGTTCCCCCATGATCGAACGTCTGAGCGCACCGGAGGCCAATATTAGATGTGGATGCATCGCTGTACGCAAGTCCAACGTCGGTGTGATCCAGCTCTCACCGCAAACCGGGCAAACATCGCTAATCAGCCCGCCCGCCTACCGCTGATCTCACCTGTTGAGACGAATACCGGTTCCCGATGACAAACTTGTTCTCCGGTGTATTTTTGTATCGCTCTGGCAGTACAGCTGCGCCCGCCCGCCAGCAGGCGTGCGGTGATCGATTCCTTACCTCGTGCCCGAAGGTGGACTTGACATGGAGCATTCAGGGCAGGCCGGGGACGGCCCCATCGCGATCGTCGGGATGGCGTGCCGGCTCCCCGGAGCCCGCGACGTCGACGCGCTGTGGGACGTCCTCATCCGCAATGCCGACACGGTCACCCCGATTCCTCCGGACCGTTTCGACGTGTCCGCGCACTACGCCCCCACCACGGCCACTCCGGGGAAGACCGTCTCGCGACACGGCGGATTCCTGGAGGACGCCTTCTCCTTCGATGCCGCGTTTTTCGGGATATCCCCCGCCGAAGCACAGTTCATGGACCCGCAGCAGCGCATTCTGTTACAGGTGGTCTGGGAGGCTCTGGAAGCCGCCGGAATACGGCCGTCACGCCTGGCCGGAACGCGGGGCGGGGTATTCGTGGGCCAGGCGACGGCCGAATACGCCGAGGCGTCCAGGCCGCCCGAGGGCCCCAGCGTGCGGGACGCCACCGGCAGCCGGATCAGGGCCGTCACCGCGGGCCGGGTCTCCTACGCGCTGGATCTGCGCGGGCCCAGCGTCGTCCTGGACGCCGCCTGCTCCTCGTCCCTGGTGGCCGTGCACTGCGCACGCCAGAGCCTGCTGACCGGGGAGAGCGACCTGGCCATCGCCGGCGGGGTGAACATCATCCTCTCCCCCGAGGACTCCATCGCCTACTCGCAGGGCGGGATGCTCTCCCCCGGCGGCCGCTGCCGCTTCGGCGACGCCCACGCGGACGGCTTCGTCCGCAGCGAGGGCGTGGCCGCGGTCGTGCTCAAGCGGCTCGCCGACGCCCGACGGGACGGCGATCCCGTGCTCGCCCTGCTGCTCGGCAGCGCCGTGACCAACGACGGCAGAGGCAGCGGCCTGCTCCTCCAGCCCTCGGTGTCCGGCCAGGCCGAGATGCTCCGCGAGGCGTGCCGCAGCGCCGGCGTCGACCCCGGGCAGCTGGACTACGTCGAGGCGCACGGCACCGGCACCCCGGTGGGCGACGCCGTGGAACTCCAGGCCCTGGCCGAGGCCGCCGGTGCGGGCCGCTCGCCGGACCGGCCGCTGCGGACCGGGTCGGTCAAGACCAACATCGGGCACACCGAGGCGGCCGCCGGCATCGTCGGCCTGCTCAAGGCCGTGCTGATCGCCCGGCACGGGGTCATCCCCGCCTCGCTGCACCTCGAGACCCCCAACCCCCGGCTCGCCGAGGGCCGGTCACCGGTCGAGGTCGTCACGGCCAACCAGCCGCTGGACGCGCCGCGGGCGTTGATCGGCGTGAGCTCCTTCGGGCTGTCGGGTACCAACGCGCATGCCGTCATCGGCCGTCACACCGCGGACGACGACGGCGCACCGGGGCAGGACGGGCGGACGGCGGCGGGGGAGCCGGCGGCCCGGAAGCCCACCGGTCCCGACACCCCGGACGGCGCGCCCAGGCCCGAACTGCTCGTGCTGTCCGCGCGGTCGGCCACCGCGCTGCGCAACCTCGCCGCCGCGTACGCCGACCACCTCGGGCCCGGCGGGCGCGGCCGCGAGCACCCGCTGCACGACATCTGCGCCACGGCGGCCACCCGGCGGGACGCGCACCCGTACCGGCTGTGGGCGATCGGCGCGTCCCACGACGAACTCGCCGCCGTCCTGCGCGCGCTCGCGGCCGGGGAGCCCCACCCCGGCGGGGGCATCGCGGACGCGGGGTTCGGCGCCCCCAGACGCACGGTGTTCGTCTTCCCCGGCCAGGGCTCACAGTGGCTCGGCATGGGGCGGGACCTGCTCGCGACCAGCGAGGCGTTCCGGACGGCCATGGCGGCGTGCGATCGCGCGGTGCGCGCCGAACTGGGCTGGTCGGTCGTCGAGTTGCTCCAGCGGGACGCGTCCGCGTTCCCGGACCGCGTCGAGGTGGTCCAGCCCGCCCTGTGGGCGACGCAGGTGGCGCTCGTCGCCGCCTGGCGGGAACTGGGCGTCGAGCCCGATGTGTGCGTCGGGCACAGCATGGGCGAGGTGGCGGCGGCCTGCGCCGCCGGCGCCCTGTCGGTCGAGGACGCGGCGGCGGTCGTCTGCCGGCGCAGCCGCCTGATGGCGCGGGTGGCGGGCCAGGGCGCCATGGCGGCCGTCGAGTTGTCCGCGGCGCGGGCGCGTGAGGCCATCGGCCCGCGTACCGGGGTCTGCGTCGCCGCCGAGAACGCCCCGGAGGCCACCGTGCTCTCCGGCGACCGCGACGAACTCGCTTCGATCTGCGCCGAGTTGGAGAGCGGCGGAGTGCTCTGCCGGCCGGTGCGGGTCAACGTCGCGTCCCACTCGCCGCACATGGACGCCCTGCACGACGCCCTGCTGCGCGAGCTGGCCGGCATCTCCCCGCGCCGGGCGGCCGTGGACATGGTCTCCACCGTGCGCCGCGCCCCCGTCGACGGCCCGGAGCTGGACGCCGGCTACTGGACGGAGAACCTGCGCCGCCCGGTGCGCTTCACCGGCACCGTGCGGTCGGTGGCCGAGCAGGCCGAGAGCGTCTTCCTGGAGATCAGCCCGCACCCGCTGCTGACGGCGGCCGTCGAGGACACCCTCGGCGAGGCCGGCCTGACCGGGGCCGCCGTCTTCTCGCTGCGCCGCTACCATGCGGAGAGCACCGAACTGCTCCGGGCCGCCGGCCGGTTCTTCGCCTCCGGCGGCCGGGTGGACTGGGAGCGCTGGTACGGCGCCGGGACGCGCCCGGTGCCCCTGCCCGCCTACCCCTGGGACCGGGTCACCTACCGGCACGCCCCCGCCGCCCGGCGGGCGCCCGCGCACGTCCGGCAGATCGACCTCGACGACTACGGGGTCTCCGACTGGGGTACGGGCCTGCGGTTCCTCGGCACCACCGCGCTGCCTCCGGTCGTCGCGCTCGCGGCACTGCTGGAGACCGCGCGGCAGTGCGCGCCCGGCACCATGTTCGCCCTGCGTGACGTGGAACTCGGCGCGGAGCAGCCGCACCTGGACGACGCGCACGACCTGGCGCTGCGCGTCACCCTGGAGGGCGGCCCCGGGGAGTTCGCCGGCACCGTGGAGGCCCTGCGCGCCGGTTCCCCCGAGGGCGCCCCCTGCGTGACCGCCGCGGTGCGCTCCGCCGACGGAAGCGAGGCACGTCAGGCCCGGCCGGTCCTGGACCGGGTGCTCGCCCGCTGCCGCCGGTACCTCGCGGGCGACGACTTCCACCGGCTCGCCCGCTCCCGCGGCATCGAGATCGGCGAGGCCTTCCGCGCCGTGGACCACCTGTGGCGGCGGGACGGCGAGGTGGCGGCGCGGATGCGGCGCCCCAAGGCCCCCGATCCCGCCGCCTGGGAGGCCGCCCTGCTCCCTCTGGTGGCGGCGTGGCCGGCGGGCACGGTGTACGTCCCGGCCGGGCTGGGCTCCGTGCAGCTCTACGGTGAGCTGACCGAGGAGTTCTGGACGGTGTGCCGGGTGACGGCCGGCCGCGGTTCACGGCAGGCCGGCGCGGATGTCATCGTGCTCGCCGGCGACGGCCGGGTGCTGGCCGAGTTCCGGGGGATGCGCCTGCGCCGGGTCGGCCCGGCCGGTCTCCCGGTCCCGTACGGGTACCGGCCGGCGGCCTCCCGCGGGGCGCGGCCGCGCTTGGGTGTGCCGCCGGTGCCGCCGGTGTCCGCGGTGGTGCGTTCCGGGGGCAGACCGCTGCTCTCCCGGGTCGGCGCGTTCCTCTCCCGTGGTGCGGCCCTCCCGGTGCCGCGGCCCTCCGGCCGTCCGGTGACCGCCGCCGTCGCGGCCGGTCCGGCGTCCGCGGACGGTGGGGAGCTCAGACCCCGGGCGGCTTCGGCGGGCACGGCGCGACCGGCTCTGGACGCCGACGCGCTGGCCCGCCGGGCCGCCGCCCTCCTCGGCATGCCGGCCACCGCCATCGACCTGCGGCGCCCGCTGCGCGACTTCGGCCTCGACTCCCTGATGGCCGCGCAGTTGCGCCACCAGTTGCGGGACCAGTACGGCATCGATGTGAGTTCCGGCCGACTGCTGGGGGACGAGAGCGTGGCACGCCTGACCGCCGGTCTCACGGAGCGCTCCCTGGCCTGACACCGCATCAGGTCCACGAGCACACCCCGAGGGGCTGCCGCGCCGCCAGGTGCGGCGGCCCCTCGTCACACTGCCCGGAACAGGCACGACCGGCGTTGCCACAGCTGCCGGATCACGCCATCGGACAGGCCGCAGCCGGGGCCAATATTGGCTGATCAACCACTAACTTTTACTTCGAACCATCAATATACTTGGGTGTAGTTTTGAGGTGACGCAGCCACTGCACTCCGGTGTCACCTCGGCAGATGGGAGAACAACACATGCCCCCACACCCGTCCGACCCGACCCAGCCGGTCGGCCGCCGCGAACGCAACAAGCAGCGGGTCAAGGAGCGTCTGTACGCCTCGGCGCTGGCCCTGTTCACCGAGCAGGGTTACGACCAGACGTCCATCGACGAGATCGCCGAACGCGCCGACGTGGCTCGCGGGACGTTCTTCAACTACTTCCAGCGCAAGGAGGACCTGATCAGCGCCTGGGGTGAGGAACGCAGGACGAAGCTGCTGGCCCGGCTGAGCCAGGAGGAACCGATGCACGGTTCAGGCCCGATCGCGCAACTCCAGCGCTGCATGGAGATCCTGGGGCGCATCAACGAGGAGGAACGCGAGCTGACCTCCGCGATGCTCACCGCGTGGGTCAGGGCGGGCCGCCCGCTCATCGAGGAGCCCTACGTCGGCCGGATCTTCGCCGAGATCGTCGCGGCCGGATGCCGGGACGGCCAGCTCACCGCGGACCTGTCGGCCGAGCAGGTCGGCAACGTGCTCCGCGATGTCTACCTCGGCGCGCTGTACCGCTGGGCCCAGCGGCCGTCCACCGAGGAACCGGGCACCCTCCAGGCCGAGTTGCAGGGCGCCCTGCACCTGCTGCTGCACGGCATCGCCCAGCCCTCCCGCTGCTGACCACCATCGCCGCAGCCCCTGGCCGGGCCGGGCGTACCGCCGCACCACGGCGCCCCGGGACCGCGCCCAGCCCCGCTCCCCCGGGAACCGGCCCCGCGCCCACAAGGCCCGCCGGCTCCCACCGCCACCCCGGCGCCCCCTCCACCGCCGCACGCCGGCGCCGCCCGCCGGACACGGCGGACCGGCTCGATCTGCCGAGGTAGGCTATACATCGAACCGATGTACTGTGTTCGACACGGGGAGGCAGGGTGGCCTACACCGAGGAATGGGTGACCGAACGGGCGCGGGATGCCTACCTGCGGGGGCAGGCAGCGTTCACCGTGACTCCCGAGCGGTCGGCACTACTGGCCATCGACATGCAGGACGAGTTCGTCCGCCCCGGCTGGAGCCCGTACTGGGTCCCGGCTGCGACCCGCATGGCGCCCCGTCTCCGCCGGCTGGTCGAGCACTGCCGAGCCGTCGGTGTCCCCGTCATCTGGACCATCTTCGACGACACGCACCTCGGCCTGGACCGCCCTCGCGCGCTGCGCCGCCTGCCGCACGGCGACACCGACTGGCGGCGGCCCGGCCCCGCCGAAGTCTGGGAGCCCATGGGCCACCGCGCCGACGAAGTACTCATCCGCAAGCCGTCCTACGGAGCGTTCCACGACACTCCGCTGGACACGATCCTGCGCAACCTCGGCCGCGACACCGTGATCGTCACCGGGACCCTGACGAACTACTGCTGCGGTATGACCGCCCGGCAGGCGTACGAACGCGGCTACCAGGTGCTCTTCGGCTCGGACGTGACCGCCACCGACGACGAGTCCCGCCAGGAACCCGAACTCGCGGTGCTGCGCAAGGGATTCGCCCACGTGGCGACCGCCGAGGAGATCACGCGGCTCCTCACCGCGGACCGAAAGATCTTGCCGGAATGCCGCGGCCCGGAGTAGAAGTGGGCTTTCTTCCGCAAACCAGAAGGCAGTCCGATGACCACAGAGCCGCCCCGGCCTGATGACTCCTCTTCCCAGGCCGCAGGCGACGGTGAGTTCACCATCCCTGACGAGGTGTTCGACAGGCTCCTCGCCGATTCCGAGGCCGAGATCCGGAAGTCCGCTCCCAAGGAGGCGTCGGCACGCGCCCGGATGGTCGCCCAGCGGCTGCGGCGCGAGGACGAGGCGGCGGCCTGGTCCAGGAGCGCCAAGGGCCGCAAGACGCCCAGGAGTTTCCCGGGCTTCAAGGGCTTCAAGGGCCTCAAGGGCCTCAAAGGCAGGAAGGCCGGGCGGGCGGAGCCCGGTCCCTGGCGGGCGGGGCCGGACGTCATCGGGTTCGGGGGCCGGCGGAGGATGCCCCGCTGGGCGCGCAACGCGCTGGCCACGCTTGTCGTCGCCGGGGTCGCCGCGGTCGTCCTCAACCCGTCCGCCGCGCTGTCGCTGATACACGGCGGGCGGAGCGGCAGCCCGGACGTCTCGCCGTCGGGCGGTGTGGCGTCGTTCGCCCATCCCTTCGCCGGGGTCCCGGCCGAGCAGTGGGCCGGTGGTGCGGGCGCCATCGCGCCGCCCGCCCCGCGGCCCGTGGGGGCGATGAGCGGCGCGCAGGTCGCGGCGGCCCTGCAGAGCGTGAAGGACTACCTGGTCGAGACCAACCTCGACCCCCGGGTGCTCCGCGGTGGCGTCCCGCGGCCCGCCATCGACGAGATCGATCCGCTGCAGAACGGGGCCAGGGAGAAGCTCGAGGCCGCCTTCCGGTCCCCGGGCGGGGCGAACAATCCCCTTGATGTGGCGACCCGTTACAACCCCGCGGAACTCAAGCCGGTCGGCGGTGTGGTGAAGGTCCGCGGGCAGATGACGTTCCGGGCGGACGTGGACCGCTCGGTGCTGGTCTCCGCCGACTACACGTTCGTGTACGCCTTCACCAAGGCCGACGGAAGCACCGACCAGGTGGTGCGGGTCATCATGCGCCGCGCGGTGGACATGCGGGTGAGCGATCCGGCTCTGGTGAAGGTCACCGCGGGCAAGCTGTGGCTGGTGAAGAACGACGCGGACTTCGGCAACGCGGGGTGCGACGTCCACGACGGCTACGTCCACCCGCAGTTCGGGTTCGGCGGGCCGTCCGGTGGTGCCGCGACCGGCTCGGCCGTCGACCCGTACGACCGCAGCAGGCCGCTCGACCCGGGAACGGGCGGCTGTGGCCGGCTCACCCGCAGCTGACACACAGCTGACAGGCCGTCAGGACCGCCTCGCGCGGGCCGGTGACATCATGCGTCACCGGCCCGCGCCGGCCGGCTGTCGTCGCGGCTGTCACGGTGCCGTCACGACGCGGTGGCCGCCCCGACCGCCGGGCGCGGTCTGAGGACGCTGCCGCGCAGCGCCGGGTACATCACGAGGACCATGGCCAGGGAGACCAGGAATCCCAGCGAGGTGACGTTCGTCTGCTGCAGGATTCCGCCGGTGCCCGCCGCGAGGACGACGGAGACCACCCCGGCCCAGTTGACCGCCTCGACCTGGTCGGCGTCGGCGGTCCGCCCCCGCCGGACGACGAAGAAGTCCGCGATGATCACCCCGGCGAGCGCGGTGGTGGTGACACCGAGGATCCCCAGGTAGCTGTTGATCAGGCCGAGGATGTTGCCCGCGACCATCACCAGGCCGATGACGTTGCCCACCACGACCATGACCACCCGGCCGCCGTGGCGTCCGATGAGGCCGTCGAAGAGGTTGGAGAGCGCCAGCGACCCGCTGTAGGTGTTCAGCACCTGGGCCTTGGCCTGCGCCACGTACATCAGCAGGAAGCCGACGAAGCCGGCCAGGACGACGAAGTAGGCACCGGAGTTGTTGTTGGCCATCCATGCCACCTTCTCCGCCGTGCTGTGCCCGCTCTGGGTGGCGGCGACGGCGGCATGGGCGTCGAGGTAGCCGGCGACGACACCGGATCCGGCGTGGATGATGATGGTGCCGAGCACCACCACGACGATGTCGATCATGATCGCGCCGCCGACGGCGAGGATGCCCACATCACGGCCCGACCGCGCGTAGCGGGCGAAGTCGGCGTCGACGAGGGCGAGCGCCCCGGCCGATCCGGCGAGGATCGACAGGACGGCCGTGAACCGCTGACCGCCGCCGCCGAACCCGGGCACCACCGGGCCCGCCGAGAGCAGGTCGGACAGGGAGGTGTGCGACTTGGCCAGGGCCAGCACCGCCATGACGACGGTCAGGACGGTGAAGGCGACCAGCAGCACCGTGGAGGTGCGCTGGACCACCTGGAGCCCGAAGGCGGTCAGCGCGATCCAGACGAGCGTGAGCACGCCGTAGATGAGGATCGCGTTGCCCGTGCTGGGCGACCAGCCGAACATGAACAGGGTGCCGTAGTAGAGCAGGGCGTTCTCCAGGGCGAGGAAGCCCAGGATCATGAAGGCGAAGATGAGCGAGGCGATCGCGGAGCCCCGCACGCCCAGCCCGTAGAACCGCGCCGTGACGGTGCTCGACGTGCCGGACTTGTAGGCGACATGGCCGACGAGCCAGCCCAGCACACCACCGAAGACGGCGACGAGGACGCCGGCCAGGATGCCGTACCCGACTCCGGCGATCAGGGTCACGCCACCGCCGATGGCCAGCTGGATCAGCGTGGACGCGATGCCCGCGGTATTGGTCATCAGGCCCCAGCCCGAGCGCCGCTCGGAGTCCGGGACCGAGGTCAGCGCGTGATCTTCCATGCGTGCCCGGACGTCGCCTTCGGGGCCGGGACCGGACGCTTCGTTGAGAGAACCGTGCATTTGGCGGGAACCTTTCCTTGAGCACCGCCTGGCGCTTTTGACGGACCATAGAGCGGTGCGGAGGTTCCGGCTATCCGATCCGCGTCGGCCACTATCCACATTCGGCGGCTTTGGGAACGGACCGCGAGCGGCCTTACGGAAAGCCTTGACAGTTATCGGTCTCCGGTTGTGTCCTTGCGTCCACCCACCGTTCTCCGCCGTCGAAAGGGCTGATCGTGACGGTCTCTCCGGGTGTTTTCTCGCATGTCGGCTGCACGGTTCCCGACCTGTCCGGCGCCATCGCCTGGTACCGGGAGGTGATGGGGTTGTACCTGCTCAAGGGGCCGATCGAGGTCGTCGAGGACGACACTCCGCTCGGACGGGCCGCCGCGGACATCTACGGCACCGGATTCCGGAGTTTCCGCTTCGCCCACCTGTGCGGTCCCGACGGCATAGGGGTCGAGCTGTTCCACTTCGAGAACCCGCCGACGACTCCCCGGGAGAACAACTTCGAATTCTGGCGCACCGGAATCAATCACTTCGCCGTGACGGCGCGGGATGTGGACGCCATGGCGGAACGGATCGCCGCCCACGGGGGCCGGGTGCGTTCGTCCACCGTGGTGATCGACCCCGGCAAGGGGTATGCGATCGTCTACTGCGAGGACCCCTGGGGCACCGTCATCGAGGTGTGCTCGCACCCTTACGCGCAGCTGTGGGCGTGATCCGTCGCCGGCCGGGCGGGTCAGCGCGGCGCCACCGGTGAACCGGCCCCGCGCAGCGTGGCGGAGGGCGACTCGCCGAACCGCCTGCGGTATTCGACGGCGAACCGCCCCAGGTGGAGAAAGCCCCACCGCAGGGCCACCGTCGTGACCGTGGTCGTCGCCGGGTCCCCCTCCAGCAGGGCGCGCCGCGCCTGGTCCAGCCGGGTCGCCCGCAACTGCTCGGTGGGGCTGCACCCGAGGTGGCGCCGGAAACCGTCCTGCAGGACGCGCACGCTCACATGGACCTCGGCGGCGATGTCGGCGACCGTCAGCGCCTCGGCCGCCCGGGTCTCGATGATCTCCAGGGCGCGTCTGATGGTCTTCGGCGGTGGGGCGGACTCCCGGGTGTGCAGCGCGTCGCTGTAGGTGTTCGGCTGGCTGAGCAGCAGATGGGTCATCAGCAGGGCCTGGAGATGGGCCAGGGCCACGGGTTCGCCGAGGAGGGTGCCGCCGTTCTCGGTCTCGCCGCGCAGCAGGTTCACCAGGTTCAGCCAGGTGCGGCCGGCCGGGGAGTCCAGCGCCATGCCGAGGGAGAAGCCCAGGCGCTGCCGGATCCGGCCGTTCACCATCCGCTGCAGGTGCGCTTCGAGCACCGCCCGGTCGATGTTCAGGATCAGCTGCGGGCTTCCGGGTGCGCGGCGCACCGCGAGGGGGTCGTCCGGCGAGAGCACCACCGCCGTCGTCCGGTCGGCGACGACGCTCTGCCGGCCGGAGGTGACCTGCGAGGCGCCGCCGAGGGGCACCTCGACCAGATAGCAGTCGCCGAGGTCGTCCGCGTCGATGCGCACGGCCGCGCCGTAGTCCAGGTGGTGGATCCCCATCCCCGCCGCGCGCGCCGCGCGGTAGCGGGCGTCGAGGTGGCCGCCGCGCTCTGTGAGGCTGAGCCGGTGCGGGCAGAACGCCTTGGCCACGGCGTCCCTGGTCTCGTCCAGGTCCCTGCTGTGCAGCCGCACCTGGTGGGGCGGTGCGAGGGGCGGTCCAGTCACGGATACCTCCAGGAGGCAGCGTCACCGACGGTGTCGTGAGAGGTTCGGTGGGGCGGCGGCGTGGCGGCCTCGTCGCCGCCACGCCGTCCGGCGCGCCCCACCCGTGGGCGTGGGCGGCGGGTGCCCGCCATCGGCGTCGGCGGGCAC
>JBEHXI010000189.1:0-14855 GCA_048498775.1 Actinomycetota bacterium | reverse complement strand
CGAGGACGTCGGCGCGGCGCGAGGGCCGCAGCCGCACCCGGCTGCCGCGGCCCAGCCGCACCCCGTCCACCACCACGGTGCGCTCCGCCGTCCCCTCCGGGGGCATCGGCCGGTTCACGGCTGCCTCCGCGGCAGTCCGGAGGCGCGGATCGTCCCGTGCAGCGCCATCACCTGCTCGGGGGACAGGCCGGCGCAGCGGTCCAGGATCTCCCGGGCCCGCGGATCGCAGGCCCGTGCCTCGGCCTGTTCCTCCTCGGTGAGGCTGAGCACGCTGAGAACCAGCAACTGGTCGATCTCGGTGCCGTCGAACAGGTCCCCGGGGCTCTCCGGGGCGACGGTGGGGAAGTCGTAGAGCGTGACGGGGGAGGACAGCACGGTCCGCGCCCACCGGCCGCCGCCCTCCGGGCCGACCAGCACCGGCCGGCAGCCCTCGCTGCGGCAGGCGGCCGCGGCCTCGCGCAGCGGCTCCGGCGGGTCGATGAGGGACGCGAACGATCCGGTGGCACTGTCCAGCACGGTGTGCGTGGAGACCAGCGCGTGGGGAGCGAGGAGGTCGCGTGCCCAGCGGGCGGCGGGGTCGGGCGGGGCGCACGGGGTGGTGTTCTCGATCCGTACGCTGAGGCGGTAGGTGCGCTCGGCGACCGGCACCGCGGCGGTCTCCACCTCGCCGGCCAGCCGCCGCCAGTGCCGCCGCACGGTGCCGACGAGGCGGCCCGCGGCGTCGTGCAGCGGCTCCTCCTCGCAGCCCTCCGGGACCTCCAGGGCGGACGGACGCGGGACGGGGGTGTCACCGGGCCGCCACCCGTCCAGCACCACCTCCCGCTCGCGCGCCTCCTGCCAGGTCAGATGGCGTTCGCCGTCGACCGTCAGCTCGTCGACCGGGCGCGGACCGCCGGGCTCGTGCCGCAGGATCTGCCGGTCGACGACCTGCAGGAACCGGACGCGGACGCGCACCGCGGAGCCCCCGGCGTCCGCGAACAGGACGTCGGTGGACATCCGGGAGGGCTCGTCCAGCGCTCCGGCGCAGGCGCGCGGATAGACGCCGCCGAAGGTCCAGCGCCGGGCGTTCTTCAGCGCCGACCTGCGGTAGGGCCACAGCAGATAGCCCTCGTACAGGCAGGTGCGCGCGATCTTCTCCACGAGGTCGCCGGCGGGGCCGTCGTCGTGGTGGGGGACGGGGTCGGTCACGGGGTGCATGGGGCTTCCGCGGGCTCGGAGGGAAGGGGGTCCGCCGCCCGGTCCAGCAGGCTGCGCACCGTGGCGTCCCAGCCGCCGAGCGCGTGCCGGGCGCGGTGGGCGCCGAGCCGGTCGTACGTCTCCCGGGGCAGGCGCAGCCAGCGCTGGCCGCCGAAGTGGCGGTCGGTCAGCTCGTGGCAGATCCGGGCGGGCAGCCGGTAGCCGGTCTCCTTCGACCAGGAGATCCGCGTGGTCCGCAGCCGCCCGTCCGGGCCGCTGTGGAAGACGGTGCCGCTGAACTGGAAGTCCAGGGGCACCTCGCCGTCGCGTACCGCGTCCAGGTACTTGGCGACGGCCAGTTCCATGTCGCAGCTGCACGGCACCGGCAGGTCGGTCTCGGTGGTGTCGTCGAAGGCGGGGAGGGAGGTGGTCAGCTGGGTCCAGGCCAGCGGGCGGAGGCTGGTGGACCACTGCTCGGGCGGGCCGAACACCTCGGCCAGCGACGCCTGTTCGGCCGGTGTGTACCGGCGGCGGCCGACCGCGATGCGGATGGCGGTGGTCAGTGTCACCGCGCGGACCGGCCCGCCGCCGCTGCGGGCGACGGCCAGCCGGAACGCCAGCGTCGGCACCGCCGCGTACGGCAGTGCCCGCGCGCCGGTGACGCGGAACTCGAGGTCGGGGATGTCCTGTTCGTGCACGGTCACGCCGGGGACAGGTTGGGCATGTCGGGTGAGATGGGGTTCTTCGGGCCGGGGTTGACGCCCGTGGAACGGCGTGAGGTGGAGCGGTCGTCGGGCAGGTGGCCGGGCTGGCGCTTGTAGCCGCCCTCGTGGTTGCCCTGCCGGACGCCGGCCACGTGCGCCGGCTTGTCGGGCCTGGTGTCGGGCCTGCCGGTCCGGATGCCGCCCGGGTTCATGGCCTTCGTCTTCCTCATGGTCCCTCCTCCTCGTGGGTCGCCAGATCGGTGAAGAACCGTTCGACCTGCTCCCAGACCTCCGGTCCGCCGCCCAGTCCCTTCCAGTGGGCGCGGACCAGGGCCACCAGCCGGTAGCAGTCGTCCAGCGGGACGATCCAGTGTTCGCGGGCGCCGCGGGCCCGGTGGACCAGCAACGCCTCGACGTCCTCGGCGAGGTCCTCCAGCGCCGGATGGCAGGCCGTCACCTCACGCCACACCTCCGGGTCCACCTCGGAGCGCAGCACGCCCAGCGGGCTCGGGTACCCCGCGGCCGTCCGCCCCGACGCCGACTCGCGCACCAGGAACGCCAGGTCCACCGGGATGCCCAGGCCCGCCCAGAGCACGTCGTCGAGCGTGCAGCCGGTCAGCCGCAGCCTGCGTCGCGGCAGCAGCCGGTAGTGCCGGCCGGCGGTGCGCACGTCGAACAGCGCCTCGCAGGCCCGGCAGGCGCAGACCACCGCGCGGCTGGTGGTCTCCAGCAGGTGGCGGTGCGCCGCGCCCAGCGGCTCGGCGCACAGGTCGCACCGCTCCTCGCCTGCGGTGCGCGGCGCCGCGCCGCGGGCCAGCTCCCGCAGCCGTGAGGCGGCCGGCGCCGCCATCAGCCGCTCCCCGGCCGGGTCGGTACGGCGGGGGTGAACAGCGAGTCCACCGGGATGAGCGCCTGCGCGGGGGCGTCCTCCACCTCGACGCTCTCGATCTCCGGTGCGGCCCGCAGCACCGCCTCCTCGACGGCCTGGCGCAGCGCGGCGGCGCCGCATCCGCTCGCCGCCAGCCGCACCCGTGCCACCGGCGGCTCCACGGCCAGCACCTCGGCGCCGGGCACCTCCTCCAGGGCCCGCCGCAGCCGCACCTGCGCGGGCTCCGGATGCAGGTCGTGCACCAGCAGCAGATGGCTGACCAGTTCGTCACCGGCGATCGCGGCGGCCGGGGCGCCGTCCGCGGACTCGGTGACCTGGCGCATGATCCGGGCCAGGCACTCGCCGTAGAGCTCGACGAGGGCCTGGACGGCGCCGAGCGCCTGCGCGCGGGCGGCCGGGTCCGCCAGCGCGTCGAGCCGGGCGAGCATCGCCTCGATGCGGGAGACGTGCTCGCGGGCCTCGTGGTCCTGCCAGGGCATCCGGCTCCCCGCCCTAGGCCAGGGAGCCGAGCGTCGGCGAGTGGGTCTGGGTGAGCACCCGGCCGCCGCCGAGGTACATGTGCACCCCGCACGGCAGGCACGGGTCGAAGCTGCGGACCGTGCGCATGATGTCGATGCCCTTGAAGTCCTCCGGCCCGTTCTCCTCGAACAGCGGGGTGCCGGCGACCGCGTCCTCGTACGGGCCCGGGGTGCCGTAGGAGTCGCGGGGGCTGGCGTTCCACGGAGTGGGCGGATAGGGCTGGTAGTTGGCGATCTTGCCGTCCCGGATCACCAGGTGGTGCGAGAGCACACCGCGCACCGCCTCGTGGAAGCCGACGCCGATCGCCTCGTCGGGCACCTTGAAGTCCTCGAACACCTTGGTCCGCCCGGCCCGCACCTCGGCCAGCGCCTGGTCGACGAAGTGCAGCGCCATCCCCGCGGCGTAGGCGACGAAGTACATCCGGGCGCGGTCGCGTTCCAGGGTGTTGGGGAACGGCGGCGGCGTCCACTCCAGCCGGGCCTCGTCGGTCACCGGGGTCTTCGGCAGGGTGATCTGCACGCTGTGGCCGGTGGAGCGGACATAGGGCGTGTTCACCTTGCCGGCCAGGGCGGTGGCCCACAGCCGGGCGATCGGGCCGCCGCCGGTGTCGAGGGCGAGGTGGTCGCCGGTGCGCTTGTCGTACCAGCGGGGGCTGACGACCCAGCTGTAGTTGCCGCCGTCCAGGTCGCGCTTCTGCGGCGCGGGCAGGGTGGTCTGGTTCCACGGGTGGCGCTGGTCGATGGGGTTGCCGAGCGGGTCGGTGTCGACGTAGCGCTCCTCGTTCACCCAGTCGTCGTAGTAGGAGCTGCCGAGCAGTACCCGCATGCCGAGATTGATCTCGACCAGGTCGGTGGTGACCAACTGGTTGTCCACGACGATGCCCGGGGTGACGAACATGGAGTTCCCCCAGGTCGTCATGTTGCGGTAGTCGTAGTCGACGACCTCGGGGTTCTGGAAGGAGCCCCAGCAGGCGAGCATCGTGCGCCGGCGGCCCACCTCCTCGTAGCCGGGCAGCGCCTGGTAGAAGAAGTCGAAGATGTCGTCGTTCATGGCGACCGCGCGCTTGACGAAGTCGATGCAGCGCATCAGCCGGACGAGGTAGTCGGTGAAGACCTGCGGGGTGGCCACGGTGCCGACGCCGCCGGGGTAGATGGTGGAGGGGTGCACATGGCGGCCCTCCATCAGGCAGCACATCTCCCGGGTCAGCCGGCTCATCTGGAGCGCCTGCTTGTACATCTCGCCCTCGAAGGGGTTGAAGGCGCGCATGATCTCGGCGATGGTGCGGTAGCCGTGCAGGTCGCCGCGGTCGGCGGGGGTGCGCTCGGCGCGTTGCAGCACCGAGGGGTTGGTCTCCTTGACCATGCGTTCGCAGAAGTCGACGAAGACCATGTTGTCCTGGAAGATCGTGTGGTCGAAGATGAACTCGGCGGCCTCACCGAGGTTGATGATCCAGTCCGCCAGCGGCGGCGGCTTGACCCCGTAGGCCATGTTCTGCGCGTACACCGAGCAGGTGGCGTGGTTGTCGCCGCAGATGCCGCAGATCCGGCTGGTGATGAAGTGGGCGTCCCGGGGGTCCTTGCCCTTCATGAAGACGCTGTAGCCGCGGAAGACGGAGGAGGTGCTGCGGCACTCCACCACCTCCCGGTTGGGGAAGTCGATCTTCGTGTAGATGCCGAGGTTGCCCACGATCCGGGTGATGGGATCGAAGGCCACATCGGTGAGCTCGCGCCGGCCCGGGCCGGTCTCCCGTCTGACGTCCTGGCTGATCGCCACGGCTGATGTTCCTCTCGCGGTTCAGCGGCCGCCGCGTGCGGCGTGCTTGCGGCCGGTCCAGCGCGGCTGGAAGCCGCTGGTCAACTCGTCCTTGTTGTGGCGCCACCGGGGTTCGGAGTTGGCGGTGCGGTTGGTGATGGAGCGCAGCGAGCGCACGAAGGGCCCGTAGACGCCCATCAGCGTGGACGACAGCGTTCCGCCGGGCGGCTCGTCCATGAACGGCATGAACTTGTCGGGGAAGCCGGGCATGGTGCAGCCGATGCAGATGCCGCCGACGTTGGGGCAGCCGCCGATGCCGTCCATCCAGCCGCGCTTGGTGACGTTGCAGTTGACCACCGGTCCCCAGCAGCCGATCTTCACCTGGCACTTGGGGGAGTTGTAGTCCTTGGCGAAGTCGCCCTGCTCGTAGTACGCGGCGCGGTCGCAGCCCTCGTGCACGGTCTTGCCGAACAGCCAGGTGGGGCGGAGCTGTTCGTCCAGCGGGATGGTCGGGGCGAGCCCGGCGGCCTGGTGCAGGACCCACAGCAGGGTCTCCATGAAGTTGTCCGGCTGCACCGGGCAGCCCGGCACGTTGACGACCGGCATGCCGCCCGCCGAGCGGAAGTCCCAGCCGAGGTAGTCGGCGAGGCCCATGCAGCCGGTCGGGTTGCCCGCCATGGCGTGGATGCCGCCGTAGGTGGCGCAGGTTCCGATGGCCACCACCGCCCAGGCGCGGGGGGCCAGTCGGTCCAGCCAGGTGTTGAGGGGGATGGGCTCGCCGGTCTCCGGGTCGTTGCCCATGCTGGTCCAGTAACCGTCGCCGTTGATCTTCTCGTTGGGGATGGACCCCTCGACCACCAGGATGAACGGGCCCAGCTCGCCGCGGGCCGCCTGGTGGAAGGCCCGGGTGAAGTCGTCGCCGTTCTCGTAGGCGAGCACCTTGTTGTGCAGGTGCACCTTCGGCAGTCCGGGGATCGAGCCGAGGACGACGTCCTCCAGACTCGGCAGGGACGCGTTGGTGACCGACACCGTGTCACCGTCACAGCTCAGACCCTCGGAGGTCCACAGAATGTGGATCTCCTCCAGGCCGGTCGTCATCGGCTCGGTTGCCATGGCGTTCCTTTCGGCCGCGGTATCGGCCCTAACCCTGACATACCGGACTTTCCTCGACAACCGGAACACGTGGCCGGGCGACCTCCCCGGGCGCGGCTGCCGGCTCCTTGCGGACGAACGTGGACCGCAGCGCGTGGTACGGGGCGTCCGGCGAGAAGAAGATCCGGCGCATCGCCTCGAGTTCCTCGGCGCGGTAGCGCGCCAGCGGCTTGGCCGCCTCCTCCGCCTCGCGCACCGCCTTCTTGGCCACGATCCTGCGGTGCAGGCCGGGATCGGCGGCGAGCTCGGCCGCCAGCTCCGCGGCGCGCTCGGCGAACCTGCCGGGCTCCACCGCCACCAGCCGGTCCACCAGGCCGATGGCGTGGGCGCGTGCCGCGCTGACCGGTTGGGCCGCGTCCAACAGCTGCCGGGCCCGCTCGGAGCCCACCCGCCGGGGCAGGGTGTAGGTCCAGTACTCCGAACCGGTGAGGCCCATCAGCCGGTAGTGGGGGTTGAGCACCACACCGCCGCGGCACCACACCTCGTCGGCGGCCAGCGCCAGCATCGCCCCGCCCGCCGCCGCGTTGCCCGCCAGGGCGGCGACCACCAGCCGGTCGGTGGTCGTCAGGACGGCCTCCACCAGGTCGTCGATGGCGTTGATGTTGGCCCAGGACTCCTCGGCCGGGTCCGCGGCCGCCTCGATGACGTTCAGGTGGATGCCGTTCGAGAAGAAGTCCCGCGTGCCGCCGAGGACCAGCACCGCGGTCGGGCGCGAGCGGGCGAAGCGGTAGGCGGCCAGCAGCCGGCGGCAGTGCACGGTGCTCATCGCGCCGCCGGGGAAGGAGAACCGCAGGAACCCGACCGCCCCGCGCTCCTCGTAGCGGATGTCGGTCCAGGTGGTGCGGTGGGCGGGCAGCTCCAGCGGTGCCGGGACGTCCGGCAGCTCCGGCAGCCGCTCGCCGAGCGCGAGGGTCGCGGGCAGCGTGAAGGTGGCCGGGCCGCCCGGGCGGCGCCGGGGCCGCAGTTGCGGGATCCACACCGCGCCGTCGGCGGTGGCCCGGCAGATCGCGCCCGCCCGGGTGGCCAGCAGCTCGCCGGGCGCGCCGCGCAGCCGGTCCTCCGGGTGGCCGCCGTGCAGGAACCACTCCCCGCCGAGCAGGTCGTCGAGCACCCCGGGGCGGGAGTCGGCCGCGCGCAGGGCGCGCAGCACCGTCGCGGTGGAGTCGGCGGACCAGTCGACGCGCCGCGCGGACTGCGGGAAGGACGGCCGCACCCGTGCCTCGGCGGCGTGCTGCGGGCGCGGGGTGAAGGTGCCGGAGGCGAAGCGTTCCACCGCCTGGAGGACGGCGCTCATCGCGGCGTCGCTCACCTCGTTGCGGTACAGGTCGCTCTTGCCGACCCCCGGCGGCACCCGGAAGGAGGCCGACGCCCACACCTCGCCGGCGTCCATCTCGGCCCGCGCCTGCAGGACCGTCACCCCCCACTCGGCGGCGCCCTCGTGGAGCGCCCAGTCCAGGGCGGAGGGCCCGCGGTCGCCGGGCGGCCCCGGGTGCACGATCAGGCACACCCGTTCCGACCAGACGTCCTCGGGGATCGCCGACTTCAGCATCGGGGCGATGACCAGGTCGGGAGCGTGGCGGTGCACCGCGTCGCGCACCGCGTCGTCCCCCTCGGCCAGGACGACCGCCAGGGTGTGGCCGCGGTCGCCGAGTTCGGTGAGGATCCGCTGGGTGAGGGAGTTGAAAGCGCTGGCGGCAAGCAGGATGCGCAACGAAGACCTCCTGGGGTGTCCGGGTCAGGACGGCGGCGGACCCGGCGGCAATGGATCGTCACCCACGACCGGGGCCGCGCCGCGGCGGCTCGGCCGACGCGCGGCCGGTGATTGCGCTGTGCGGGGGAAGAAACGCCACCGGATGCCGCTCTGTCGGTTTTCGATGCATTTGTCCGCCTAGAGTGGCGAGGGTCGCAGGGGCTCGGCGAGGCGGACGGGAGCGGCACGCATGCACGAACTGTCCATCGCCACCGCGGTCGTGGAGCAGGCCGAGGAGCTGGCCCGCCGGCACGGCGGCCGCTCCGTGCGCACCGTGCGGCTACGGGTCGGCGAGATCGCCGGTGTCGTCCCCGAGGCGCTGAGCTTCTGCTTCGACGTGGCCCGCAGCGGCACCGCGCTCAGCGACGCGGCGCTGGTCGTGGACACCGTCGCCGCCCGCGCCCACTGCGCCGGCTGCGACGCGGACTTCGCGGCGGGCGCACCCCCGTACCTGTGGTGCCCGCGCTGCGACCGGCCCGCGGCCGAGCTGCTGTCCGGCCGCGAGCTGGAGATCACCGGCATCGAGCTGGAGGAGGTCGGACCATGATGTGCCGTGTCGTCGACGTACGGCAGGCGGTCCTGGCGAAGAACGACACGCTGGCCGCCCGCCTCCGTGCCGACCTGGCCGAACGGGGCACGGCGGTGGTCAGCCTGCTGTCCGGCCCCGGCAGCGGCAAGACCGCGCTGCTGGAGAGGATGCTGACCAGGGCCGGCGAACGCGGCACCGCCGTCGCCGCCCTGACCGCGGACCTGGCCACCGAGAACGACGCCCTGCGGCTGGCCCGCTCCGGCGCCCCGGTCAAGCAGGTGCTGACCGGCGGGCTGTGCCATCTGGAGGCGGAGCAGCTGCGCGGCCACCTCGACGGCTGGCTGCCGGCCGGCACCCGGGTGCTGTTCGTGGAGAACGTCGGCAACCTGGTCTGCCCGGCCTCCTACGACCTCGGCGAGACGCTGCGGGTGGCGCTGATGTCGGTCACCGAGGGCGAGGACAAGCCGCTGAAGTACCCCACCGCCTTCGGCCTGGCCCACCTGGTGGCGCTCACCAAGACCGACCTCGCGCGGGCGGCCGACTTCGACGCCGATCGGTTCGCCGCGAGCGTCGCCCAGGTCAACCCCGGAGTCGAGACCGTGCCGACCTCGGCGCGCACCGGCGAGGGCGTCGACGCCCTGCTGGACCGCGTCCTGGCGGTGTGCGAGGGCGCGGCGCCGCACGTCCCGCCGCTGGCCGCCCGCCACCTGCGCGAGCACGGCCACGACCACGGGCCCGGGCATCCGCACGAGCACGGCCCCGGCGGCGAGCCGCATCACCACGGCCAGGACCGTTCCGGCGCACCGGCCCGCTGAACCGTGTCGCCGACCACCACTCCGGCCACCACCGCGGCGGTGCGCCGCCGGGTCACCGTCCAGGGCGTCGTCCAGGGCGTCGGCTTCCGCCCCTTCGTCCACGCCCTCGCGACCTCGCTCGGCCTGTCCGGCCATGTCACCAACCACGCCGGAGGCGTCCTCGCCGAGGTCGAGGGCGACCCGGAGCGGGTCGAGCGCTTCTGCGCGGCCCTGGCCGTCCAGGCCCCGCCGCTCGCCGTCGTCACCGCGGTGTCCGCCGAGACGGTGCCCACCCGGGGGGACAGCGGCTTCACCATCCGCCCCTCCCGGCGGGGGCCCGGCCGCACCCTGATCCCCCCGGACACCGCGACCTGCGCCGACTGCCTGCGGGAGATGGCCGACCCGGCCGACCGCCGCCACCGGCACCCGTTCATCACCTGCACCCACTGCGGCCCGCGCTTCACCATCGTCACCGAGCTGCCCTACGACCGCGCCGCGACCACCATGGCCGCCTTCCCGCTGTGCCCGCGCTGCGCCGCGGAGTACGCCGATCCCGCGGACCGCCGCTTCCACGCCCAGCCGGTGGCCTGCCACGACTGCGGCCCGGTGCCGCGGCTGACCGGACCCGGCCTGCCGCAGGTCACCGGCGCCGAGGCACTCGCCGGGGCCCGCGCGCTGCTCGCCGCGGGCGCCATCCTGGCCGTCAAGGGCATCGGCGGCTACCACCTGGCGTGCGACGCCACCGCGCCGGCGGCGGTGCGCGCCCTGCGGCAGCGCAAGGAACGCGGCGGAAAGCCGTTCGCCGTGATGGCCGCCGACGAGTCCACCGTGCGGGAACTGGCGCAGCCGACGCGCGCGGAGCGGCGGGTGCTCACCTCCGGCGCCCGCCCCGTCGTCCTGCTGCGCCGCGCCGGCGGCAACGTCCTCGCCGACGAGGTGTGCCCGGGCAGCCCCGACATCGGGGTGATGCTGCCGTACACGCCGCTGCACCGGCTGCTGTTCGGGCTGCCCGGCGACCCGCCCGGCCCCCGGGTGCTCGTCATGACCAGCGCCAACCGCTCCGGCGAGCCCATCGTCACCGGGGACGGCGAGGCCCGTGAGCGGCTGGCCGGGCTCGCCGACGCCTGGCTGTGGCACGACCGCGCCATCCGGGTGCCCTGCGACGACTCCGTGGTGCGGGTGCGCGCCGACGGCAGTACCGTCCCGCTGCGCCGCTCCCGCGGCCAGGTGCCCGCCCCGGTCACCCTGCCGTTCCCGGTGCCGCCCGCCCTGGCCGTCGGGGGCGACCTGAAGAACGCCTTCTGCCTCGCCGAGGGCACCAGCGCCTGGCTGTCCCAGCACATCGGCGACATGGACGAACTGGCCACGGTGACGGCGTTCGAGAAGGCCCTGGAGCACCTGGCGACGCTGACCGGAGTGCGGCCCGCGCTGCTCGCCGCCGACCGGCACCCCGGCTACCGCTCGACGCAGTGGGCCGGGCGCAACGCCGCCGGCCGCCCGCTGCACCTGGTCCAGCACCACCACGCCCACATCGCCGCCGCGATGGCCGAGCACGGCCTGGACGGCGGCACACCGGTGATCGGGTGCGCCTTCGACGGCACCGGCTACGGCGACGACGGGGCCGTCTGGGGCGGGGAGGTGCTGCTCGCGGACTACCGCGGCTACCGGCGGCTGGCCCATCTGGCGTACACCCCGCTGCCCGGCGGTGACGCCGCGGTGCGCAACCCGTACCGCATGGCGCTGTCCTGGCTGTGGACGGCGGGGATCGGCTGGGACCCCGGCCTGCCCTGTGTCGCCGCCTGCCCGGAGCCCGAACAGCGAGTGCTGGCACGGCAGTTGGAACGCGGGCTGCTGTGCGCGCCCACGTCCAGCATGGGGCGCCTGTTCGACGCCGTCGCCTCGCTGGCCGGGATCCGCCACCACGCCGGCTACGAGGCGCAGGCGGCGATCGAACTGGAGGCCCGGGCGGTGCCGGCCATGGCGGACTGCGGACCGCCCTACGCCTTCGAGGTGGCCGGCGGCCTGCTCGACCCCGCGCCCGTGCTCCGGCGCATCGCCGGCGACCTGCGCCGCGGCACCCCGGCCGAGGTGATCGCCGCCCGCTTCCACCACGCGGTGGCCGGCGCGGTGCTGGCCGCCTGCCGTGCCGCCGCCGGGGAGACCGGGGTGCGCACCGTCGCGCTGTCCGGCGGGGTGTTCGCCAACGCGCTGCTGGACGAGGAGTGCACGGCGGCGCTGCGCCGCGAGGGCTTCACGGTGCTGCGGCACCGCACCGTACCGCCGGGCGACGGAGGCCTCGCGCTCGGGCAGTTGGTCGTCGCCGCGCACGCGGCGGCAACGGCGACCTGACAACTCACGGAGGAACCATGTGCCTGGCAGTGCCCGGCAAGGTGATCGGGATCGAGGAGCGGGACGGCACCCGCATGGCGCGGGTCGACTTCGGCGGCGCGGTCAAGGACGTGTGCCTGGCCTACCTGCCCGAGATCGAGGTCGGCGACTGGGCCATCGTCCACGTCGGGTTCGCCCTGCAGCGCCTCGACGAGGAGTCGGCGCGGGCCACCCTGCGGCTGTTCGCCGAGATCGGCGCGCTGGAGGAGGAGTTCGGCGACGCCTGGGCCCGCGCCGCGGCCGAGGCGGGAGTCACCGGAAAGGACGCGTGATGAGATACACCGAGGAGTTCAGCGACCCGGAGCTGGCCAGGCGGCTGCTGGACGACATCCACGCCACCGCCACCCGGCCGTGGGCCATGATGGAGGTCTGCGGAGGGCAGACCCACTCGATCATCCGGCACGGCATCGACCAGCTGCTCCCGCAGGGCCTGGAGCTGATCCACGGCCCCGGCTGCCCGGTGTGCGTCACCCCCCTGGAGATGATCGACAAGGCGCTGGCCATCGCCGCGCTGCCGGACGTGGTCTTCTGCTCCTTCGGCGACATGCTGCGGGTGCCCGGCACCGACCGGGACCTGTTCCGCATCAAGAGCGCGGGCGGCGACGTCCGGGTGGTGTACTCGCCCCTGGACGCGCTGACCATCGCCCGGGAGAACCCCGAGCGCGAGGTGGTGTTCTTCGGCGTCGGCTTCGAGACCACCGCCCCCGCCAACGCCATGACGGTCCATCAGGCACGGCGGCTGGGCGTGCGCAACTTCAGCCTCCTGGTCAGCCATGTGCGCGTACCACCCGCCATCGAGGCCATCATGGGCTCGCCCGACTGCCGGGTGCAGGCGTTCCTGGCCGCCGGGCATGTGTGCAGCGTGATGGGCATCGAGGAGTACCCGGAGCTGGCCGAGCGGTACAGGGTCCCCATCGTGGTGACCGGCTTCGAACCGCTGGACATCCTCGAGGGCATCCGGCGCACCGTCCACCAGCTGGAGCGCGGTGAGCACCGGGTGGACAACGCCTACCCGCGCGCCGTCCGCGACACGGGCAACCCCGCGGCGCTGACGATGCTGCGGGAGGTCTTCGAGGTCACCGACCGCACCTGGCGGGGCATCGGCACCATCCCGGCCAGCGGCTGGCGCCTGTCACCCGCCTACCGCGAGTACGACGCCGAGTACCGCTTCGACGTCACCGACGTGCGCACCGCGGAGTCCGCCGCCTGCCGCAGCGGCGAGGTCCTGCAGGGGCTGATCAAACCCCACGAGTGCGCCGCCTTCGGCACCACCTGCACCCCGCGCAGCCCGCTGGGCGCCACCATGGTCTCCAGCGAGGGGGCCTGCGCGGCGTACTACCTCTACCGCCGCCTCGCGGCTCCGGCGGTCAGCGCCGAGGAGGCGACCCCCGTTGTCTGACACCACGCTCGACCTGTCCGGCTGGACCTGCCCGGCACCGCTGCGCGACCAGTCCGTGGTGGTGATGGGCCACGGCGGCGGCGGGGTGCTCTCCGCCGAACTGGTGCGGCACCTGTTCGCCCCGGCCTACGGCAACGAGGTGCTGGACCAGCTCACCGACTCCGCCGCGCTCGGCCTGGGCGGCGCCCGGCTGGCGTTCTCCACCGACTCCTACGTGGTGCGCCCGCTGTTCTTCCCCGGCGGCTGCATCGGCGACCTGGCCGTCAACGGCACCGTCAACGACCTGGCGATGAGCGGCGCGACGGCCGCCTACCTGTCCTGCGCGTTCATCCTGGAGGAGGGCGTGGAGCTGGAGGTGGTGGGACGGGTGGCCAAGGCCCTCGGTGCCGCCGCCGAGGCCGCCCAGGTCACCGTCGCCACCGGCGACACCAAGGTCGTCGACGCCGGCCACGGCGACGGCGTCTACATCACCACCTCCGGCATCGGGCTGATCCCCGACGGGGTGGACATCCGGCCGCAGCGCGCCACCCCCGGCGACGTGGTCATCGTCAGCGGCCCGATCGGCATGCACGGCGTGGCCATCATGAGCGTCCGCGAGGGCCTGGAGTTCGGCGTCGACGTGGTCAGCGACACCGCGCCGCTCGGCGGGCTGGTGACGGCGATGCTCGCGGTCACCCCGGACCTGCACGTGCTGCGCGACCCGACGCGCGGCGGTCTGGCCACCGCGCTGGGCGAGATCGCCGCCGCCTCCGGCACCGGGATCGAACTGGCCGAGCACAGCCTGCCGGTCCCCGAGGCGGTCGCGGCCGCCTGCTCCTTCCTCGGGCTGGACCCGCTGTACGTGGCCAACGAGGGCCGGCTGGTCGCGCTGGTCCCACCGGAGCACGCCGAGGCGGTGCTGGCGGCGATGCGCGCCCACCCGCAGGGCCGCGAGGCCGCGGTGGTCGGCACCTGCGTGGCCGAGCACCCGGGCATGCTGGTGGCGCGCACCCGGCTGGGCGGCACCCGGGTGGTGGACCTGCCGCTCGGCGAGCAGCTGCCGCGGATCTGCTGAACCGGCCGCCGGTCAGCGCACCGTGTCCGCCAGGGTGTTCCAGAACATCAGCTCGTACGCCTGCAGCAGCCGGCCGTAGCGGTACGCCGCCGAGGTGACCCGGCCCGTGTCGATCCCGTCCTGGACGGCGGCACGGGCCAGCAACTCCAGCTCGGGTGACGGTTCGGCGAAGAAGTCGAAGAAGGCGCACGCCTGGTCGTCGAAGCCGTAGTGGCGGCGCAGCGCGTCGGCCACGGTCGCGCAGTAACCGCCCCAGGCGGCGAAGTTGGCGGCCAGCGCGACCACCACGTCGGCCGGTTCGCCGTTGAGCGCCAGCCACGCGGCATAGGCCGGGTACGCCTGGCAGCCGGGCAGCGGTTCGTATCCGCGCACGTCCACGTCGCTCAGCCCGCAGGCCGAGGTCAGGGCGGGCAGCCGGCCCTGGGCCAGGCTCTCGCCGTCGGCGAGCGCGGCGAAGAAGGCGGCGACCGGTCCGTGGCCGCCGGCGCGCTCCCCCAGGTGCAGGAAGCTGCGCCGGTCGCTGGTGACGACCAGGTGCTGTTCCATCGCCAGCGTGCCGAGCACCGCGGGCGGCGCCTGCCCAGCGGCGATCAGCGGCACCAGGCGGTTGGCGGACGCGTCCGGGGACAACCGCCGCACGGCCCGCCGCAGCATCTCGGGTGCGGTCTGGGTCATGTCTGCAAGCCTGGCACGGATAACGCCGCCGCGGGGGGGGGGGGGGGGGGGGGGGAGGGAGGGGAGGGGGAGAA
>JBEHXI010000188.1:0-15036 GCA_048498775.1 Actinomycetota bacterium | reverse complement strand
CTGGCCGCGCTGGCAGCCGTCTGCCGCCGGGCCGGCGCCGCGCTGCTGGTCGACGACGCCCACGGGCTGGGGGTGCTCGGCGAGGGCGGCCGGGGAGCGGTGGCCGCCGCCGGACTGGCGGGCGCGCCCGACGTGGTGTGCACCGTCACCCTGTCGAAGTCCCTGGGCGCCCAGGGCGGTGCCGTCCTGGGCCCGGCCCGGGTGATCGAGCACCTGGTCAACTCGGCGCGGACGTTCATCTTCGACACCGGCCTGGCTCCGGCGGCGGTGGGCGGCGCGCTGGCCGCGCTGCGGCTGCTGCGGGCCGAGCCGCGCCGCGCCGAGCGGGCCCGGCAGGTGGCGCGCACGCTGCACGCCGGGTTCACCGCGGCCGGCCTGGAGGCCGCGCCGCCGGACGCCTGCGTGCTGTCGGTGCGCGCGCCGGGGCCCTCCGAGGCGGTCGAGTGGGCGGAGCGCTGCCGGGCCGCGGGGCTGGCGGTCGGCTGCTTCCGGCCGCCGTCGGTGCCCGACGGCATCTCCCGGCTGCGGCTGTCGGCCCGCGCCGACCTCACCGACGCGCAGGTCGCCGAGGTGATCGAGACGGTGGTCCGCACCGCCCCGGGACGCTGAGCCGCACCCGGGCGGGCCCGTCCTCCGGGCGCCGGAGGCGTTCACCCTCATCTTGCCTGTCCGGGGGGACGCAACATAAGGGCGGACGCCGGCGGCTCCCCGTCCGGGTGGATTTCCTCAAGTCCCCTGTTTTCCTGCCGATCTGGGGCCCCGCCGCGCGGTGCGTTCGGGCAAATCCGCTCTGCCGTCGCAGAGTTCACCGCTTAGAGGGACAGACTTGCGCATTGACGGGTGGATTGCCCGCACCGGCGGCAGCATGGTGCCACTCTGGAGCAACGCAGCCGCCCGCGGTTGTGCCGCTGACATATCCACCCACGGCCGGACGCCGCGGGCGCGTCGATCGCCGGAGCACCAGGGCCGGCGGAAAAGGGACGACCTCGCCATGGCAGACCACCAGGAAGCAACCGTCACCCTGCCGAGCACTCCCGCCTCGGTACCGGCCGCCCGCGCCTACGTGGCCGCGGTCCTCGGGCAGTGGGGACTGCCCGGCAGCGCCCCCGCCGCCGACACCGTCCGCCTCATCGTCTCCGAACTCGCCACCAACGCCGTACTGCACACCTCCGGCCAGTCGCCCACCTTCACCGTCGACGTCCGGCTCGACCGTGACGAACAGCTCTACATCGGCGTGACCGACAGCCATCCGCGCTGGCCCCAGCGGCTGCCCGCCGCCGTCCAGCAGGACAACGGGCGCGGCATGGTCATCGTCCGCCATCTGGCCGCGGAGTCCGGCGGCCGGCTGGCGGTCCGCCCGACCCCGGACGGCGGCAAGACGGTGTGGATCGCGCTGCCCTGGCGGGTACCCGCGCAGTGACGTTACGGCAGGCCCGGGCCGGAGCTCCGGCGCGACCTCATTCCGCGCCCGCCAGGCCGCGTTCCGCCGCGCTGCGCTCGACGCAGAACTCGTTGCCCTCCGGGTCCGCCATCACCACCCATCCCGTGCCGTCCGCCTGCCGGCGGTCGTCGACGACCCGGGCCCCCAGCCCCGCCAGCCGGGCCACCCACTCGTCCCGGGTGCCCGAGGGCGGCCGGATGTCCAGGTGCACACGGTTCTTGACCGTCTTGCCCTCCGGCACCTTCAGGAACAGCAGCCCGGGGACGCCGGGAGCGCCGGGTTCCAGGGCCACCTCCTCGTCGCCGGGGTGCGAGTCGAGCAGCGCGTACCCGGTCAGCGCGGCCCAGAACTGCGCTGCCGCGTAAGGGTCCTGGGCATCGAACGTGATGTTCCGTACGGGGTTGATACTCATGGCGGAACGGTAGTGCCGCCCACCGACACTCGCGAGGCGGCCGTCAGGCCGGGTCCGCGGGGATGGCCGGCCGGCGGGTGCGCCGCTCGCCGTCCAGCAGGCGCATCGCCCGCAGCAGCGCCGGTCCGTACAGCTCCCGCTCGCCGCGCCGGTGCATCGCCTCCAGGGCCTCACGCAGCGCTGTGGCCGTGCCGACGAGCGCCTGGGCGGCGCGCAGCGCGGCATAGGTGTCGGCGCAGCGGGCCGGGTTGACCCGTCCGAGCAGGTCGACCGCCTCCAGATAGCTGTCGACCAGTTCGCACTCGGCCCGGGTCAGGGCCGGCATCCGGGGTTCGGGGACCACCGCGCTCACCCCCGCAGTGGCGCGGGAAGGGCCTTGCGGCTGCTGATGAGCCGGTCGACCAGCCCGTACCGCTGGGCCGCCGCGCCGTCGAGGACGGTGTCGCGCTCGACGTCGGCCCGTACCCGCTCCAGCGGCTGCCCGGTGTGCCGGGCCAGCAACTCCTCGACCTGGCGCCGCTGCCGCTGGATCTCCTCGGCCTGGATGGCCAGGTCCGACGGCGTGCCGCGCACCGGCTCCGCGAGGGAGGGCTGGTGGATGAGGACGCGGGAGCTGGGCAGGGCCAGGCGCTTGCCCGGGGCGCCGGCCGCGAGCAGGACCGCGGCGGCCGAGGCGGCCTGGCCCAGGCAGACCGTCTGGATGTCGCACCGGACGAACTGCATGGTGTCGTACACCGCCGCCATCGCGGTGGCAGAGCCGCCCGGTGAGTTGATGTAGAGCTGGATGTCCTGGTCGGGGGCGGCGTGTTCGAGGTGGATCAACTGGGCCATCACGTCGTTGGCGGAGGTGTCGTCGATCGGGGCGCCGAGCAGGACGATCCGCTCGGCCAGCAGCTTGGAGTACGGGTCCATGGTCCGCACACCGTCGGTGGTGCGCTCGGTGAACTCCGGCAGGACGTATCGGGCGTGGGGATCGAGCATCGCTCCACCTCTCCGGCGGCCGCCCCGGGCGGCCGTGGCCGCGAAACTGTGAAAAATGTACAGGACGTACATCCCGTTATGATGGGAGCATGGCTCACGAAGTCCCGGTGACACAAGCCCGCGCGGAACTGGCGGAGCTGATCAACCGCGTCGTATACGGCGGCGAACGCGTCGTCGTCACCCGCCACGGCAAGCCGCTCGTCGCCCTGGTCTCCGCGGCTGACCTGCAGCGACTGGAGCAGCTTGAGGACGCGGCCGAGGAACAGGTGATCAGTACCGTCTCCACGCTCGGGCCGGGCTCGTCCGCTGCGGGCGAACGCCGCCGCTTCGGCATCGCCGCCCACTACACCGACCCGGCCGGCCCCGCCGACCGATAGCCGTTCCCCCACCCGCGATCGACTCGTTTACCCCGGTGAAACGCCGGCGAACCAGCCCGGTAATCGCGGTGCACGAGCCTCGGGACGGCTGGTCTTCCGGGACGGATCGGGTGAGGTGGTGACGGGTGCAACTGACCCCGCGCGAGCAGGAACGGCTGCTGGTCCATGTCGCCGCGGACGTCGCCGCCAGGCGGCGGGCGCGGGGCCTGAGGCTCAACCACCCCGAGGCCGTCGCCCTGATCACCTCCCATGTCCTGGAGGGCGCCCGGGACGGCCGCACCGTGGCCGAGCTGATGTCCTCCGGCCGCACGGTCCTGACCCGCGAGGAGGTCATGGAGGGCGTCCCCGAGATGCTCCATGACGTCCAGGTCGAGGCCACCTTCCCGGACGGCACCAAGCTGGTCACCGTCCACCAGCCGATCGTCTGAGCGGGGAGGCGGGCGCCGGTGATCCCCGGAGAGATCCTGTACGGCGACGGTCCGGTGCCCCTCCACGAGGGCCGCCCGACGATCCGCCTGACCGTCCTGAACACCGCCGACCGCCCGGTGCAGGTCGGCTCCCACTACCACTTCGCCGAGGCCAATCCAGGCCTGGACTTCGACCGCGCCGCGGCCCGCGGACGCCGGCTCGCCATCGCGGCCGGGACGGCGGTGCGCTTCGAGCCGGGCATCCCGGTCGAGGTCGAGCTGATCCCCATCGGCGGTGAACGCGTCGTCGCCGGGCTGCGCGGCGAGACCGGAGGGGCCCTCGATGGCTGAACTGTCCCGCGCCGCCTACGCCGACCTCTTCGGCCCCACCACCGGGGACCGGATCCGGCTCGCC
Organism: Actinomycetota bacterium; assembly: GCA_048498775.1. Classification (GTDB taxonomy): domain Bacteria; phylum Actinomycetota; class Actinomycetes; order Streptomycetales; family Streptomycetaceae; genus JBEHXI01. Next base: position 11,003 of record JBEHXI010000188.1, on the reverse strand, counting down.
GACACCGACCTGCTGATCGAGATCGAGCGGGACCTGTCCGGCGGCCCCGGAGCCGCCGGTGACGAGGCGGTCTTCGGCGGCGGCAAGGTGATCCGCGAGTCGATGGGCCAGTCCCGGGTGCCCCGTGCCCAGGGCGCGCCCGACACCGTGATCACCGGCGCCGTCGTCCTGGACCACTGGGGGATCGTCAAGGCCGACGTCGGCATCCGGGACGGCCGGATCACCGCCCTCGGCAAGGCCGGCAACCCCGAGACCATGGACGGCGTCCACCCCCGGCTGGTCATCGGCCCGGAGACCGAGATCATCGCCGGGAACGGCAGGATCCTCACCGCGGGCGGCATCGACGCGCACGTCCACTTCATCTGCCCGCAGCTCGTCGACGAGGCGCTGGCCTCCGGCATCACCACGCTGGTCGGCGGCGGCACCGGCCCGGCCGAGGGCACCAAGGCCACCACCGTCACCCCGGGCGCCTGGCACCTGGCCCGGATGTTCGAGGCGATGGAGGCCTGTCCGGTCAACGTCGGCCTGCTCGGCAAGGGCAACACCGTCAGCACGGCTGCTCTCCACGCCCAGCTGCGGGCCGGAGCCGTCGGCTTCAAGATCCATGAGGACTGGGGGGCCACCCCGGCCGTCATCGACACCTGCCTGACGGTGTGCGAGGACAGCGGGGCGCAACTCGCCATCCACACCGACACCCTGAACGAGGCCGGGTTCGTCGAGGACACCCTGGCGGCGATCGCCGGGCGGGGCATCCACGCGTACCACACCGAGGGCGCCGGGGGCGGCCACGCGCCGGACATCATCACCGTGGTCTCCCGGCCCAACGTGCTGCCGTCCTCCACCAACCCGACCCGCCCGCACACCGTCAACACCGTCGAGGAGCACCTCGACATGCTGATGGTCTGCCACCATCTCAACGCGGCCGTGCCGGAGGACCTGGCCTTCGCCGAGTCCCGGATCCGGCCGACGACCATCGCCGCCGAGGACGTGCTGCACGATCTCGGCGCGATCTCGATCATCTCCTCGGACTCGCAGGCCATGGGCCGGATCGGCGAGGTGGTCCTGCGCACCTGGCAGACCGCGCACGTCATGAAGAGACGCCGGGGCGCGCTGCCCGGCGACGGCCGCGCCGACAACCACCGCGCACGTCGATATGTCGCCAAATACACCATCAACCCGGCGGTGGCGCAGGGCATGGACGCCGAGATCGGCTCCGTGGAGGAGGGCAAGCTCGCCGACCTGGTGCTCTGGGACCCGGCGTTCTTCGGCGTCAAGCCGCACCTGGTGATCAAGGGCGGCCAGATCGCCTACGCCCAGATGGGCGACGCCAACGCCTCCATCCCCACCCCGCAGCCGGTGCTGCCGCGCCCGATGTTCGGCGCGATGGGACGCGCGGCGGCCGCCGGCTCGGTCAACTTCGTCACCCCGGCCGCCCTGGACGACGCGCTGCCCGACCGGCTGGAACTGGACAAGCGGTTCGTCGCGATCCGCGGCACCCGGCGCGTCACCAAGGCCGACATGAGGATGAACGACGCGCTGCCCGACGTCCGGGTGGACCCGGACAGCTTCACCGTCCGCATCGACGGCGAGGTGGTCGAGCCCGCGCCGGCCGCCGAACTGCCCATGGCACAGCGGTACTTCCTCTTCTAGGGCTCTGGGGGCGCGCTGTGAGCGATGGTGGGAGCGGCACGGCCCGCGCCGCCCTCCTCGTACTCGCCGACGGCCGTTTCCCGGCGGGCGGGCACGCCCACTCCGGTGGCGCGGAGGCCGCCGTACGGGCCGGGCGGCTGCGCGACGCCCAGAGCCTGCGGGAGTTCTGCGCCGGACGGCTGCACACCGCTGGCCTGGTCGGCGCGGCGCTGGCGGCCGCCGCCGCGGCGGGAGCCGATCCACTGGACCTGGACGCGGCGGCCGACGCCCGCACCCCCTCCCCGGCGCTGCGCGCCACCGCCCGCCGGCTCGGCCGCCAACTGCTGCGCGCCGCCCGCGTCGCCTGGCCCTCTCCCGCACTCGACGCCCTGGCCGCAGCCCTGCCGCGCGGCGCCCACCAGCCCGTGGTGCTGGGAACGGCGGCCGCCGGCGCCGGGCTGGGCCCGCTGGACGCGGCGTACTGCGCGGCCTACGAGTCCGTGAGCGGCCCGGCCACCGCCGCCGTCCGCCTGCTCGGCCTGGACCCGTTCGAGGCCGCCGCGGTACTCGCGCGGCTCGCCCCCGAACTGGACGAGGTGGCCGGCCGCGCCGCACGGGCGGCCGGGCGCGTGGCGGCGGAGGGGACGGGCGTCCTGCCCGCGGCGTCCGCCCCGCTCCTGGACATCCGCGCCGAGGACCATGCCGCCTGGCCGGTACGCCTCTTCGCCTCCTGACGCCCCCGACCCCCGGAGCCGACCATGCACCTGGACCACCCCGAGACCTATCCGCCCCGATACACCGCCGCGGCCCCCGCCGGCACCCGGCGCGCCCTGCGCATCGGGCTCGGAGGCCCGGTCGGCTCGGGCAAGACCGCCACGGTGGCCGCGCTGTGCCGCACCCTGCGCGAGGAGCTGTCCATCGGCGTCGTCACCAACGACATCTACACCCGCGAGGACGCCGAGTTCCTGCTGCGCAACGCCGTGCTGCCGCCCGAGCGGATCAGCGCCGTGGAGACCGGCGCCTGCCCGCACACCGCCATCCGCGACGACATCTCCGCCAACCTGGAGGCCGTCGAGGAGCTGGAGGAGCGGGTGGGCCCGCTCGACCTCGTCCTGCTGGAGTCGGGCGGCGACAACCTGACCGCGACGTTCTCCCGGGGCCTGGTGGACGCCCAGGTCTTCGTCATCGACGTGGCCGGCGGCGACAAGATCCCCCGCAAGGGCGGCCCGGGGGTGACCACCGCGGACCTGCTGGTCGTCAACAAGACCGACCTGGCACCGCTGGTCGGCGCGGACCTCGGCGTGATGGCCCGGGACGCCAGGGCCCAGCGCGGCGCGCTGCCCGTCGCCTTCACCTCGCTGGTCGCCGCGGACGGCATCGCCCCGGTGGCCCACTGGGTGCGCGAGCGGCTCGCCGCCTGGACCCCGGCGGCCGGATGACCGCCACGGCGGCGGAGGCCGCCAGGACCCGGCCGGCCGGGGTGAGCGCCGCCGCCCGGGTCGTGGCCGCCCCCGACGGACGCGGCGGAACCGCGCTGCCGGTGCTCCACGGCGACGGCCCGCTGGCCGTGCGCCGGACCCGGTCCGAGACGCCCGGCGAGGCGCGGGTCATGCTGGTCGGCGCGATGAGCGGGCCGCTCGGCGGAGACCGGCTGGCGCTGCGGGCCGACGTGGCCACCGGGGCCCGCCTGGCCGTCGGGTCCGCGGCGGCCACCCTCTCGCTGCCCGGCCATCGTGGCGGGCCCGCCACCTACGACCTGCGGTTGACCGTCGCGGACGGGGCCGGGCTGCGCTGGCTGCCCGAGCCGTTGATCGCCACCGCCGGAAGCGCGCTGGAGATGAGCACCCGGGTGCGGCTGGAGGGCGGCGCGCGACTGGTCCTGCGCGAGGAGCAGGTGCTCGGCCGCGCGGGGGAGGAGCCCGGGGACCTGGTCGGCCGACTGGACGTCACCCTGGACGGGCGGCCGCTGCTGGTCCAGGAACTCGCCTTCGGGCCCGGCGCCCCGCACGGTGCGGGGCCCGCGGTGCTCGACGGACACCGTGCCGTGGGGCAGCTCCTCGTCGTCGACCCGGCCTACCGGGACCGGCCCTGCCCGGCCCGGCGGCTGGCCGGGGACCCGTCCGCCGGCCAGGCCGTGCTGACCCCGCTGGCCGGGCCCGCCGCCCTGGTCACCGCCGTGGCGGCCGACGCGTTGCGGCTGCGGCGCCTGCTGGAGGCAGGCCACCGGGCGGCCCGGTGCGCGGGGCCCTGACCCGCGCGAATCCGATTCAACCCGGATGACCTACACCCGGCTGGACTTACCGGATGGCAACTGTTCCAACCAGCCGGACACTCTTGTGGAATGACTCAGACACAGCTGTGTGACCGGCCCCGCGGCACCCCGCGCCCCCAGGGGCCCCGGGGCCCGCGCGGCCCCAAGACGCCCCGGCGGCCCGGCAGACGCCTGGCGGTGCTCGGTGCTACGGGCACCCTGGTGACGGGCGTCCTGGCCGCCGCCGTCCCCGCGGCCACCGCCGACATCGGGGGCGGGGCCGGGGCCGGGGTGGCGGCCGGGGTCCGCTACGCGGCGGAGCACGCCGCGCGGGAGGGCGTCCACTGGGCGGCCTGCCCGTCCGGCTGGAACCTTCCGGCACCCGTCGAGTGCGGCGCGGTGCGCGTGCCGGTGGACTACGCCCACCCCCGCGGCGCCACCATCGAACTCGCCCTGGACCGCGTCCGCGGCACCGGCACACCGGCCGAGCGCCGGGGCGCCCTGGTCTACAACCCGGGCGGCCCGGGCAGTTCCGGGATGCGCTTCCCGCTGCGGGTGACCACCGGCAGCGCGCTGTGGAAGCAGGCCGCCCGCGTCTACGACTTCGTGGGCTTCGACCCGCGCGGCGTCGGCCACTCGGCACCGGTCTCCTGCGAGTCCCCCCGCGAGTACGTCAAGGCCCCCAAGCCGGACCCGGTTCCGGTGGACGAGGCCGGCAAGCAGCTGTGGCGCGGCCGTGCCGCCCGGTACGCGGAGAGCTGCGCGCAGCACGGCGGCGCTCTCCTGCCGCAGCTCACCACCCCCAACCTGGCCCGCGACCTGGACGTGATCCGGGCCGCGCTCGGGGAGCGCCGGCTCAACTACCTGGGCGTCTCCTACGGCACCTACCTCGGGGCGGTCTACGCCACGCTGTTCCCCGGCCATGTCGGCCGCATGGTCGTCGACAGCGTGGTCAACCCCGCCCCCGACCACATCTGGTACCGCGACAACCTCGACCAGGACGTGGCCTTCCAGCGCCGCTGGGAGGACTGGGAGACCTGGGTCGCCCGCCATGACGCGGTCTACCACCTGGGCCGCACGGCCGCCCAGGTCGAGCAGCGGTGGCAGACGCTGCGCGCGACGGCGCGCCGCAGCCCGATCGGCGGGACGGTCGGCCCGGCCGAGCTGGTGAACTTCTTCCAGAACGCGCCCTACTACGACGTGTACTGGCCCGCCGTCGCCGGAGCGTGGAGCCGGTACGCGGCGGGCGACGCCCGGCAGCTGATCGCCGCGGCGGGCCCCAACTACAAGAACGCGGCGGCCAACACGGCCGCCGAGAACGAGAACGCCGTCTACACCGCCGTCGAGTGCAATGACGCCCCCTGGCCCCGCGACTGGCGGACCTGGGACCGGGACAACACCGCGCTGAACGCGCGCTACCCGTTCATGACCTGGCCCAACGCCTGGATGAACCTGCCGTGCGCCACCTGGAGCGGCCACCGGCCCACCCCGGTGGACGTCCGCTCGCGTCCCGGCCTGCCCCCGGTGCTCATCGTCGCCGGCACCCGGGACGCGGCCACCCCGTATCAGGGCGCCGTCGAACTGCACCGCAGGCTGGGCGGCTCCCGGCTGATCACCGAGCGCGACGCCGGATCCCACGGGGTCACCACGCTGGTCAACCCCTGCATCAACGACCGGGTGACCGCCTTTCTGGTCTCGGGCCGGCTCGACGACCACGACGTGGTCTGCGGCCCGCACGCCGCGCCCCGACCGACCATGATGAAGCCCTCGACCGCCCAGCGCGCCGTGGAGTGAGCCGGCGGGTGGCGGCCGGCCCGGCCCGGCCGCCGCCGCGGGTGCTGCCGGCTCCCGGCTCGCCGCGTGTATTGCCCTGAGGGTATGACGCGATATAACGTGAGTCTCCGAAGCCGACCATCCGCCGCGCCCGGCTCCGGGCCGCCCGACGCCGTTGGAGGTCCCATGCCCCCGGCCGCCGAACCGTCCCCCACGGCCCGCGGGTTCACCGCGCTCCCGGGGGCCGCCCCGGACCTGCGCGCCTCCGACGCCGAACGCGACCGGGTGGCCATGGTCCTCGCCGACGCGCTGGCGACCGGGCGGCTCACCCCGGAGGAGCACTCCGAGCGGCTGGAGGCCACCTACCACGCCCGCACCCGCGGCGAGCTGGTCCCGCTCACCCGCGACCTGCCCGAGCCCACCGCGGGCACCGGCGCCGAGGCCGCCCCGCCCCAGCCGGACAGCCCGCCCGTGGTCGCGCTGTTCAGCAAGATCCGCCGGGGCGGCCAGTGGCCGGTGCCCCCGCACACCGTGATCCGCGCCCGGTTCGGCGCCGCCGTCGTCGACCTGCGGCACGCGGTGTTCACCCGCCACGAGGTCGTCATCGACGCGGGCGGCTTCTGCGGCAAGGTGATCCTCGTCGTGCCGGACAACGCCCAGGTCTACGACGTGGGCAGCGCGCTGTTCGGCAAGCGCTCGCTGCCCGGCGGCCGGGGCCCGAAGGAGCCGGGCGGTCCGGTCATCCGCATCACCGGCCGCTCCGTCCTCGGCCATCTGCGGGTCTCGCGCGGCGGCTTCACCTGGCCCTTCGGGATGGGCTGACGCAGGCTCACCGCCCCGCCAGCCAGCGGTCCTCGGCCGCGTAGTCGAACAGCTCCCCGTAGCCCTGTGCCAGCAGCGGGAACGCCTCGCGCCAGTCCCGGCCGCCGAGCTCGCGGACCGTCCACTCCACGGTCGCGGGCAGCGACTCGGCGTACCCCGTCACCGCCCGGTACCCCAGCTCCCGTTCGGCCGCCGACATGTCGAGCACCACGGGATGGGGAGTGGACCACGGGGTGTCGCCCACCCCGGGGGCCGGGGGCGGGCCGTCCGGCGCCACCGTCTCGCACGAGTGCCCCAGCACCGCGTCGATCGCGGCTCCGATCTCCGCGACGGCCGGTGCCTGCGGATCACCGGCGTTGAGCACCCTCGCCCCGGGCCGGCGGGCCGCCAGCCGGACGAGCTCGGCGAGGTTCGCGGTGTGCACCGGGTGGAAGCGGCTCTCGCCGCCGTACGCCAGCACCCGCACCGGCCGCCGGTCCAGCGCCCGCTTGACGAAGTACAGCTCCCGCGGCCGCCGGTTGTACGGGCCGTGCACGGCACCGGCCCGCAGCAGCGTCACCGGCAGTCGGTCGCCCGCCGCCAGCAGCCCGAGCTCCAGGGCCACCTTGCCGGTGGCGTAGGTGTTCTCGCCGGGCGCCACCGTCGCCTGGGTCTCGGGCACCGGCACCGGGTACCGCGGGAAGCCGTCCGGCTCCTCCTGGGTGTCGAAGCCGCGGCCCCGCGCGTCCTCGTACACCGCCGCGCTGGAGATCACCACCGCCGAGCCGATCCGCCCCGCCAGCCCGGTCAGCTGCCCGGCATGGGCCTGCCCGTAGGCCACGCAGTCCACCAGGACGTCGCAGCCCTCCCCGAGCGCCGCGGCGAGGGCCCCGGGGGCCTCCCGGTCCACGGTCAGCGCCTCGACCTCCGGCGGCCACTCCTCGTCCCGCCGGCCGCCGAGCGAGGCCGCCCGCACCCGCCAGCCGTCCCCGGCCAGCGCGCGCACCGCGGCCCGCCCGATCTGCCCTGTCGCTCCCAGTACGAACGCGTCACCCGTCATGACCGGGACGCTACGCGCCGGTGCCCGCCGCGCCCAGGCCCGTTCGCCCTGCGAGGATCCGCCCACAGCGCAACGGCGGCGCGGTCAGCCGGACTTGCGCCCCCGGGCGGCCGACTCGCGGGCCGCGGAATCCCGTTCGGCCTTGACGTCGGTGGCGTACCGGTCGACGTACTCCTGGCCGGACAGTTCCATGATCGCGTACATGATCTCGTCGGTGACCGAGCGCACCACGAAGCGCTCCTCCTCCAGGCCGGCGAAGCGGGAGAAGTCCATCGGCTCGCCGAACCGGATCGTCACCCGGCGGATCTTCGGCCACACCCGGCCCGGCGGCTGGATCTCGAAGGTCCCCACCATCGCGCAGGGGATCACCGGTACCCCGCCCTTGATCGCCATGACCGCGACCCCGGTGCGCCCCTTGTACAGCCGCCCGTCCGGCGAGCGGGTGCCCTCCGGGTAGATCCCCAGCAGCTCGCCGCGTCCGAGCACTTCCAGTGCCTCGCGCACCGCGCCCCGCGCGGCGTTCCGGCCGGAGCGGTCGACCGGGATCTGGCCGATGCTGCGGAAGAACGCGGCCGTCAGCCGGCCCTTGACGCCGGGCCCGGTGAAGTACTCCTGCTTGGCCAGGAAGGTGATCCTGCGGTGCAGCATCGCCGGCATCAGGAAGTGGTCGGAGAACGACAGGTGGTTGCCCGCGATGATCGCCGCCCCCTCCTCGGGGATGTTCTCCATGCCCACCACCCTGGGCCGGAACAGCAGCTTGAGCAGCGGGCCCAGCACCGCGTACTTGAGGACGTAGTAGAACACCGCCGCTCACCCCCGCCTGGTCAGCAGGTCCGCGGCGGTCAGCAGGCCGAGCACCACCCAGCCCAGCCACAGCCAGCCGTCCGGCCCGAGGACCACCGAGTAGGCCGTGATCGCCACCAGGGCCACCACGGTGCACCACGTCATCGCTCTCGCGGTTCCCGGCATCGCAGATCCTCCCGAAGGAACGGCGCGGCCGCGTCGTCGGGGCCGCCCGCATCCATCGTCACCCCCCGACCCCCGACCCCGCCAGGGCGCCCCGGTGGGGTCGGGGGTCGGCCGTCACCGGCCGCGGGCCTGGAGGGAGGCCAGGTAGGCGTTGTAGGCCACCAGCTCCTGGTCGCCGTCGCGGTCCGCCCTGCGGTCCTGGCGCCGGGACTGCCGCTGCTCGGACAGATACCACTGGAAGACCAGCGCGATCAGCACCAGCACCGAGGGGATCTCGCTGAAGGCCCAGGCGATGCCGCCCGCCGCGTGCTGGTCGGCCAGCGGGTCCACGCCCAGGGTGGCGGGCGGGTTGAGGAAGGTCTTGACCATCGGCTCGCTGGCCATCATCAGCGCGATGCCGAAGAAGGCGTGGAAGGGCATCCCGATGAACAGCTCCAGTATCCGCATCACGTACCCGGACCGGTTCGGGCCCGGGTCCACGCCCATGATCGGCCAGAAGAACGCCAGCCCCACGGCGAGGAAGTGCACCATCATGGCGATGTGCCCGACCTTGCTGCCCATCAGGAAGTCGAACAGCGGGGTGAAGTACAGCGCGTAGAGGCTGGCGATGAACATCGGGATGGTGAAGCCGGGGTGCGAGATCACCCGGACGTAGTGGCTGTGCAGCAGCATCACCAGCCACTCGCGGGGGCCCTTGCGCCCGCGTCCGGCCGTCGGGAGCGCGCGCAGGGCCAGCGTCACCGGGGCGCCGAGCAGCAGCAGGATGGGGGAGAGCATGCTGATGATCATGTGCTGCACCATGTGCACGCTGAACATGTACATGCCGTAGTCGTTGAGCCGGGTGCACATCGTCAGGCCGACGGTCAGCACACCGACCACGAAGGCCGCGACCCGTCCCCACTGCCAGGCGTCACCGCGCCGCCGCAGCCGCACCACCCCCCAGCCGTACAGGGCGAGCGCCAGCAGGCACCCGATCAGGAAGAAGGGGTCGGAGCTCCACTGAAGCCCCCGGCTCAGGGTGAACGGCGGCAGGTCCATCATGTTCATGCCCGCCATGCCGTGCCCACTGTGATCCATCCACACACTCCCGTCGCGACCGGGCGCGCCGGCGTCGGCATTGTTCCGGTTGCGACCAGTGCGCCCGCTCCAGACTAAGACCGCCCCCACCCGGAGGATCGGGCGGGGGCGGATCAGCGTCCCGGCGTGCCGCGCGGGTCGCGGATCAGATCATCACAGGACGCACTCGGCCTCGACGTACCGCTCGACCGGCACCGTCTTGAGGTGGTCCACCGCGCTGGCCAGCGGCACCAGCACGATGTCGGTGCCGCGCAGCGCCGTCATCATCCCGAAGTCGCCGTTGTGCGCCGCCTCCACCGCGTGCCAGCCGAACCGGGTGGCCAGCACCCGGTCGTACGCCGTCGGGGTGCCGCCGCGCTGCACATGCCCGAGGATCACCGGCCGCGCCTCCTTGCCCAGGCGCTGCTCCAGCTCGACCGACAGCTGACGGGCCACCCCGGCGAAGCGCTCGTGCCCGTAGACGTCGGTGCCGCCGGACTCGAACTTCATCGTGCCCTCGCGCGGCTTGGCGCCCTCGGAGACCACCACGATGGCGAACTTCTTCTTCGCCTCGAACCGGCGGCGGACGACCTCGGTCAACTCCTCGATGTCGAAGGGCCGTTCCGGGACGACGATGGCGTGCGCGCCGGCGGCCATCCCGGAGTGCAGGGCGATCCAGCCGGTGTGCCGGCCCATCACCTCGACGATCAGCACCCGCTGGTGCGACTCGGCGGTGGTCTTCAGGCGGTCCAGCGCCTCGGTGGCCACCATCACGGCCGTGTCGAAGCCGAAGGTGACGTCGGTGGAGGAGATGTCGTTGTCGATCGTCTTGGGCACGCCGACGATCGGCAGGCCCGCGTCCGACAGCATCCGGGCGGCCTTGAGGGTGCCCTCACCGCCGATCGGGATGATCGCGTCCAGGCCCAGCTCCTGCACATGGCCCTTGGCGCGCTCCACACCGTCGCGCAGATGCGCCGGCTGCACCCGGGAGGAACCCAGGATGGTGCCGCCGCGCGCCAGGATGCCGCCCACCGCGTCCAGGTCCAGCTTGCGGTAGTCGCACTCCAGCAGGCCCTTCCAGCCGTCGTGGAAGCCGATCACCTCGTCGCCGTGGTCGGCCACCGCGCGGTGCACCACGGACCGGATGACGGCGTTCAGTCCGGGGCAGTCGCCGCCGCTGGTCAGCACACCAATACGCATTGCTACTCGCTACTCCCGCAACTCAAACTGGCGAGCGACCGGACCCCGTCGTCCGGATGGATGACCCCGCCACACTACAAGAGCGGGGAGAACACGGCCCGGCGCTCCGGTCGCGCTCCGGTTGACGGATCGCCACGGCCGGGCCATGCCGCATTCCCACCATACCGGGCCGGTCGCCGGCGCCACCGTGCCGCCGCCCCGCCCGGGCCGGGCGCCGAACTGGGCATCGCGCGCAATATCCTGGCTAACCGACTGGCGCGGCTG
>JBEHXI010000187.1:0-15138 GCA_048498775.1 Actinomycetota bacterium | reverse complement strand
CGAGCGGATCGCCGAACGCGGTTTCACCGTGGACGCGACCTTCCGCGCCCAGACCGCGGTCAACCAGGCCCGCTTCGCCGACTTCCCGGCGACCGCGGCCCTGTTCCTGCCCGGCGGCCGGCTCCCGGCCGTCGGCTCCACGCTGCGCAACCCCGATCTGGCCCGCACCTACCGGGAGATCGCCCGCCGCGGCGTCGGCGCCGTCTACCACGGCGACATCGGCGCGGACATCGTCAGGACGGTCCGCGCGCCCCGGGTGCGCCGCGGCGCCCGCCGCACCGTCCGCCCCGGCGTCATGACCGCCGCCGACCTCGCCGCCTACCGCACCCGCTTCCAGGCCCCCACCCACGTCCGGTACCGCGGCCTGGACGTCTTCGGCGCCGCCCCGTCCTCCTCCGGCGGCACCACCATCGGGGAGGCCCTGAACATCCTGCGCCAGACCGACCTCGCCCACCTCGACGAGACCCAGTACCTGCACCGCTTCATCGAGGCCGGCCGGATCGCGTTCGCCGACCGCAACCGCTGGGTCGGCGACCCGGCGTACGCGGACGTGCCCACCGAGGGGCTGCTCTCCGACCGCTTCGCCGCCTCCCGGGCCTGCCTGATCAGGGACGACGCGGTGCTGACCAGCCCGCTGCCGGCCGGCGATCCCCGGGACCCGGCCGACGACTGCGACCGCGGCGGCGACACCGTCCCGGCCGGTCCCGAGGGAGTCAACACCTCCCACCTGACGGTGGCCGACCGCTGGGGCAACGTGGTCGCCTACACCCTCACCATCGAGAAGACCGGCGGCAACGGCATGGTGGTGCCCGGCCGCGGCTTCCTGCTCAACAACGAGCTGACCGACTTCGACTTCACGCCCCGCGACCCGGCGGTACCCGACCCGAACCTGCCCGCGCCGGGCAAGCGGCCGCGCTCGTCGATCTCCCCGACCATCGTGCTCAAGGACGGCAGGCCGGACTTCGCCGTCGGCTCACCCGGCGGCGCCACCATCATCACCACCGTGCTGCAGGTCCTCCTCGGCCACATCGACCGCGGGCTGCCGCTGGTGGACGCCATCGCCGCGCCCCGCGCCAGCCAGCGCGACACCGCGACGACCGAGCTGGAACCCGCCCTCCACGACGGCCCGGAGCGCGCCCGGCTGGAGGCCCTGGGGCACCGCTTCACCCGCACTCCGGAGATCGGTGCCGCGACCGGGATCCAGGCGCTGCCCGACGGGCGCTGGCTGGCCGCCGCCGAACGGGTGCGCCGCGGCGGCGGCTCGGCCATGGTGGTGGACCCTCAGGGCCCGTAGGGCTCAGCGCTGGGCTTCGAGCAGCGCCAGGATCTCGTCCGTCGTGCCGGTCTCGGCCAGCCGCGGGAAGATCCGCTCGATGCTGTTGCGGTGGGCGTCGGCGTTGAGGTCGCTGACCGCGTCGGTGGCGATCGTGACGTGGTAGCCGTGCTCGTGCGCGGAGCGGGCGGTGGACTCCACGCCGATGCTGGTGGAGATCCCGGCGAGCACGATCTGGGTGACACCCCGCCGCCGCAGCTCCAGATCCAGGGAGGTGCCGTGGAAGGCGCCCCACTGCTGCTTGGTGACGGTCAGGTCGTCCGGCTGCCGGTCGAGCTCGGGCACCAGCTCGGCCCAGTCGGCCGGCAGGGCGCCCGACGCGGGCGGCGCCTGGTCGGTGCGGCCCGGGGCACCGCCGGTGACGTTCACCAGCACCACCGGGAGCTTGGCGGCGCGGAACGCGGCGGCCAGCCGGGCGCCGCGGGCGACGACGTCGGCGGACGGCAGGGGAGCGGTCGGCAGCGCGACGATGCCCTTCTGCAGGTCGATCAGGACCAGCGCGGTACGGGCGTCGAGCGTCGTGACAGGCATGCGGAGCCTTTCGGAAGGGAGATGAGGGAAGGTCAGCGCCGCGCGGTGCGCAGCGCCCGGTCGGTGACGGTCAGCACGATCAGCGCCAGGCTGAGGACCCCGGCGGTCGCGGCCATGTCGTGCAACCCGGCGTCGGTGGCCCGCTGCCCGTAGAACAGGCCGATCAGGCTGGCGGAGGTGATGGCGCCGACGTACTGCGCGGTGCGCTGGAGCCCGGCCGCCGCGCCGGTGCCACCCGGCGGGGCCTGCCGGTAGACGGCCGCCTGGTTGCCGGTCGAGCTCAGGCCCTGCGGCAGCCCGAACAGCACGGCGGCGAGCAGCAGTCCGGCCGGCGGGGTGGCGTGCCCGGTGAGGAAGAGGGCCGCGCTGCCCGCGGCCAGCAGCACCGACGCCACGGTCAGCGGCGCCCGGATGCCCTTGGTGCGGGCGCCCAGCAGCGAGCACACCGCCGCCGCGACCGACATCGGCAGCATGGTCAGCCCCGCCTCGAACGGGGTGTAGCCGTGCGCCTCCTCCAGCCACTGCGCGTATCCGTACATCACGCAGTAGATGACCAGGTAGGCCAGGCCGTGCCGCAGATAGGTGGTGACCAGCGCCCGGTTGCGGGTGAGCATCCGCAGGTCGAGGAACGGCTGCGCGCGGCGCAGCTCCCAGCGCACCAGGACGGCGCCGAGCGCGGCGGCCGGTGCCAGCAGCGCCCACTGCGGGTGGTCCAGCCGCATCAGGAAGAGCATCAGGACGGTCAGGGTGGCGGCGAACAGCCCGATGCCTACCGGGTCCACGGACATCCGGTCCCGGTCGTCGCGCGGCGCCCTGCCCGACGGCAGCCACAGCACCGCCAGGACGCCGCCGAGCAGCGCCAGCGGCACGTTCACCGCGAAGATCGCCCGCCAGCCGAGGGTGGCGGCGAGCAGCCCGCCGAGGACCGGGCCGACCGCCGCGCTGGACAGCGAGGCCAGCGACAGCAGACCCAGCACCGGGCGCGGGGTCTCCCGGCCCAGCCGCTGCGACTCGGCCCGCAGCAGCGCCATCGCGGCCGGATACGCCGCCGAGGTGCCGAAGCCGAGCAGCACCCGGGAGACGATCAGCCAGTCCAGGCCCGGCCCGAGTGCGCCCGCCAGGCCGGCGGCGCCGACCAGGCCCAGCCCGGCCAGGAACACCCGGCGCGGCCCGGCGAGGTCGGCGAGCCGGCCCATGGCGGGCTGGCCCACCGCGCTGGCCAGGTACAGGGAGGCCACCAGCCAGGCGGTGGCGGCGGCACCGACGTGCAGGTCGGCGCCGATGTCCGCCAGCGCGGTGGCGATCATCGTGGAGTTGATGGGATTGAGCACCGAGCCCAGCAGCAGCGGGGTCACCAGGCGGGCGCCGAAGCCGGTGCCGGTGTCCCGCGCGGCGGCCGGTGCGCCGGTGGCGGCCCGCGGCCCCGTCGCTTTCGTCACCACTGGGCGAGCCTCCTGATCAGGGCGGTGGCGGCGGTCAGGGTGCGCAGTTCGTCCTCGTCGAGCTCCGCCTCGATGGCGTCGGCCAGCCAGCTGCGCTTGGCGTGGCGCAGCGCGTCGAACCGCCGCAGGCCGGCCTCGGTGACCGAGAAGACGACCTGCCGGCCGTCGGTCGGGTGGGGGGAGCGGGTCACCAGGCCCTGCTCCTCCAGTGCGGCGAGGGTGGCGCCCATGGACTGGGGCCGGACGAGCTCGGCCCGGGCCAGCGCGGCCGTGGTCGCCGGGCCCTGCTGGGCGAGCCGGGCCAGGACGGTGCGCTGCGAGGGGGTCAGCGAGCCCTCCGGTGAGGCGGCGCGCAACCGGCGGGCGAGCTGGGAGACGGCGGTCGTCAGCTCCTCCGCGGCGCGGGACTGTTCGGAGGCGGGCATGTCTCCACCGTAGGAGAACAACAGGCAGCCTTGCAAGTTGGCCTGTGAATCCATCCGGCGCCGGTGCCGGTGCGCCGCGTCTGCCAGTGGTGGGAAATCGCCTCGTAACGAGCTGTAACGCCGCCGTCCTCATTGAGTAACGGCACGGGTATTGCCACAGTGGAGGCTGCGCTCTACGTTCTCCCCCATCGGTTCTACGGGCGTAGATGCCCCTGCGGGACAGCCGTGACGTCGCGTGAAGGAGCTGCTCATGAGCACAGTGGTACGCGCCGCGCTGGTACAGGCGACCTGGACCGGGGACAGCGAGTCGATGATCGCCAAGCACGAGGAGCACGCCCGGGCCGCCGCCGCGCAGGGCGCCCGGGTCATCGGCTTCCAGGAGATGTTCAACGCACCCTACTTCTGCCAGGTCCAGGACGCCGAGCACTACCGCTGGGCCGAGCCCGTCCCGGACGGGCCGACCGTGCGGCGGATGCAGGACCTCGCCCGGGAGACCGGCATGGTGATCGTCGTCCCGGTCTTCGAGGTCGAGCAGTCCGGCTTCTACTACAACACCGCGGCCGTCATCGACGCCGACGGCAGCTACCTCGGCAAGTACCGCAAGCACCACATCCCGCAGGTCAAGGGCTTCTGGGAGAAGTACTACTTCAAGCCGGGCAACGTGGGCTGGCCCGTCTTCGACACCGCGGTCGGCCGCGTCGGCGTCTACATCTGCTACGACCGGCACTTCCCCGAGGGCTGGCGCGCGCTGGGCCTGGCCGGCGCGCAGCTCGTCTACAACCCGTCCGCCACCTCGCGCGGCCTGTCCGGCTACCTGTGGCAGCTGGAGCAGCCCGCCGCCGCCGTCGCCAACGAGTACTTCGTCGCCGCCATCAACCGGGTCGGCCAGGAGGAGTACGGCGACAACGACTTCTACGGCACCAGCTACTTCGTCGACCCGCGCGGCCAGTTCGTCGGCGGCACCGCGTCCGACACCAAGGAGGAACTCCTGGTGCGCGATCTGGACTTCGGCCTGATCGACGAGGTCCGGCAGCTGTGGGCGTTCTACCGGGACCGCCGCCCGGACGCCTACGGCGACCTCGTGGAGCCCTGATCGTTATGGCAACCATGACCGAACCCGCGCTCGCCGCCCGCCACCGCGCCGTCTCACCCGACTGGCTCGCCACCTACTACCAGCGGCCCATCGAGATCACCCACGGCGCGGGCCGCCACGTCTGGGACGCGGAAGGCCGCTGCTACCTGGACTTCTTCGGCGGCATCCTCACCACGCTGACCGCGCACGCGCTGCCCGAGGTGGCCGCCGCCGTCGCCGCGCAGGCCGGCAAGGTGCTGCACACCTCCACGCTGTACCTGTCCCGCAGCGCCGTCGAACTGGCCGAGCGCGTCGCCCGGCTGTCCGGCATCCCCGACCCGCGGGTCTTCTTCACCACCTCGGGCACCGAGGCCAACGACACCGCCCTGCTGCTGGCCACCACCCACCGGCGCTCCAACCAGATCATCGCGCTGCGCAACAGCTACCACGGGCGGTCCTTCACCTCCATCGGCGTCACCGGCAACACCGCCTGGTCGCCCACCAGCCTCTCCCCGCTCCAGACGCTCTACGTCCACGGCGGGGTGCGCACCCGCGGGCCGTTCGCCCACCTGAGCGACGCGGCCTTCACCGACGCCTGCGTCGAGGACCTCACCGACATGCTCGGGCAGGCCAACGGCACGGTCGCCGCGCTGATCGCCGAGCCGATCCAGGGCGTCGGCGGCTTCACCAGCGGCCCCGACGGGCTGCTCGCCGCCTTCCGCCGGGTGCTGGACCGGCACGGCATCCTGTGGATCACCGACGAGGTGCAGACCGGCTGGGGCCGCACCGGCGAGCACTTCTGGGGCTGGCAGGCGCACGGCCAGGCCGGTCCGCCCGACATCCTCACCTTCGCCAAGGGGCTGGGCAACGGGCTGTCCATCGGCGGTGTCGTGGCCCGCGCCGAGGTGATGAACTGCCTGACCGCCAACTCCATCTCCACCTTCGGCGGCAGCCCGGTCACCACCGCCGGCGCCCTGGCCAACCTCAACTACCTCGTCGAGCACGACCTCCAGGGCAACGCCCGCCGGGTGGGCGGGCTGCTGCTGGCCCGGCTCCAGTCCGTCGCGGCCACCTCGCCGCTGGTCCGCGAGGTCCGCGGGCGCGGACTGATGATCGGAGTGGAGCTGGTCGCCCCCGGCACCGACGAGCCGTCGGCCCGGGCCGCCTCGCTGGTCCTCGAAGCGGCCCGGGAGGGCGGTCTGCTGATCGGGAAGGGCGGCCGGCACGGCAACGTCCTGCGCATCGCGCCGCCCCTGACGCTGACCATCGCCGAGGCCGAGGAGGGCGCCGGCATCCTCGGCTCCGCCCTGGCCGAGGCCGAAAGGGAACTGGAGGGGGAGAGCGCATGACCCGTACCGCCATCCGCGGCGGCCTGGTGATCACCGCCGCCGAGGAGACCCACGCCGACGTCCTCATCGAGAACGGCCGGGTCGCCGCCCTCGCGGCCCACGGCGCCGACATCCCGTGGACCGCCGACCGCACCATCGACGCCACCGGGAAGTACGTCATCCCCGGCGGGGTCGACGCCCACACCCACATGGAGATGCCGTTCGGCGGCACCTACGCCTCCGACACCTTCGAGACCGGCACCCGCGCCGCCGCCTGGGGCGGCACCACCACCATCATCGACTTCGCCGTGCAGAGCGTCGGCCGCCCGCTGCGCGAGGGCCTGGACGCCTGGCACGCCAAGGCCGACGGCCGGTGCGCCGTCGACTACGGCTTCCACATGATCCTCGCCGACGTCACGGAGGACTCCCTCAAGGAGATGGACCTCCTGGTGGAGGAGGGGATCACCTCGTTCAAGCTGTTCATGGCGTACCCGGGCGTCTTCTACAGCGACGACGGGAGGATCCTGCGCGCCATGCAGCGCTGCGCCGACAACGGCGGGCTGACGATGATGCACGCCGAGAACGGCATCGCCATCGACGTCCTCGTCGCCCAGGCCCTCGCCGCCGGGCGGACCGACCCCCGCCACCACGGCGAGGTCCGCCGCGCCCTGCTGGAGGCCGAGGCCACCCACCGCGCCATCCAGCTCGCCCGGGTCGCCGGCGCGCCCCTGTACGTCGTCCACGTCTCCGCCGAGGAGGCCGTCGCCGAGATCGCCGGCGCCCGCGACAAGGGGCTGGCCGTCTTCGCCGAGACCTGCCCGCAGTACCTGTTCCTGTCCACCGACGACCTGGCCCGCCCCGACTTCGAGGGCGCCAAGTACGTCTGCTCCACGCCGCTGCGCCCGCGCGAGCACCAGGAGGCCCTGTGGCGGGGCCTGCGCACCGACGACCTCCAGGTGGTCTCCACCGACCACTGCCCGTTCTGCTTCAAGGGCCAGAAGGAGCTCGGCCGGGGCGACTTCTCGAAGATCCCCAACGGCCTGCCGGGCGTGGAGAACCGGATGGACCTGCTCCACCAGGCGGTCGTGGACGGCCGGATCACCCGCCGCCGCTGGATCGAGATCGCCTGCGCCACCCCGGCCAGGATGTTCGGCCTGTACCCGCGCAAGGGCACCATCGCCCCCGGCGCCGACGCCGACATCGTCGTCTACGACCCGCACGCCGAGCAGGTCGTCTCCGCCGACACCCACCACATGAACGTCGACTACTCGGCCTACGAGGGGCGGCGCGTCACCGGCCGGGTCGAGACGGTCCTCTCGCGCGGCGAGCCGGTCATCGACGGCCGGACCTTCACCGGGCACGCCGGCCACGGCCAGTACCAGCCCCGCGGCACCTGCCAGTACCTCGGCTGACCGACGATCGGAAAAGAGGCGCAATGGACTTCGGACTCGTCCTGCAGACGGACCCGCCCGCCTCCGCCGTGGTCTCGCTGATGCGGCGCGCGGAGCAGGCCGGCTTCGGCTACGGCTGGACCTTCGACTCCGCGGTGCTGTGGCAGGAGCCGTTCGTCATCCACAGCCGCATCCTGGACCACACCGAACGGCTGGTCGTCGGCCCGATGGTCACCAACCCGGCCACCCGCACCTGGGAGGTGACCGCCTCCACCTTCGCCACCCTCAACGAGATGTACGGCAACCGCACCGTCTGCGGCATCGGCCGCGGCGACTCCGCCATGCGGGTGGCCGGCCGCCGGCCCACCACGCTGGCCGAACTGCGGGAGGCCATCGCCGTCATCCGCGACCTCGCCGAGGGCCGCGAGGCCGAGGTCGGCGGGGTCCGGCTGCGTCTGCCCTGGGTCAGGGACGGCCGGCTGCCGGTCTGGATGGCCGCCTACGGCCCCAAGGCCCTGGCGGCGGCGGGCCGCCACGCCGACGGGTTCATCCTCCAGCTGGCCGACCCCTATCTGACGGAGTGGATGGTCAAGGCGGTGCGCGACGCCGCCGCCGCGGCCGGCCGCGACCCCGGCGACATCACGGTCTGCGTGGCCGCCCCCGCGTACGTCACCGACGGCACCGCGGCGGGCCTGGCCCACGCCCGTGAGCAGTGCCGCTGGTTCGGCGGGATGGTCGGCAACCACGTCGCCGACCTCGTCGCCCGCTACGGCGAGCACTCCGCCGCCGTCCCCGACGAGTTCACCGCCTACATCAAGGACCGCCAGGGCTACGACTACGCCCACCACGGGCGGGCCGGGAACCCCGACACCGCCTTCGTCCCCGACGCCATCGTCGACCGCTTCTGCCTGCTCGGCCCGGTCGAGGACCACATCGCCAAGCTGCGGACGCTGCGCGCCCTGGGCGTGGACCAGTTCGCGGTCTACGCCATGCACGACGCCCGCGAACCCCTCATCGACACCTACGGCGAACGGGTCATCCCCGCACTGAGCGACTGAGCCCCCGAACTGCCTCGCCCCCTCCTCGAACGAAGGCAGGTCACGTGACCGACACCGCTTCCCCCGCCGGCATAGAAACCCCGATGCCCACCGGCCACTACGCCAACCCCGACCTGCTCCCGGTGCCCCTCGCCCAGCGCCGCTGGACCACCTACAACTTCGCCGCCCTGTGGGTCGGCATGGCCCACAACATCGCCTCCTGGACCCTCGCCTCCGGCCTGGTCGCCCTCGGCATGGACTGGAAGCAGGCGGTGCTGACCATCGCCCTGGCCAACGTCATCGTCCTGCTGCCGATGCTGCTCACCGGCCACGCCGGGCCCAAGTACGGCATCCCGTTCCCCGTCTTCGCGCGGGCCGCCTTCGGGGTGCGCGGAGCGAACCTGCCCGCCCTGATCCGGGCGGCCGTCGCCTGCGCCTGGTTCGGCATCCAGACCTGGATCGGCGGCGAGGCCGTCTTCTTCCTCGCCGGACGGCTGTTCGGCCACGCCTGGACCGCCGCGACGGCCATCGGCGGCCACCCGTGGACCCAGTGGGTGTCCTTCCTCGCCTTCTGGGCGTTCGAGATCGCCATCATCTACCGCGGCATGGACACCCTGCGCCGCTTCGAGAACTGGGCGGCCCCGTTCGTCCTGGTCGGCGCCATCGCCCTGCTGGTCTGGATCACCTCCAAGGCCGGCGGCCTCGGCCCGCTGCTCGACCAGCCCTCCCGGCTCGGCTGGGGACCGGAGTTCTGGAAGGTCTTCTTCCCCTCCCTGATGGGCATGATCGGCTTCTGGTCGACGCTGTCCCTCAACATCCCCGACTTCACCCGCTACGGCGTCAGCCAGCGCGCCCAGCTGTGGGGCCAGTCCCTCGGCCTGCCCACCACCATGACCGCCTTCGCGCTGCTGTCCGTGCTGGTCACCTCCGGCTCGCAGGCCGTCTACGGCCAGGCCATCTGGGACCCGGTGCAGCTCGCCGCCAAGATGGGCAACGTCTTCGGCATCCTGTTCGCCCTGGTCACCATCCTGGTGGCGACCCTCGCCGTGAACATCGCCGCCAACCTGGTCAGCCCCGCGTTCGACCTGTCCAACCTGGCGCCCCGGCTGATCAGCTTCCGCACCGGCGCCCTGATCACCTGCGTCGTCGGCATCGCCATCTTCCCCTGGCAGCTGTACGCCGACCCGAAGATGTACATCTTCACCTGGCTCGGCCTGGTCGGCGGCCTGCTGGGGACGGTCGCCGGCATCCTCATCGCCGACTACTGGCTGATCAACCGCACCCGCCTCGACCTGCCCGACCTCTACCGCCCCGGCGGCCGCTACTGGTACGCGGGCGGCTGGAACTGGCGCGCCGTGACCGCGTTCACCGTCGGCGGCGTCCTGGCCGTCGGCGGCTCCTACTCCGCCCCCGGCAGCGGGCCCTTCCCGGCCGGCGGCCTGATCCCGTTCCTCAAGCCCCTCGCCGACTACGGCTGGGCCGTCGGCTTCGTCTCCGCGCTGCTGCTCCACACCCTGCTGACCCGCGTCGCGCCCGCCCGGCGTTCCTGAGGCGCCCGT
Organism: Actinomycetota bacterium; assembly: GCA_048498775.1. GTDB lineage: Bacteria > Actinomycetota > Actinomycetes > Streptomycetales > Streptomycetaceae > JBEHXI01. Next base: position 5,020 of record JBEHXI010000187.1, on the reverse strand, counting down.
CGCCGGGGCGCAGAGCCCCTACCGGCCCCGGCGACGGTCGTCTGGCACCGTGGAGTGGTGACAATCGACGCAAGCGTGATCGGCTCCGGCCCCAACGGCCTCACGGCGGCGGTGGTCCTCGCCCGCGCCGGCCTCGCCGTCGAGGTGTACGAGGCGTCCGACGGCATCGGCGGTGGCGCCCGCACCGAGGAACTGACGCTCCCCGGCTTCCGGCACGACCCCTGCTCCACGGCCCACCCCTTCGGCGCCGGCTCACCCGTCTTCAACGCGCTGCCGCTGCGCGAACACGGCCTGGAGTGGGTGCACCCGCCGCTCCCGATGGCCCACCCCTTCCCGGACGGCACCGCCGCGCTGCTCGCCCCCACCGTCGAGGAGACCGCCGCGTCCCTCGGCCCGCGCGACGCCGGCACCTACCGCCGCCTGCTGGCCCCCTTCACCGGCCGCTGGGACGAACTGGCCCGGGACGTCCTGCGCCCCCAGTGGACCGGCCTGCCCGCGCACCCGCTGCTGTTCGCCCGGTTCGGCGCCCTCGCCGGGCTGCCGGTCGCCGTGCTGAACCGCGTCTTCCGCGACGCCAAGGCCCGGGCCCTGCTCGCCGGCGCCGCCGCCCACCTGGTCACCCCGCCCGGCAGCCTGGTCACCGCCGGCGGCGCGCTGATGTTCCTGCTGGCCGCGCACAGCGGCGGCTGGCCGTTCGCCCGCGGCGGCTCCCAGGCGGTCTCCGACGCCCTCGCCGGCCACCTGGCCGAACTCGGCGGCATCATCCACACCGGACAGACCGTCACCCGCCTGGCCGACCTGCCGCCCGCCCGCGCCTACGTCTTCGACACCTCACCCACCGCGCTCGTCCGGATCGCGGGCCTGAAGGACACCTACCGGTCCTTCCGCTACGGCCCGGCCGCCTTCAAGGTCGACTACGCGCTCGACGGCCCGGTGCCCTGGACCAGCCCCCCGGCCGCCCGCGCCGGCACCGTCCACCTCGGCCCCACCGCGGGCGAGATCTCCACCGCGCTCACCCGGGCCGTCCGCGGCCGGGCACCCGAGGTCCCGTTCGTCCTCGCCGCCCAGCCCAGCCTCTTCGACCCGACGCGCGCCCCCGACGGCAAGCACGTCTTCTGGGCCTACGCGCACGTCCCCAACGGCTGGCGGGGCGACGCGACCACGGCCATCGAGAGCCAGATCGAACGGTTCGCCCCCGGCTTCACCGACCGCGTCCTCGCCCGCGCCGTCAGCGGCCCCGCCGAACTCGCCGCCCGCAACGCCAACTACGTCGGCGGCGACATCGCCTGCGGCTCCGCGGCCGGACTGCGCGCGCTGATCCGCCCGGGGCTGCGCCGCGACCCGTACGCCACCGGGGACCCCGCGGTGTTCCTGTGCTCGTCCGCCACCCCGCCCGGGCCCGGAGTGCACGGGATGTCCGGCTACCACGCGGCCCGCTCCGTCCTCAGACACCTCGGCGTGAAAGGTCCGGCCCATGACCTCCTCTGATGTGTTCGGCGCCCACGACCTGGCCGCGCTGGACTTCTCCGCCGTCACCCCGCAGCAGTTCGCCCGCATCGTGCGGGCCGTCCCCGGCCGCGTCGCCGCCGAGTTCATGGCAGGACCGCACCGCAGACGCGTCCTCGACGAACTCTTCCGCCGGATGGAGAGCCTGGTGCGGCCCGGCGCCGCGGCCGGCCGCGCCGTGCTGATCCGCTGGCGTGTCACCGCCCCGGACGGCGCCGTGGACACCTACGAGACCGACATCGCGGACGGCACCTGCACCGTCACCGCCCACGCCACCGAACGCCCCGCCCGCCTGACCCTGACGATGGCCGCCCCCGAACTGCTGAGACTGGCCTCCGGAGCCGTCTCGGGCCCGGCGCTGTTCCTCACCCGCAGGCTGCGGGCGCACGGCGACTTCCGCCTCGCCGGAAGTCTGATGTACTTCTTCGACATTCCCAAGATCTGACGCGGACAAGGGAGTCGGACCCGATGTTCACCACCCGTCCCACCCTCCAGGGCACCTTCGGCATGGTGTCGTCCACGCACTGGCTCGCCTCCCAGTCGGCCATGGCCGTCCTGGAGGACGGTGGCAACGCCTACGACGCGGCCGTCGCCGCGGCGTTCGTGCTGCACGTCGTGGAACCGCACCTCAACGGCCCGGCCGGCGAGGTGCCCATCATCCTGGCCCCCGCCGGCCAGGAGGTACGCGTCCTGTGCGGCCAGGGACCGGCACCGGCCGCCGCCACCATCGAGCACTACACCGGCCTCGGCCTGGATCTCGTCCCCGGCACCGGCCCGCTGGCCGCCGCCGTCCCCGGCGCGTTCGACGCCTGGATGCTCCTGCTGCGCGACCACGGCACCAGGCCGCTCGCCGACGTCCTGACCTACGCCATCGGATACGCCGAGAACGGGCACCCCGCCGTCGAACGCGTCGGAGCCACCGTCGAGGTGGTGCGCGAGCTGTTCACCACCGAGTGGACCACCTCCGCCGAGCTGTACCTGCCGGACGGCCGGCCACCCCTGCCCGGGCGGCTGCTGCGCAACCGGCCGCTGGCCGCCACCTGGCGCCGCCTGATCGCCGAGGCCGACGCGGCCGGCGGCAGCCGGGAGAACCGCATCGACGCCGCGCGCCGCGTCTGGCGCGAGGGCTTCGTCGCCGAGGCCCTGCTCGCCACCGCCGCCCGCCCCGCCCTGGATACTTCGGGGGAGCGCCACGCCGGCGTCCTGACCGGCGACGACCTGGCCGGCTGGTCCGCGACCTACGAGAGCCCGGTCACCTACGACTGGAACGGCTGGACGGTGGCCAAGGCCGGGCCGTGGAGCCAGGGACCGGTCTTCCTCCAGCAGCTCGCCCTGCTCCCCGAGGAGATCACGTACGGCACCCCGGACTACGTCCACGTCCTGGTGGAGGGCACCAAGCTGGCCATGGCCGACCGGGAGGCCTGGTACGGCGACGCCGCCGACGTCCCGCTGGACGACCTGCTGTCCCGCGAGTACACCGCGGAACGCCGCCACCTGATCGCCCCCTCGGCCTCCCACGTCCTGCGCCCCGGCAGCCCCGGCGGCCGCATACCGCGCCTGCCCCGGATGGCCGGGCGCGTCGCGGCCGACGCCGAGGAGGGCTGGGACGCCCTGGCGGTGGCCGGCTCCGGCGAGCCCACCGTGGCCCGCGACGGGGCGACCCGCGGCGACACCTGCCACCTCGACGTCGTCGACCGCTGGGGCAACATGATCGCCGCCACCCCCAGCGGAGGCTGGCTCCAGTCCAGCCCGGTCGTCCCGGAACTCGGCTTCCCGCTCGGCACCCGGCTCCAGATGACCTGGCTGGAACCCGGCCTGCCGAGCTCCCTCACCCCGGGCCGGCGGCCCAGGACCACCCTCACCCCCTCCCTCGCGCTGCGCGACGGAGTCCCGGTGATGGCGTTCGGCACCCCCGGCGGCGACCAGCAGGACCAGTGGAGCCTGCACTTCTTCCTCGCCGTCGCGCTGCGCGGCCGGGTCCGCGGCGGGCTGGACCTCCAGGGCGCCATCGACGCCCCGAACTGGCACAACGACAGCTTCCCCAGCAGCTTCCACCCGCGGCTGACCCGGCCCGGCAGCGTCACCGTCGAGTCCCGCATCGGCGAGCCGGTCATCGCCGCGCTGCGCCGCCGCGGCCACGACGTGACCGTCACCGACGACTGGGCCGAGGGACGGCTGTGCGCGGTGGCCCGCGACCCGGAGACCGGGGTGCTGTCGGCGGCGGCCAACCCGCGCGGCATGCAGGGCTACGCGGTGGGACGCTGATGCGTCGCGTCCTGATCGCCTCCGACAAGTTCAAGGGCTCGCTCACCGCCGCCCAGGTGGGCGAGCACGTCGCCGCGGGGCTGCGGGCCGCGGTGCCCGGCCTGCCCGTCGAGGTGCTGCCGGTCGCCGACGGCGGTGACGGCACCGTCGACGCGGCCGTCGCCGCCGGATTCCGGCGGTGCGCCGCCACCGTGACCGGCCCGCTCGGCGAGCCCGTCACCGCGTCCTACGCGATGCGCGGCGCGACCGCCGTCATCGAGATGGCCGAGGCATCCGGGCTGCGGCTCCTGCCGCCCGGGGTCTTCGCGCCGCTCACCGCGACGACCTACGGCACCGGGGAACTCCTGCGCGCCGCGCTCGACGCCGGAGCCCGCACCGTGGTGCTCGGGGTCGGCGGCAGCGCCACCACCGACGGGGGCGCGGGCATGCTGGCCGCGCTCGGCGCGCGCTTCCTCGACGCCGACGGTGTCCCCGTCGGCCCCGGCGGAGCGGCGCTGGCCCGGCTGGCCACCGCGGACCTCTCCGGCCTCGACGCCCGGCTCGCCGCCACCCGGATCGTCCTCGCCAGCGACGTCGACAACCCGCTGTGCGGGCCCACCGGCGCCGCCGCGGTCTACGGCCCGCAGAAGGGCGCCTCCGCCGCGGACATCGCCACCCTCGACCGCGCGCTCGCCCGGTACGCGGAGGTGCTGGGCGCCTCCGACCTGGCGCGGGCGCCCGGCGCGGGCGCGGCGGGCGGGATCGGCTTCGGCGCGCTGTTCGGCCTGAAGGCGTCGTTCCGGCCCGGGGTGGACGTGCTGTTCGAACTCACCGGATTCCAGGGGGCTTTGGAGCGCGCCGACCTGGTGATCACGGGGGAGGGGGCGCTGGACCGGCAGACGCTGCACGGCAAGGCGCCGGCGGGGGTGGCTCAGGCCGCCCGGGCCCGGGGCATCGAGGTGGCGGCGGTCTGCGGGCGGCTGGAGCTCCCGGACGAGGCGCTGCGGGCGGCCGGGATCAGCCGGGCGTACGCGCTCACGCAGCTGGAGCCGGACGTCACCCGGTGCGTGGCTCAAGCAGCTCCGCTGCTTGAGCGCCTCGGGGTGCGCATCGCTCGCGACTTCGCGCTCGCCTGACCCCGGTGCTCTGGGTGCGGGTGCTCCCTCTTTTTCCTCCCCCTCCCCCCGAGCGGGCTGCACCCGGTGCTCGGGGTGCTGGGTGCACGGGGTGCGCCTACGGCGTGTTCCGGGTTCGGGGGCGGTTCTCCGCG